>CAYWXO010000029.1:9509-20728 GCA_964462255.1 uncultured Thiobacillus sp. | reverse complement strand
CAGGCCGCTGCCGCAAGACGACCCGGTGCGGCGCAAACCTGATATCGCCAAGGCCAAAGCGTTATTGGATTGGGAGCCCAAGGTGGCGCTGGAAGATGGCCTGAAAGAAACCATTTCTTACTTCAAGAATTTATTGCTGAAATGAATACAAACGTTGTTGTTGCCCATTGTCCGGTTTGCGATCACGCCCTCGCCGCGCCTTTTTTCAATGGTGGTTTGCAGCCGCTTGCCACACTAGGCTGGCCCCAAAGCGAAGAAGCCGCGCAAGCCATGGAAAGATTTCCGCTTGAGTTTGTGCAGTGCCCAAAATGCACGCATGTTTGGAATCGTTTGTTCAGTTATGACGCGATTCCTTATCAGAATAATCCTAACCGTATGTTCAACACCGGCAGCATTTGGCGGGGGCATCTTGCGGATACACGCGATCTGCTGTTATCGCGCTTGCCGGATACACCCACAGTGGCGGAAGTCGGTTGCGGTGAGGGACATTTTTTGCGTGGGTTGGCTAAATCACGCAATGGCGTCGGACGATTTGTCGGCTTTGATCCCAATGCCACGGTTGAGACGGGGCGCGGCGTGGAGTTTCATGCGCGTTATTTCACGCCGCTGGAGGACATACCTAGTCTGGCACCAGATGCTGTCATTATGCGGCATGTACTCGAACATCTCACCGATACCTCGGCTTTTGTCGAGCAATTGGCCTGGGGGGCGGTTACGCTGGGCAAGCCGGTTTGGTTGTTTGCGGAAATGCCCTGCATCGATCGGGTGTTTAAATCCGGTCGGCTGGCGGATTTTTTCTACGAGCATGTGTCGCATTTCACAACGCAATCGTTTTGTACTTTGATGGAGCGTGCTGGCGAGGTGGTGGAGATGGCGCATGGTTATGACGGTGAGGTGATTTATGCCTTGGTGCGTTTAGGCGTGCCCGCCGCGATGCTTGACCGCGCCCAGGCTTCCCATGTTTTTGCCGGGCAGGCGGAAACGAGCCTCAGCATGATTCGGTCGCAACTGGATGATCTGGCCAATCGCGGGGCGCGGGTGGCCATTTGGGGCGGCACCGGAAAGGCGGCGGCGTTCGTCCATCAATTCGGCGCGGATGCGAAGCGTTTTCCGTTGGTGGTGGATTCAGATCCGGACAAGGTCGGCACCTTTGTGCCCGGTACTGGGCAAAGAATCGTTTTCCGCGATGTGCTCAAAGTGCAGCCCGCCGATGTAGTCATCATTCCGACCCAATGGCGAGCCAAAGATATCGTCGCGGAGATGGTGCGTGAAGGAATCTCTGCCGGTCAGGTATTGATCGAGCACCAGGGGCGATTGATCGACTTTGTTGCCGAGGCACATCCGTATCGTTGAAGTTATTCAACCAGGCGCTGATCCCTTTTTCTCAGGCGTTGAAGCGTGCTTGCTTCAGCTGGCCGTTAGCGATTAGATCAATCACCAGGCCCTGACAAACCCGTTCAGCTTCCAATCTGGCTGATTTTCACTTTCGACTTGGCCGACAGCGGTTTCCGGGTAAACCTGTTTGATCACTAGGTGGCCGACGGACTTTTCGCTCTGGAGGCCTTCGCTGCTCGGGAATCCTTCGCGCTGCAAGATTCGCAAACGGTCGTCGGGTTTGATGTTGCTGGTGTAGCCGACATCGATGTGGACTTCCTTCTGCGTGGTGAGGACGATGCGCGCTTGTAGTGGCAGGCAGGCGATTTCGTCTTGTAGGTCTTCTACCTGTTTGTTTAACAAAGCGTCGACCGCGACACCGAGCGGGATTTGGAAGAAGCCGCCGCGCAGGGTGCTGCCGCTGGTGTTTTTGACGTCGCCTTTGATTTCGGTGGTGTGATTAAGTCGATTCAGCCGGGTGCCAGTCTGGCCGTCGTAAATATCCAATTCTGTTTCGATTACTCGAATATCGCCGAAGGGGCGGGGTAATGATCCCAGTGAGCCCAAACCGATGCGGCTTTGATGTATGCCAAGATTGGTGATCTGTCCGGCGACGACAATCTGGGCGTCGAATTGCTGGGCCAGCGTGCTGATTTGTTGACGGAGATTGTCATGTGGGTTGATGGCGTGGTTGCCGCCATTGCGGATCAGATAACGGTCGCTCTTCTGCATACGCTGTTGTAGCGCGCTGGACCATGCTGTGGCCAAGCCGGGTAGATCAATTGCGTCGAAGGGTTTTTGTACTGGCAGTGCAAGCACCAGCACTTTTTTACGCAATGCAAATGGGTTGCCGTGCTGCGGACCGCACACCGTGCTGGGTCGCATTGCTTGACGTGCTTCTTCGGCTTTTGCCGCGGCTGCAGCTTCTGCAGCCGCGGCTGCGCGCTCTTCTTCACTCAGCGGCATTGGAAGGCTCGCGCAAGCAGTAAGCGCAAAGCCGAGCGCTATTTTTGTTAGCCAGCGTGCAAGAAAGTTAGGATGCCTGCGCGGTGAAACGGACGGTAGGGTGTCGGCAGGCATGGATAAGTTGGCGCTTAAGTTTACGTGGTCAGGATTGCTGCGCATTTTACTGCTGACAACTTATGCATAGGAAATACAAGCGCTAGTTTTAAAACATCACGGTGCCGCTTATCGGTTAACTGAATTTGCCTGTAATCCGCCAAGATCATGCAGCGGCAAGCGACGATCTTCGCGGATCATCTGTTCAAATTTTGCTGCGGGCACCGGGGCGGAAAACAAATAGCCTTGAATCTCCTGGCAGCCGAGGCTTTTGAGAAAAAGCAGTTGTTCTTGCGTTTCAACGCCTTCGGCGATGACACGATGGCCAAGGCGTTGCGCCATGCTGATGATGGCACCGGCGATGGCGCAGTCATTCCCGTCATCGGGAATGCCGGTGACAAAGGAGCGGTCGATTTTTAGTGTGTCGATCGGGAAGCGTTTCAGGTAGGACAAGCTGGAATAGCCGGTGCCGAAGTCATCCAAAGCCAGCTTAACGCCGAGCGCGGCTAGCTTATCCATCATGTTAATCACTAGGTCACTACTTTGCGTCAACATGCCTTCGGTGATTTCGAGTTCGAGCCAGTCGGCTGATACGCCATAACTGAGTAGCAGCGTTTCAACCCGTTCGGATAGATCGGACGAGAAGTCGCGCGCGGAAAGATTGACGGCAATTCTGACCAGCGGCAGATGAGCATCTTGCCAGATTTGGGCTTGTTGCAAGGCTGCTTGCAATACCCACGCTGAAACCTGGGTAATGAGGCCGGATTCCTCGGCGATAGGAATGAATTCGGCCGGCGAGACCATGCCGCGTTCCGGGTGATTCCAGCGGACGAGTGCTTCCGCGCCGACGATACGGCCACTGATTAAGTCCACCTTGGGTTGGTAATGTAATAATAATTCATCATATTCAATGGCATGCCGCAAGCCAGATTCGATTTTCATGCGATCAATAGCGCGCTGATTCATCTCCTGGCTGAAGAAAGCGTAGTTGTCTTGATCGCTCTTTTTGGCGCGATACATGGCGATGTCGGCCATGCGCAAGAGTGATTCGGTGTCGGCACCGTCACGCGGGTAAACACTGATGCCGATGGCTGCGCCGATTTTGAGTTCGTTTTGTTCGACCCAGAAGGAAGGCTCCAGCGCCGCCAGTAATTTTTGCGCCACGATGGCGGCGTGTTCGCGCCGGGTAATGTCAAACAGGGCAATGACAAATTCATCGCCGCCGAGTCTTGCCACCACATCTTCAGAGCGCACGGCGCAGCGCAGGCGTTCGGCCACTTGCTTGAGCAACTGGTCGCCAATGCCATGCCCCAGGCTGTCGTTGATTGGTTTGAAGCGATTGAGGTCAATGAACAGAATGGCACCATGTTGATGATTCCGTTTCGCTTCCATCAGCGCCTGATCAACCAGTTTGTAAAACAGCGAGCGATTTGGCAGGTCAGTCAGGTTGTCGTAGTAGGCGAGATAGTGGATGCGCTCTTCCGCCTGTTTGCGTTCGGTAATGTCGGTAAAGATGGAGAAATAATGGTTGACGCGCCCTTCCGCGTTGCGCACCAGGCTGACTGACATCCAACAGGGAAAGTCTTCGCCATTTTTACGGCGACTCCAGACTTCGCCGTGCCAACTGCCTTCTTGTTCCACCCGCTCCCACAAGCCGGGGTGGAAAGTGGGCGCGTGCTGATCGGAGTTCAAACAGTTCGGCACTTGCGCAAGCACTTCGGCGAGGGCGTAGCCGGTCATGCTGCAGAAGGCCGGATTAACGGAAAGAATTTGCTTGTTGGCATCGGTAATCAAAATGCCTTCTTCGCTGTGCTCGAAAATGCGTGATTGCAAGCGCAAGTTCTTTTCGTTTTCGATGCGTAAGGTAATGTCGGATAGATAGCCGATGAGCCCGCACGGTTGGCCGGCTTCATTTCGCATCAGGGAAAGTTGCAGACTGGCCCAGAAAATTTCGCCGGATTTGCGGCGGCGGCGAACTTCCAGTTCACGGCCGCCATGCTCCAAAAAGGCATCTTGAAAACCTTCGTCGTCATCGGAATCCGGGTCGGCGTAAAGAAACAGAATGTGTTTTCCCAGCGCTTCGTCGGTGCTGTAGCCGAACAGTTGCGCTGCGCCTTTGTTCCAGCCGGTGATGTAGCCGGCCAGATCCATGGTGATGACCGATTCATGGATTTGATCGAGGATTTGCGCTTGTTCCTGCAAGCGTTCAGCCGTGTGTTGGCTGGCCCGCATACGTTGGTCGTGCGTGTTGCGCTGGTGTAGGAGCCAGCCGATCAGGCGTGCGAGTGATGAGAGTTGGTGTTGGTAAGCTTCATCACGGGGTGTGGTGTGGATAGTATAGCGGCCAGATACCGCTAAATGACCATACGAAACACCGGCATGCAGGATGGGGGTGGCGTCGGTGTAATCGGCCGGCGGATTAGCGCCGATATGAATGCTGCTGCATTGCAATAGCGGTGTGAGGGCGTTAGCGATGGCGGGGAGGAGTTGCGTCCCCGGTGTATTCAATCCAATTTCGCATAGCACAAGAGCGGCATCGAAATCGGTGTTCATGATTAGGCTTCCTTGCTGACTTGTACCGCCCAGCGCGCACCTTCAATGACCACGCTTACCCAATCGCGGTGGGTAATGTGCAGAGCGGCCAAGGTTTGCGCTAGTTGGGCGGTGTGGTTGGCTGAAGGCGGTTGTTCGCTAAGGTTGACGAGATTAAGCAGGTTACCCAGCGGGCCGCTTTGATTAAGCAAGGCGAGATTCACTTCTTCGGCCAGGTTTAACGGGGTGATGATTTCGGCCAGCGGTATGCCAAACAGCGATTCGAGTAGGGAAAACATGCCGATCATGAAGGCATGATCTTGTTGCTCATGCGATAAGCCGATGTGTCGCGCCAAGGCTTCCATCAGGCCGGCACGTTGGGCTGCGCGCGGCAGCAGCGGATTGGCAGCGGCATTGCCTTGCGATTGGGCATATAACAACAATTGCAGCCAGCGTTGTAACTGGCGACGACCTAGTAATGCAATGGCTTGCGAAAAATTGGTGATTTTGTTGGCCGAGCCAAATGACACGGAGTTGACCAGTTTCAGCAGTTGGTAGGATAAATTGGGGTCGCGCTTGATGATCGCTTCAATATCCGCGCTGTCCGCATCGGCGGTGACTAGCGATAACAGCTTGAGTAATAAGCCGTTGCTGGAGGCGTTGCTTTTGTTTTTCGCGTTGGTTTGCGTGGCCGCTGCTGCGGCGGGAGGCGATAGAGGGCCGCTTTGGCTTTGCATTGGCGCGACTGAACTTGCAAATGAATCAGCGAATGAATCAGCAAATGCCCCCGTTGCCAACAAGCGGAAGCCGGCGCTGTGCAGGGCAGTCAATTTTGTTTGCAGGTCGGGGCTGATCGCTTCTTCCAGCGCAAATTTGAGCACAATTTGCTGGGTGGGTAGATCGGCTGGAGCAAGCTCCTGCAACGCAAGATCAAGTAACGCAAGATCCAGTGAGGCAAGATCAATCTCAATGACACAACTCAGCGCACCGAGCATGTTACCTAATGTTTTTTCATTGGATTTCTCCTTGGTACTTGACTTGGTACTTACTATCTCGCGATGGCTAAAAATGTGCGCTAAGGCAGTGTTATCTAGCGGGTGTTCGGCTTGCAGCGCAATGCCCACCCAACGTTGTTGGGCATCTGAAATGGGGTGCAGGGTGATGATGGGGAATGGTGCTGGGGCGGGTAGATCAAGAGGACTCATGGCGGCGCTGATCTTTATCAATAAACTCGGTCAACAAAATGGAGGGGTCAGGAATGTGTGAACACGGCGGCGGCCAGGGCGACCAAGGCAAGGGCGATGATTGCCAGCCAGCGGTTGCGGCTGTGTTGTTGCGCCAGCAAAATGGCCACGGCGGCTTCCAGTTTTTCCAGACGATCGGTGCGCAAGGCTTGATGTGCCAGGCGTGGTAATTGCGGCAATACTGCACCCCAATAGGGCGCTTCTTCTTTGACGGTACGCAGCCAGCCGCGCCAGCCGATTTGTTCGCTCATCCAGCGTTCCAGAAAAGGTTTGGCGGTGGACCATAAATCCAGCTCCGGGTCGAGTTGGCGACCGAGACCTTCGATGTTGAGCAGCGTTTTTTGCAGCATGACCAGTTGCGGTTGAATTTCCATGCCGAAGCGGCGCGAAGTTTGGAATAAGCGCAGCAAAATTTTGCCGAAGGCGATTTCTTTTAACGGGCGATCGAACACCGGCTCGCAGACGGCGCGAATGGCGGCCTCAAACTCATCGGCGCGCGTGTCGGCCGGCACCCAGCCAGCATCCAGATGCGCGCGTGCCACCTTTTTGTAATCGCGCTGAAAAAAGGCGAGGAAGTTTTGCGCCAGATAGCTTTTATCCGTTTCGTTCAGCGTGCCCATGATGCCGAAATCAAGGGCGATGTATTTGCCATGGTCGGTGACCAGTACGTTGCCGGGGTGCATGTCCGCGTGAAAAAAACCGTCACGGAAGACTTGCGTGAAGAAAATTTCGACACCGGCCCGCGCCAATCTCGGAACATCAACGCCACGGCGACGCAATTCATCCAAACGTGAAATGGGCAGCCCGTTCATCCAGGTCATCACCATGACTTCCGAGGTGCAGTAATCCCATTCCACTTCCGGCACGGCGAGCAGCGGCGAGTCGGCAAAATTACGATGCAATTGTGAGCAGTTGGCGGCTTCCCGGATCAGGTCAAGTTCATCGTCGAGGTGTTTGGCGAATTCGGCGACCACTTCGCGCGGTTTCAAACGGCGGCCATCCCACCAGAGGCGTTCAATCAGGCCGGCAATGGCTTCCAGAATCTGGATGTCGTGGCCGATGATTTTCTGAATTCCCGGCCGCAAGACTTTAACCGCGACTTGTTTGCCGTCCTTCAGCGTGGCGCGATGGACTTGGGCAATGGAGGCGGAGGCAACAGGGGTGTTATCGAATGCGGCGAAAACTTCGGCGGCGTCGCGACCATAAGCGCGTTTGATGACGGCGAGTGCCTGCTCGCTGGGGAAGGGCGGCACGTTATCTTGCAGACTGGCCAATTGGTCGGCGATGTCAGTTGGAATCATGTCGCGCCGGGTGGACAGCATCTGGCCAAATTTGATGAAGATCGGCCCGAGCGATTCCAGCGCCAGCCGCAGGCGCTCACCGCGCGGACGCTCCATTTCAAACAAGAAACCGCGCCAGAAAAATAACGCTTGCACGCCCCAGCGCACCAATTTGACCCGTTCGTGGCCGAGGAAGAATTCATCCAGCCCGAAACGGGCCGCCGTATAAAAAATGCGAAACAGACGGAAGAGGTACATGGCGCTTAACGCTTTTCTTCAAGGTGCTGCAAGCGGGCGGCAAAGCGATCGACATCTTCGCGCAGGCAATCGACAGCGTTGACGAAATCGCGTGCGGCGAGCGGTTCGGCCAGTAGCGCTTGTTCGTAAATGGCGTATTCGGCCAGATGCAGGCCGCTATCGGCGTGGGCTTGCTGGCGCCAGGAGACGAGGCCGCGCAAAAACTGATCGACGCGGCTGGCAACAATGTCGCCTAAATAGGGACGCAGCGCGAGAACCCAATCGAAATCGGCCAGCGCGCCGGAGAGGTCGGCAGCGAAGAGGCCGTCGCCTTCGATATGAAATAAATCGGCCAGTTTGCCGTCGTGCAGTAACAGCGGCAGGGCGCTGGGCAGCGGCGTCAGAATCAAATCAGGGGCAGCGTCTGCTGCAACCGCCGCCTGGAAGCGACCGTTTGCGTCGAGCGCAAGATGAATGGGCAATACCGGCAAGGCCAAGCGCAACGCTTTGTCGGCGTGACGTTGCAGCCGATTCAGCGCGGCGGGTTGCGCGTCTAGCAGGGCATTGAGGGCGGCGGCGAGGGTAATTTGGGGGAGGGCAGGAGGCATGCGCTGATTTTATCTCGGATAATCGACGCTGAAAGAGGAACCCACAGGAACATTCATGCTTATTTCAGGAACACCGACGCGCACGATCTGGCGCTGCATGACAAGCGATGGCCGTGATGCCGTTGAAATCATTGATCAAACCTTTTTGCCGCATGAATTCGTGCGGCGGCGATTGCACCATGTGGCCGATGCGGCGGAAGCCATTGCCGTCATGCGCGTGCGCGGTGCGCCGTTAATTGGGGCCACGGCGGCTTATGGTCTGGCGCTGGCCGCCCAGCACCAGGCGGATGATGCGGCGCTGTTGGCGGCAGGCGAGCAATTGATTGCCACGCGGCCGACGGCGGTGAATTTGCGCTGGGCGGTGCAGCGCATGTTGGCGCGCCTGTTGCCCTTGCCGCCGGCGCAGCGGCTGGCTGCCGCCTGGGCCGAAGCCGCTGCCATTTGTGAAGAAGATGTCGCGCAGAATCAGGCGATTGGTCAGCATGGGTTAACGCTGTTGCAGGCCTTGGCCGCCAGGAAAAAGGGGCCGCTCAATAAAAATAGGCCACTCAATATCCTGACGCATTGCAATGCCGGCTGGCTGGCGACAGTGGATTGGGGCACGGCGTTGGCACCGATTTTCAGCGCGGTGGCGGCCGGCCTGGCTGTCCACGTTTGGGTGGATGAAACCCGGCCGCGCAATCAGGGGGCCAGTCTTACCGCTTGGGAATTGCAGCAGGCCGGCATTGCGCATCATGTGATTGCCGATAACGCCGGCGGCCATTTGATGCAGCACGGGCAGGTGGATGTTTGTATCGTCGGCACGGATCGGGTGGCGGCGAATGGCGATGTCGCCAACAAAATTGGGACTTATCTGAAGGCGCTGGCGGCATTCGATAACCGCCTGCCGTTTTATGTGGCGGCACCGGGGCCGAGCATTGATTTCACCTTGGCGAGTGGCAGCCAGATTCCGATTGAGCAACGTGATGCGGCTGAAGTCACCTGCATTCAAGGCCGTGCCGCCGATGGTCGGGTGCTGTCGGTGCAGTTGACGCCGCCGGGCAGCCCGGCGGCGAATCCGGCGTTCGATGTCACGCCGGCGCGTTTGATTACCGGCTTGATTACTGAACGTGGCGTGTGTGCGGCGGAACGCGGCGCTTTGGCCGCCTTGTTTCCAGCACGCGCGGTGGCGGCAGCATGAGCGTGCGCACGAAGAAAGCCGTTTTATGTGCGGCAAATTTACGCACAACATTGGCCGGCGTGGCGCGTGAGAGTGTGCAGTGCGGCCTCAATCAGGGTTCATCGGGCAATGTCAGTGTGCGCACGGCGTCTGGCTTTTTGATTACGCCTTCTGGTCAGGCCATGGCAGCGTTGACTGCCGCGGATATGGTGGCCATGGCGTTGGATGGATCTGTTTTGGCGGGTGAAAGTGAAACTGAGGAAAGTGAAACTGATGCCCGGCCATCCAGTGAATGGCGATTTCATCGCGATATTTATGTCGCTTTTCCGCAAGCGGAAGCCGTGGTGCATGCGCATTCGCCGTTTGCGGTGGCGTTGGCCTGTTTGCGGCGCGATATTCCGCCGTTTCATTACATGGTGGCAATGGCGGGCGGCAGGGATATTCGCTGTGCGGCCTACGCCACCTTTGGTACGCAAGCCTTGTCTGATGCGGTGTTGCTGGCGCTGCAAGATCGGCGCGCTTGTTTAATGGCGAATCATGGTTTGCTGGCTTGGGGCCGAAGTTTGCCGGCGGCGTTGGCGTTGGCCAATGAAGTTGAAGCCTTGTGCGGCCAGTATTTGCGTGCCTGTCAGTTGGGTGAGCCGGTCTTGCTGAACGAAGCCGAGATGGGCGAAGTGCTGGAAAAATTCAAGGATTATGGCGCGGGTTGTTAAGTTGATGGCGGTGCGCCGCGTAGGCTGCGCCTTTCAGGCCGATATCCGGGTCGAGAATAACGTTGACCGGCACGCTGTGCATCCAGTCGCTATAGCGGCCTTTGGCGTTGAATGCGGCGAGAAAGGAAGCGCTTTGCAGTATCGGCAGCAGTTTTGGCGCGATGCCGCCGGCGAGAAAAATGCCGCCACGCGCTTGCGTGGCGAGCGCCCAATCGCCCGCAGTCTGGCCGTAAATTTCAGCAAATAAATGCAGACAATGGCGGGCAATCGGGTCACTTTTTTCCAGGCCGGCCTGGCTGATGGCTTGTGCCGGGTGCGGGTTGGTTAATAAGGCGCTATGGCTGACAGCCTGCTCTTTCAAGCAGAAGCGGAACAGGTCAATTAAACCGGGGCCGGACAACAGGCGTTCGATAGAAACGCGCTGGTAATGCGTGCGCATGAAGGCAAGCAAACGATCTTGTTCTGCCGTGCAGGGCGCAAAACTGACGTGGCCCCCTTCTGAGGCCAGCGGCTGATAGTGATCATCCCGCCAAGCACACAGGCTGACGCCAAGGCCAGTGCCGGCACCCAGCGCTACTCGCGCGCCACCGACCAGCGCTTGGCCAGTTTGCAGCGGGTGCAGGGCATTTTTCTCTAACGTATTGAGCCCCCAGCCGACGGCGGTAAAGTCATTGACCAGTTGGCACGCGCTAAAGCTGAACGCGTGCATCAGGTCGGTGGTTTCAATGCGCCAGTTGAGGTTGGTGAATTGCACGCTGCGCCCATCGGTGGGGCCGGCGACGGCAAGACAACAGCTAAGCGCGCCACTGACATGCTGTTCAGTGAGAGGCGGTTCAGTAAGATAACGCGCCAAAATTTCATGCAGATTGTCATGCTCGCTATTGAGATAGCGCGTGCTATGGGTTAACTCGATTGGGGCGCTTGGGTTGCCTGCGGTGTTGGTATTGCTTTCGCAATGAGCCAGCGCCAATCGAGTATGGGTGCCACCGAGATCGCCCACTAGAACAGGCATT
>CAYWXO010000029.1:8044-9409 GCA_964462255.1 uncultured Thiobacillus sp. | reverse complement strand
AGCCAGCGCCAATCGAGTATGGGTGCCACCGAGATCGCCCACTAGAACAGGCATTGCATTCTCCTTGCGTGCCGGATCGGCGATTCTTTAGGACCAGAGCCGGCGTTGCGTTTTCATGTGACGCTGATACAGGTGATGGTCGATGCTCAGTCTGCCGGGGCCAGACAAAATTAAGGTCAATAACATGACGAGGTAGAACAGGGGCAGTTTCCAGCCGCCTTCATTGATGGCGCTGCCTAGTGTGTAGCCTGCGTCGGCATGAATGGTGAAAATAGCGATCAGGGTCAGCAACGACAGTGCCATGGCAAAAAAACGGGTGCCGAAGCCAAGCAGCAACGCCACTGCGCCTAAAACTTCAAAACTGATGGCCAATTGCCAATTGGTGTCGGGCGGCAGCAGGCTGAAGGGAAACGGAAATTGCGCCTGGATGTTGTAAAACCAGTTGTTGCTGTTCATTTTTTCAATGCCGGCATCCCAAAACTCTTTCGCTAACAACAACCTGAGGACCAGTGGCGCAAACCAGGGGGCGAGGGCATTCAGGTTGTCGAGTAGCGATTTGAGTCTTTCCATTGGATTATCCGTTTTGAGTTGGGCGCAGAGGGGTGAACACAGAAGGGTGAGCAGCGAGGCAGTCGAATTTGTCCATGAAGGTATTTGAAAAGTCAATAAATGAACAAAAATGATCAAATTCCATGGAGCAATGTGGTTTAACCGATAAGGTCCAATTCTAGCAATTCATCGTGCAAGCCGGTTCGATCCAGCGTCAATATTTGCACAATGCGCGTTTCGACCGCGAATTCACCGGGTTGACCATGCAAATTGGCCATGATCTGGCCGACGTTGTGCTGGCTTGCCGTGGCGTCGTGCGGCGCAGAAATGGGTTCGAGCACTAACGCCGGCGGCGATTCGAGTATCTCCAGCACGACGCAAACGCAACCTTGATGGCGAACGTGCAGGCCGATCAAACTGCGCAAATGCGGCAGGGTGATTTCCAGTTCATTTGCGCGATCATTTGCGTGCTCGCTCATGTTGCGACGCCTTGTAGCCAGCGCGAATACAGCTTGTCGGCAACGTGATGCAAGGGGGCGAGCAGGGCGTCGGTTTGCGCCATTATTTGCGCCGCGGATTGCACGCCAGGTGAATCGGCGGCGGCGGCAATTTCATCGGCTCCGACTGCGCACCATTGCTCGATCATGTCGCGCGTCATTTCAACATGACATTGCAGGGCGAGATGTTTGCCCAGCACGAATGCCTGATTTTCACAATGAACGCTGGACAAAAGGCGGGTGGCACCTGCCGGCAAGCTAAAGGTTTCGCCATGCCAATGAAATGATTGAAAGCTTTCGATATTTTTTTCAATATCGC
>CAYWXO010000029.1:2462-7944 GCA_964462255.1 uncultured Thiobacillus sp. | reverse complement strand
GCCTTGGCGATTAATTGACCGCCTAAACAATGGCCAAGGACCGGGATATCCGCGGCGACCGCCAGCCGAATCAGCTTCAGGCTGGCGTTAATCCAGGCCAAATCGTCATTCACGCTCATTGGCCCACCCATGAACACTAAGCCGGCGTATTTCTCCGGGCTGGTGGGGATGATGTCAGCGCGATCAATCGCAATCAGTTGCCAGGGAATGGCGCGGTTGTTGAGAAATTGCGCGAAATAACCGGGCCCTTCGTGGGCGGCATGACGAAATATGGCAATGGGCTGCATGGCTGCGCTCGACAGGGGAGGGAGCACGCATTATGCCCAAAACCCTGTATGCCAACATCCATGGTGATGAACTTATGCCGCCGCTTGCTTGCTGCGTTCAATGAGGGCGTAGGCGCTGTGGTTGTGGATGGATTCGAAGTTTTCCGCTTCTACGATGTAGGCGTCAATTCGATCATCGCGATTCAATGCGGCGGCCACATCGCGCACCAGGTCTTCAACGAATTTGGGATTTTCGTAGGCTTTTTCCGTGACGAATTTTTCATCCGGCCGCTTGAGTAAGCCATAAAGCTGACTGGAGGCGTTTTCCTCGGCAATTTGGATGATGTCTTCAATCCAGACGAAGGTATTGGTGCGCGCGGTGATGGTGACGTGCGAACGCTGATTATGTGCACCGTACTGGGAAATTTGCTTGGAACATGGGCATAGGCTGGTACAAGGCACCAACACTTTCATGGTTTGCAGATATTCGCCATTCTTGATTTCACCGATGAAGGTGACATCGTAATCCATCAAACTTTCGACGCCAGAGACCGGCGCTTTCTTGTTGACGAAATAAGGGAAATTCATTTCGACATGACCTGACTCAGCTTCTAGCTTGCTGACCATCAGGCGCAAGGTGTTTTCAAATGATTCCACCGAAAACTCACGCTGGTTGCCGTTCAAAATCTCAATGAAGCGGGACATGTGCGTCCCTTTGAAATGGTGCGGCAGATAGACGTACATGCCAAAGGTGGCGATGGTGTGTTGTGCGCCGCCGGTTTTATCCAGGACGCGGACTGGATGACGAATGGCCTTGATGCCCACTTTGTCGATGGCGATATTGCGCGAGTCAGCATAATTCTGCACGTCGGCAATAGGTTGATCTCTCGGTTGATCTTTCGGGCATGGCGCGGATGTTTCACAGACAGTTTCGCATGTGGTCATGGCGAATTTCCTCTTGGCTGGGTGGCCGACAGTGCTTGAAGAACGGCATTATAAGCTGACGCTAATGGTTGAGTAAATTACTCAGGTAAGAATTTTTTGCTGGCGGCTTGAATGCTGCTGAGCAGGCCGGCGGCATCCAGCCCGCAGCGCGCCAGTAAAACAGCGGGGTCGCCATGTTCGACAAACCGATCCGGCAGGCCGAGGTGCAGGATAGAAGGTTTCTGCTTTGATGTGGTCGATCCTGTGGTTAAGCCTGTGGTTAATCCTTCAGCCAACACCTCGGCGACCGCGGAACCGGCCCCGCCCATGACGACGTTTTCTTCTACCGTCACCAGCAGCGCGTGGCTTTCTGCCAGCGATTGAATCAGCGCGCGGTCGATCGGTTTGACGAAGCGCATATCGGCGACGGTGGCATCCAGCGTTTCGGCCACTTGCAAGGCGGTGGTGACAAGGCTGCCAAAGGCCAAAATGGCGATGCGCGGGCGGGATTGTTCAGATTGTTCATTGCGTTGAATCTCCCGCCGGATGATGCCTTTGCCGACCGGGACCGTCTCCAGCGTAGTCGCAATTGCGACGCCGGGGCCGGTGCCGCGCGGATAGCGCACCGCACTGGGGCCGTTGTGGCGATAAGCGGTGGTGAGCAGGTTGCGGCATTCGTTTTCATTCGAGGGCGTCGCAATCAGCATGTCGGGAATGCAGCGCAAAAATGAAAGGTCGAAAGCGCCGGCGTGCGTGGGACCATCGGCACCGACCAGGCCAGCGCGGTCGATCGCCAGCATCACCGGGAGGTTTTGCAGGGCGACATCGTGAATTAACTGGTCATAAGCGCGTTGTAAAAAGGTCGAATAAATCGCCACCACCGGTTTGAAGCCTTCGCAAGCCAGGCCGGCGGCAAAGGTAAGCGCGTGCTGCTCGGCAATGCCAACATCGAAATAGCGCTGCGGAAAGCGTTGGGCGAATTCGGTCAGGCCGGATCCTTCGCTCATGGCCGGCGTAATGCCGACCAGGCGCTCGTCGGCGGCGGCCATATCGTTCAGCCAGCGACCAAAGATCTCGGTATAGGTGGGGCGCAGCGAGACTTTCGCGCTGACGCCCTGCTCAATTTCAAACTTGCCGACACCGTGATAAAGGCAGGGATTGGCTTCGGCCAAGTCGTAGCCTTTGCCCTTTTGCGTGACGATATGCAGGAATTGCGGACCTTTGAGTTCGCGGATGTTGAGCAGCGTTGGCATCAACGCATCCAGGTCGTGGCCATCAATCGGGCCAAGGTAGTTGAAGCCGAACTCTTCAAACAACGTGCTCGGCGTCACCATGCCCTTGATGTGTTCTTCCGCGCGCTTGGCCAGCTCGTGGATGGGCGGCAAGGTGGCGAGAAAACGTTCGCCGCGCGTGCGCAAGTTGTTGTAGAAGCGGCCGGAGAGCAGTTTGGTGAGGTAGCTGTTGAGCGCGCCAACATTAGCTGAAATCGACATGTCGTTGTCGTTCAGGATAACCAGCAGATTCGCCGCCATGGTGCCGGCGTTGTTGAGCGCTTCAAACGCCATGCCTGCGGTCATCGCGCCATCACCGATGACGGCAATGACCCGCCGTTCTTCGCCTTTCAGTTGGGCGGCGACCGCCATGCCGAGCGCGGCGGAAATGGAGGTGCTGGAATGGCCGGCGATGAAGGCGTCATATTCACTTTCTTCGCGCTTGGTAAAGCCGGATAAGCCGTCGGTTTGGCGCAAGGTGTGCATGCGTTCGCGCCGTCCGGTGAGAATTTTGTGCGCGTAAGTTTGATGGCCCACATCCCAGATGATGCGGTCTTGCGGTGTGTTGAACACGCTATGCAAGGCGACACTGAGTTCAACGACGCCGAGATTGGAGGCGAGATGGCCGCCGGTGCGCGAGACGCTGTCGATAATGAACGCTCTGAGTTCGTTGCTGAGTTCTTTTAAGGCGGCGCGGTCAAGGCCTTTCAGATCAGCGGGGGATGCGATGGATTCAAGCAGGGACATTTTAGTAGCGGCGCTCGACAATAAAACGGGCAATGGCGGCCAGGCTCGCAGCGGCTGCCCCAAACGGGGCCAGCGTTGCGAGAGCATCTTCAATCAATTCGTTGGCGTAGGCGCGGGCTTCTTTGGCGCTCATCAGGGTCAAATAGGTTGCCTTGCCTTGGGCGGCATCTTTGCCGGCGGTTTTGCCTAGCGTGGCGGTATCGGTTTCGGAATCCAGCACATCATCCATCACCTGGAAGGCGAGCCCGATGCAACGGGCATAGTGTTGCAAACTTTGCCGCTGCGCCGCGGCCGGTGTGCCGGCCGTCATGGCACCGAGCAAGACCGCCGCTTCAATGAGTGCGCCGGTTTTGTGGATGTGCATGAATTCGAGTTCAGCCAGTTCGAGCGTGTGCCCGGTTGCCGCTAAATCTACCGCCTGGCCGCCGGCCATGCCGCGTGAACCGGTGGCTTTAGCCAGCAGCGCCAGCATGGCAACTTGCGTGGGGGCATCCGCGCAGGCGTGCGGATGGCTCAAGGTTTCAAAGGCGAGGCTTTGCAATGCATCACCGACCAGCAGGGCGGTGGCATCGTCAAATTGCACATGGCAGGTGGGCTTGCCGCGGCGTAGGTCGTCGTTATCCATGCAGGGCAGGTCGTCATGCACCAAGGAATAGACATGGATCAATTCAACGGCGCAGGCGGCGTGTTCTACTTGATCCGGGTTGGCGGCGACCGCCTCGCCGGCGGCAAAGGCCAGCATGGGTCGGATGCGTTTACCGCCACCGAGGGTGGAATAACGCATGGCGGCATGCAGTGTGTTAGGTGCAAGGGTGGGCAATGGCAAGATGCGTGCCAGTGCGGTTTCCATGCGGGCTTGAATGTGGCGGGACCACGCGGCGAAGTCAGACATTGCTGTTATTGCCATTACTGTTGGGGCTGGTGCGGGGAATGTAGTCTTTGAGGCTGCCGTTTTCCAGTACCTTGATCTGAAGTTCGGCATCTTCGAGTTTTTTCTGGCAAAAATTGCTCAATTCCATGCCGCGCTTGTAGGCGGCTAAAGAGTCTTCGAGGGAAAGATCGCCGTTTTCCATTTCGTAGGTTAGCGATTCCAATTCTTTCATTGCCGATTCAAAATCTTTGGGTGCGCGGCTATCGGTTGCGTTATTGGTTGCGTCATCGGTTGCGGTGACGGGAATTTTTAAGGATGTCGGCATCACTGTCATGAAGGTTTGAGGAGTGGTGAACGCTGCGCAGTGGGGAATGTCGCTGATCAGCAGGATGAACGTAAGTTTCGTTGCAATTGTAGCAAACCGATAATGCCGAACCTAGGAGCCTGTCGGACTTTGGCGTTGTTGGTTTTTGGTGCTCAATATTTGTGCTTAATCTTTGGAAGGAGTCGGTGATGTTTCGTTTCGTGCAATGTGTTTTTGTGCAATGTGCTCGTGCAAGATTATCTTGGCTCGGCCTATCTATTTGTTTGCTAAGCATGCCTTATACGTCGGCGTATGCTGAGGTTGAAGTATTTAGTATTGATGACGCGCATAGTTTTGCGAATTGGGAGGTTCGCCATGGGGTGGCGCGAACCAGTGGCACTTTTCACGATATCAAGGGCACGATTTTGTTTGATTCGGCCAACATTGCCCAGTCATCGGTTAACGCGACGATTAGTGTGTTTAGTTTAAATTCCAGCCATTTACGGCGTGATGTGCATGTGCTGACCGATGAGTTTCTTGATGCGCGGAATTATCCGGACATCAAATTTGTTTCCAGCGCGATTGTGCCGGTCAGCGCGGAGAAGGGCGCGCTAATGGGGCAGCTCACGTTGCGCGGCGTAACGCGGCCGGTAAGCCTGGATTATCAAATTCTGGGATTCGGCCTGGACCCGTGGGGCGGCATGCGCGCAGGCTTTAAAGCGACGCTGCGCCTTAAACGCAGCGATTTCGCTATGACTAAATTCTTGTCCAACGGCTTGGTCGGCAATGAAATTGACCTTACGCTGCTGATTGAAGGCATCAAGCTGGCCGCCGATGGCCAACCCTGGAATGCGAAAGCCGCCGCAGCCGAAAAAAATCGCGTTATTTCTTATCCGATGCCGACGCAGCCTGAGTTACAGGCGGTGCTGCAAACGGAGTCAGCTGGGGATGCATTGACTGTAATGACGCCCGTAACTTCACCGGTAGCGCCAGCATTGCAACCGGTAGCACCAGCATTGCAACCGGCAGAAAGGCTTGAAGGTACTAAGGAAGAACAGGTCAAGAAAAAGATAAAGGGCTTGCTGAAGTGAAACCGCCC
>CAYWXO010000029.1:0-2362 GCA_964462255.1 uncultured Thiobacillus sp. | reverse complement strand
AGTACGTCATAGTGATTCAGGGTGTTTGATCAATAGGTCAACTTGGCGCGCAGGCCCCAGACCGTCAGGTCATCCGCGCCGGTACCCGCCGGGTTGTCGATGAATTGCAGGCTGGGCGTGATTTGTAAATGGTCGTTGGCTTGCCAGGCGTAGAACAACTCGTAGATTTTTTCGCTGCCTGACTTGGCCACTCCGCCGCTGGCGGCATTGCGATAGTCAGCACTGGTCTTGAGGGCACCGACAGCCAGACCGATGCGGTCGTTTTCGCGACCCCAGACTCCGCCGGCAAGTTTTCCGCCCAAGGTGAAAGCGCGGTCGAAGTTCAGGTTGCCCTCGGTGGAGTGGCCATAGCGGGCGAACAATGTGGCATGGGACGCAATTTGCTGATCAAGCGAAAGACCCCAGCCGGCATGCTTTTCTTCCCCGCTGTTGATCTGATCTTCCGCCCGCGCGTTGTTCCAGGCATAGAGCCGATACGCACCCTCCAGGCCGGGCCAGGTCGTGCCGGCATATTCCACTTGTGCAATGGTCAGCGGCTTGCTGAAGCTATCCAGGTAATCTGCCCCGGCATTTATGCTATTACTCGCAGCGAATACGCCGAGCGATGTGGTGATGGTGTTAGCCCCGTTGACGCCACTGATGTTACTTACATAAACCACGCGTGCGCCCGGGCTGGCACCGTGCGTGCCGACGCCAATATCGCCGCCAGCATCCAGCAGCGGGTTATGCACGAAGGCCAGATTCATGAAGCCTTCCGATTCGTCGTCAGCGATGTTGTTGCCGTCAAAGAAACCGAACGGATCAATCTTGCCGGCGGTTAGTTCGACGCGGCTCTGGCTGCCGCGGGTCGCGCTGACCGAGCCGACCGGGATGGCGAGTTGATACCAGGCCTGCATTAGCACCGGGCTGGCCTGATTGCCGAATACCGTGGCGTTGGCAGTGGCGAATGTGCCCGGCGGCATCGCCGCGCCATCGATGCCTTCCCCATCGCCGGCGCGGAAATGCGCAAATATCTTGCCCTCCGCCTGACCGATTGAGCCGCCTGGCAATTCGATTTCGACATCGGCGCGGGTGCTCAATTCGGTGGCAGAAACTGCACCGCCCTTGGCCTGCTGCGCCACCGTCAACAGACTGGCCGCGACGCTGATGCCGTCCAATTTCGCCAGCAGATCAGGTATTGGGTTTGGGTTGGATACCACAGTTTTGACCTCAGTAAGGCGGGCGCTGGCGCTCTCCGGCTCTTTCATTGGTTTTTTCATCGGATCTTTCAGACGACGTTCGAGTTCGGCATTACGCGCTTCCAGACGGTTCAGGCGATCCTGCAGGGTTTGCAGGAGTTGGGCTACATTGGCACTGGTCGGCAGGGCGGTCTCATTGGCGATAGCCGTGCCGGACAAGCCAGCAATAACACATAACACTGGTAAAGCACGAGGAATATGCATGATACGTTTCCATTCAGTATGGTTAGTCAGGTTTGGCTGGCTACCAGAGTCGATGGAATCGCCCCGTTTGCTGGCTGATAGGTCGGGTTAGTAAGGTAATATTAGGTAAGGTTAGTGCGCTACTTGGTCAGGATTAATTTGCCGTTTTTAGTCAGGCTAAGCCGATAGCGTTCGCCAGCATGTTCGATGATCAGCTCGCGTTGGCCGCGCAGTAAGCTCGCGGCACTGATCACCGCGGGCTGCGGCGGGATTCGAACAACGGGTTGGGGGGTGGGCTTTTGAGTCATGGCCGCATGATATATGCGAATCATTCCCAATTGCAAGCGGTTCTCATTTGGGTGTGAAATTTAACGGTTTTATGTCTGACGGCTTCATCGTCCCGACCGGCTCCCTGGCTATGAAACAACTTGCCAAGCCATGGCTAACCTATTCTGGTTGTTATGAATAGAGAGGTGGCGGTAGCCCAATTGGGCAATTTGTGCTGAATTTATTGTATTGAACGGCATCACCCGGAGAGCACATCCATACCCAACACCCGAAGCGTAAACGCCGTTCGACTGGCGTTCGCTCCCCGTTCACTGGTTCAAAATAATTGGTCGGGCGCGGCCTTCACCGGCGACTGGCTCTGGGTGGCGGCTGACGAAGCCTGTGGTGTGGACCGCCTGTGGTGTAGACCACCTGTGCCGGCTAGACAGCGTAGGAAATAAGTGACTAAGGTGACTTTATTATTTGCGTTCATGCATAAGCCGGCAACGTAGTCAGGCGCGTGTCGTCCACAGGATTGCCGACCGCAAAGTGGTAAACCACCTGATAGCGATTGCCCGTCAGGCCTAGCACTTCATGCACTGTGTCGTCAAAGAAACAACCGATGCCGGTGCCGCGCCAGCCGGCGGCTTCGGCTTCCAGCGTCAGGCAATGGC
>CAYWXO010000028.1:10343-20850 GCA_964462255.1 uncultured Thiobacillus sp. | reverse complement strand
CAAAAATTTGCTACCAGTAAATCCAATAGAGGTATTGGATTCAACTAACGAAACGCCATTCGTCGTATCTCTAGCAATAGCGCTCTCTGCCACACTAATTTCATCTTCAGTTAATTGCGCCAATACTTCAGGATCAATCAAAACTTCCAACGAAACAAGCGGATCAATTTCTTCTAAAACATCTTCAACAACTTCAACATCTTCAACATCGTTCTCTATTAACGCAAGTAATTCGTCTGATTCTGTATCTTCTCCAGGCAAGGCTAAAACTACTTTGGCATGCACCCCATTTGCAACACCAACGCTCAGAGCCGATGCCCACACGGTCTCAGTCATTCTCAACGCAATGCGTGTCTTTCCATTGGCTTTATCTGTGGGATTGCTCATATATTAGTAAATTCAAATAAACCTATTGCTATTAACGGTTTTTTATACCACAACAATCCATCAACATCACATCACCACCACACCCTTCTTCCTCACCCATGCATCCATTCATGCGCCACCGCACTCGCCGCCCACACCGTTAGCACGCCCAGCCCTATCAATAGCGCTTGCTGTCCGGTATGGATCAATTCAACGCGCTTGTGCAAGCCGGGGATCAGATCGGCGACCGCGACGTAAATCATGCCGGATGCAGCGATGGCCAGCATGTAAGGCAGCAACCATTCCATCGGCTCTAGCAAAAAGTAGCCGAGTAATGCGCCAACCATCATGGCCAAACTGCTTAACAAATTAAGCAAAATGGCTTGTTTATTGCTGTAGCCTGAGTGGCGCAAAATGAGGAAGTCGCCCAGTTCTTGCGGGACTTCATGCGCGGCTATCGCGAATGCGGTGACCACGCCAAGCTGAAAATCGACCAAAAAAGCAGCGGCGATCATAACGCCGTCGACAAAGTTATGCACGGTATCGCCCACCGTAATCATCAAACCCGAGCGTCCATGATCATGCTGATGGCCGTGATCAGAGGCCGCCTTGATCATGCTGGTACCGTGCGCTTCGCAATGTTCAGTATGACAATGCCGCCAAAGCACCAATTTTTCCAGAATGAAGAAGCCCATGATGCCGGCCAACACCGTTGCAGTCAGCATTTGCATGTTATCGGCCTGTTCTAGCGCGTGCGGCAGAATCTCAAGAAAGGCAGCCCCCAGCAACGCACCGATGGCATAACTCACCATCACCGGCACCCATTCCACCTTCATACGCAAAGCAAGTGTCGCCAATAAAACAGAGAGAACTCCGCCGGCGGCACTGGCGAAAAGAATGGCAGCTAACAAGCTCATGGCAAAGGCGTGCTAAGAAAGGGATGCGATTCTAACAGTCTGCGCGGCCTCTATTCACGCCCGATCACGCCAGATCAAACTGGCCATGCGGCCAGTTTGCCCGTCGCGCCGATAGGAATAGAAGCGATTAGCATCAGTAAAGGTACACAACCCGCCGCCATAAACCCGTTCCACGCCGATACTGGCAAGGCGAATGCGCGCCAGACTATAAATATCCGCCAGCCATTTATGCGGTACGCCATCAAGCGTTCCCGGCAAGGCAGGACGAAAAGCTATTCCAGCCAGCGCATGCTGCGACATGAAAATCTCGCGCACTTCCGGCCCCACCTCAAAGGCATCCGGCCCGATCGCCGCGCCCAGCCAAACCAAAATGCGTTCCGGTGCCACCGACATGGCACGCACCGTGGCTTCCAACACCCCTGCAGCCAGACCACGCCAGCCGGCATGTGCCGCCGCCACCACTGTGCCGGCTTCATCACAGAACAGCACCGGCAAACAATCGGCAGTCAACACAACGCGCACTTCATTCGGCAAAAAAGAAACTGCCGCATCAGCGACAGGCGGCTGTTCACAACACCGCGCCGCAACGCTATCTGCCACACCTGCGCCATGCACCTGATTCAACCACAACGGCTCAGCCGGCAATTGTTGCCTTAATAATTGTTGCCTTAATAATTGTCGATTATCGAACACCGCCGCGGCCTCATCGCCAACATGGCTGGCCAAGTTAAACGACGCAAACGGTGCCAAACTGACACCGCCCATGCGCGTCGTCATCGCAGCATGCACATGCGCCGGTGCAGGCCAGTCAGGCACAATCAAACCAGGAACAATCGCATCAAGCGCCATCATCCGCCTCCAAGGTTTTAAGCAAATTGGCAAAATCAGCCGGCGGCGGCGCTTCCCATTCCATCGCCGCGCCGGTTTCAGGATGCTGCAATCCCAAGCGCACCGCATGCAGCGCCTGCCGCTGAAAATCCGGCAGATTCAAACCAGCGCGCACCTGATTTTTGCCACCGCTTTTACCACCACTCCTGCCAACATAAACCGCATCCCCCAGCAGCGGATGCCCCAAATGCGTCAAATGCACGCGAATCTGATGCGTACGCCCAGTCGCCAAGCGACATTCCACCCACGCCATGCGCGGATACTGCTTGAGCACTTTCCAATGGGTAAGCGCCGCTTTACTGCCCGATTGATCCGCATCCAACACCGCCATTTTCACGCGTTGCGTGGGATGCCGTCCGATTGCCGCATCAATCGAACCTTCCGAACGGTCAAAAACACCCAGCGCCACCGCCCAGTAAACCCGTTTCACGCTGCGCGCTTGCAGATCGCGCACCAATTGCGTTTGCGCGGGCAGCGTTTTAGCGACCACCATCAAGCCGGACGTATCTTTATCCAGCCGATGCACAATACCGGCGCGCGGAATAGTCGCCGCCAGTGGCAAATAATGCAGCAAGGCATTCAACAACGTGCCTTGCCAATTGCCAGCACCAGGGTGAGTCACCAAACCCGCCGGTTTATCCACCACCAAAATCGACGCGTCTTCATAAACAATATTCAAGTCGATCGCTTCGGCTTGATAAGCGGTTTCTTCCGGCAACGCTTCCGGGGTGACTTGCACGCTTTCGCCGCCCCAAACCTTTTGTTTACGCGTCGCCGCCGCGCCAGCCAACAGGATATGGCCAGATTCAATCCAGCTTTGCAGACGACTGCGCGAATAAGACGGCAACAATTCGGCCAAACTCTGGTCAAGTCGCTTGCCCGCATGTTCAAACGGAATAGTCAGGTGTGTGAGAAGTTGTGAGTGTGTCATTTGTAACGGTGTGATTAATGAGCCCTTATAATCCGCCGTTCTTTTTGGGGATCAAGATGCAGCGAATTCTAGCTTTTCTGATGGCATTAAGCCTATTTAGCGGTTGCGGCCTGTTGCCGGAACAAATTGACGAATCGAAAAACTGGTCAGCCTCCAAGCTGTACTACTCAGCCAAGGAAGCGCTCAACGACGGCAATTTCGAACAAGCCATCAAACTGTTTGAACGGCTGGAAGCGCGCTATCCCTATGGTGCCTTTGCCCAGCAAGCGCAACTCGAAGTCGCCTACGCCTATTACAAAGACAGCGAACCGGCCTCGGCGATTGCCGCCTGCGAACGATTCATCAAATTACATCCCAATCATCCCAATGTCGATTACGCCTATTACCTGCGCGGCCTAGCCAATTTTGTCGTCGATGAATCGCTTTTTGCCCGCTTTGGCGATCAAGACATGAGCGACCGCGACCCGAAATCCGCCCGCGAAGCGTTCGACGCCTTTCAGCAACTGGCCAATCGCTTTCCAGACAGCCAATACACGCCCGATGCCGTCGCGCGCATGAGATATCTGGTCAACAACATGGCCGCCAACGAAGTTCATGTCGCCCGCTATTACTACAAGCGCGGCGCTTATCTGGCCGCAGCCAATCGCGGCAAATACGTCATCGAACATTACCAGCAAGCGCCGGTGGTGGAACAAGCGCTGGTGGTCATGGCGAAAAGTTACGACCAACTCGGCTTAACCGATTTGCGTGACGACACCGTTAAAGTGCTGAAACACAATTTCCCCAACAGCCCGTTTTATTCCCATGACGGTTTGACGCAGGACAAGAACAGACTGAAGTTTTGGTAACCGCAACCTTCAACAAGCCTTAAAGTAGCCCCATGGTTGCTCATGCATTAACCCTCTCGCCCTACGATGCTGAATCCTGGCTAGCCAGTTTGGCGGATCGCTATCCTGAAGATCAACGTCTGCTGCTGCAACGCGCCCTGGAGACGCTGGCCATTGAAGGCGTCGATACCTTAGCGGAATCCGGCGAAACGCTGCTGTCGCACGCCTTGGGTACGGCGGCGATTCTTGCCGCCATGCGTTTTGACGTGGAAACGGTCGCCGCCGCGCTGCTGGCTGGTCTGCCGGAAAAAACGCTCACGCATGATGCGTTGCTCGACCGTTTCGGCCCCCATCTCACCGCGCTAATTGAAGGCGCGACCAAACTCTCCCGCATGGATCACCTGTTTACCGCGCTCAATGCGGAAGGTGGCCAAAGCGAAGTGCTGCGGCAAATGTTGCTCGCGATGGCGGATGATATTCGTGTCGTTTTCATCAAGCTGGCAGAACGCACGCAAACCCTGCGCGAGATGGCGAATTTTGATAGCCCACACGGCGAAAGCGTGCGACGCAAAGCCGCCAGCGAAGTGCGTGAACTGTATGCGCCACTGGCCAACCGGCTGGGTGTTTGGCAACTGAAGTGGGAATTGGAAGACCTGTCCTGCCGCTATCTGGAGCCGGATACCTACCGACAAATTGCCAAACAACTGGACGAACGCCGGCTGGATCGCGAGTGGTATATCGAAAGCGTCTTAAAACTGCTGCGCGAAACGTTAGAAGCTGACGGAATACGCGGCGCATCGGTCACCGGTCGTCCCAAACATATCGCCAGCATATTGGCCAAAATGGGCAAAAAGCGCCTGTCTTTCGATGAAGTTTACGACGTGCGTGCCGTGCGCGTGCTAGTGCCAGAAGTGAAAGATTGTTTCCACGTGCTTGGCATCGTTCATAGCCTGTGGCAACCGATTCCCGGCCAATTCGACGATTACATTTCGCGGCCGAAAGGCAATGGCTACAAGAGCTTGCACACCGCCGTCGTCGGCCCGGAAAACAAAGCGCTGGAAGTACAAATCCGCACCTTCGACATGCATCAAGAAGCGGAAATGGGCGTCGCGGCGCACTGGCGTTACAAAGAAAGCGGCCATTCCAACCCGGCTCCCGCCCCCACCGCGTCAACCGATTCCGGCAACGCCGGCACCAACACCAGCACCAACGCTATTCAAGACAAAATCGCCTGGTTGCGGCAACTGCTCGCCTGGAAGGAAGAACTGTCCGGCAGCCAGGAACTGGCGCAGCACTTTCGCAATGAACTGTTTCAAGACGAAGTTTTTGTCCTCACCCCGCAAGGCAAAGTGGTTGCGCTCGCCAACGGTGCCACCCCGCTCGACTTTGCCTATGCCGTCCATACCGAATTAGGCCATCGTTGCCGCGGTGCCAAGGTGGATGGCAGCCTGGTGCCGCTGGATCGACCACTCGCCACCGGCCAGCGAGTCGAAATTCTCACCGTCAAACAAGGCGGCCCGAGCCGAGATTGGCTGAACCCGCATCTGGGCGTGCTGAAAACGCATCGCGCACGCAGCAAAGTGCGTCAGTGGTTCAAACTGCAAGACCACGATGCGCATATCCAGCAAGGCCGCGAACAGCTTGATCGCGCTGTGCATCGCCTTCATCTCACCAATATCAATCTCGACAAACTGGCTGCACGCCTGAAATTTGCCTCGCTGAACGACCTCTGCGCCGGACTCGGGCGCGGCGATGTCGGCTCCGGCCAGCTGGATCACGCGCTACAAGATGAATACATCCCCGCGCCAGAAAAACCGCTGATTAACGCCTCCAAGCGTAAACACGACATTGGCGGCGTGTTGATCGAAGGGGAACCTGGCTTGCTCAGCCAAATGGCTGGCTGCTGCAAACCAGCGCCGCCCGATGCCATTGTCGGCTTTGTCACGCTCGGCCATGGTGTCTCAATCCATCGGGCAGATTGTCCGGTTATTCAGCATCTGCCGCGCGAACGAAAAGCGCGCTTGTTGCAAGCGGCGTGGGGTGGGCAAGATAGCCAGGTTTTTGCCGTTGATATTGAAATTAGTGCGCAGGACCGGCCCGGCCTGTTGAAAGATATCAGTGAAGTCCTGGCACAAGAAAAAATCAACGTCGTGCGCATCAACACGCTAACGCAACGCGATCACGCACGTATGGATTTCACGCTGGAAGTCAAAGACATCACCCAACTCTCCCGATTTCTCACCCGTGCCGAACATATTCGTGATGTCCACACGGCACGTCGCAAGCAGTCAACATAACTCACCAAAAACCACGCGTCTAACGACCGATTATGAGGAGCTTCACATGACACGCAAATTCATGACCCACAAATTCATCTCAATGGCCCTGCTTCTGGTTTCAACTGCTGCAGCTACCAGTGCAGCAGTTTCCAGTCCAACGCTCGCGCAATCCACGCCAGCATCCAGCGCTAAATTTCCAGATCATCGGATAGCCATCAACCTTAGCCTGAACGAGAAAAATCAGATTCTCACTGAAATGCGTGAATTTCTGCATGGCTTACATGGCTTAAACCTCGCACTGGCGCGGCAAGACATGAAATCATTTGCCCTTATTGCACGCCCAATGGGCTTATTGCATGAACGCATACCCAACGGCATCAAAGAGCGTTTGCCGGAAGAGTTTTCACAACTCACTATCGCGCTGAACGAATCCTTCCAAATTCTGGCGCGCGATGCCGAAGCCGAAATAGGCAAAGACCCCAGCGCGATCAATATGCGTAAAACACATGAAAACATGGCAGAGGTATTGACCTATTGTGCTGGCTG
Source organism: uncultured Thiobacillus sp. (assembly GCA_964462255.1). Taxonomy (GTDB): domain Bacteria; phylum Pseudomonadota; class Gammaproteobacteria; order Burkholderiales; family Thiobacillaceae; genus PFJX01. Next base: position 14,096 of record CAYWXO010000028.1, on the reverse strand, counting down.
CCACGACACCTATCGCTTCAATGTTGTGCCGGTAAAAAGAAACGCATCACGCTAGCTGGACTAACTCCAACGTATTGCCGTCCGGATCACGCACGAAGAGTGCGCTGCGTCCGGATTGACTTAAGGTATAAGGCAAAGCCGCTGCATCCAAACGTTGCTGCAATGCATGCCAATTGCGCACGCCTAATGCAATATGTCGATCACGGCCGCCGTGCGCAGGACGCCCGCTGACCGGGTCAGGGTTCGGCAAGCAAATAAGATGAATTTGCGCGCTGCCAACGTCATACCAAATACCGCTAAACGACATCTCCGGCCGCGCAGCACTCGCATGCAAGCCAAGCACCCCTTCATAGAATGCACGCGACCGCGCCAAATCAGCCACCAACAGCGAAGCGTGTAATAAATTGACTATTTCATGCATGTTTTGCCTCTGCTTTTAATTCAATTTTGCTGGCAAACAAAGTGGCCGCCACAATCATGCTGCCACCAATCCACTCGCGTAGATCCATTAATTCGCCGGCTAGAATGCGGCTGGCCAAGGCGGCCACCACCAATTCGCTCAACAAGATGACGATCGCCCGATTCGCCGGCGTGTGCGCCAAACCATATTGCACAGTAAAAGTCGCGGCCAGCAAGGCGACCCCAATGCCGACAATCATCAGCCAACTCACCGAATCCAGCTGAACAAAAGTCTGCACAACCGGCCCAGCACCGACTTGATGCAGCGCATACACAGCAGACAACACCCCTACGCCAACAAACACCCACAATGAACGCAACGCGATGGGTGCAGCGCCTATTTTGCGGGTGATCACATTGGTCAAAGCAAAGCCGATGCCGGCAGAAAACGCCAACCACTCCGCCTGATTGGTCGGCATGGGCAAGCCCCCCGCCCGCGACAGCATGACGTAGGCCCCCCCTACCGACAGCGCAATCACCCAATACGCGCGCGGGCCTGATTTTTCGCCCAGCATTAACCGCGCTAAAAACAAAGTCCACAGCGGCGCTAGATAAAACAGCAACATCACCCGCATCACTTCGCCATCAATCACCGCCAACACATAGGTCAAATTAGTCCAACCAGCGGCCAAAGCCAACGCAAACAGCCACCGCAGCTCATGCCAATTGAGCGTTTGCGAAGCACGCCGCCGTGCCCGATTTTCTCGCCACACCAGCGCCAACAGCACGGGCAAAGCAACCAAATAAGTCGCCAGCGACGAAACGCTGCCCGACACACCCGCCGCATCCAGCAAACGGTAGGGATACCAAACCAAGCCCCAAATTGTCGCAGCCGCAATCAAGCTAAGCGGGGCCAGTATCGTTAATGAAAGCATATAATTCGCGACTCAAAATTTCAGACCACATCACATTCACGCGCCGCGCACCCCAGCACTGCGCCCACAATCAAGGACTCCTCGATGAATCCTCGCCTCAACCAACTACAACCTTACCCATTCCAAAAACTACGCGAACTGTTTGCTGGTATAGCGCCAAACCCAGCATTCTCAGCGATCAATCTGTCTATTGGCGAACCGAAACACGCCACGCCCGAATTCATCAAACAAAGTCTGACTGATCATCTGCAGGGTCTGGCGCATTATCCCATCACGCAAGGTTCTGAAGCGCTGCGCCGTGCCATTGCCGCGTGGTGTTTGCAGCGTTACGGCGTTGAACTGGACCCCAACAGCCAAATTTTGCCGGTTAATGGCAGCCGCGAAGCCCTGTTTTCCTTCGCCCAAGCCATGATCGACCCAAGCCAACATGTCAAACGCGTCCTCTCACCCAACCCGTTCTACCAGATTTATGAAGGTGCGGCCTTGCTGGCCGGGGCCAAACCGTATTTTCTCAATACGCTGCCGGAAGATGACTATCGCCTGCACGTTGAACGCATCCCGGACGATCTATGGCAAAGCGTGCAACTGGCTTACGTTTGCTCGCCCGGCAACCCAACCGGCAAAGTTTTGCACCTGGACGCTTGGCGCGAACTATTCGACTTGGCCGAACAACATGACTTCATCATCGCCGCCGACGAATGTTACTCAGAAATCTACTTCACTGAAGGCGAAGCGCCGCTCGGCGCTTTAACTGCCGCCCAACAACTGGGCCGCGACCTCAAACGCTTGGTAATCTTCAACAGTTTATCGAAGCGCTCCAACGTCCCCGGCCTGCGCTCCGGCTTCGTCGCGGGCGATGCGACCGCCATTCAACAATTTATGCTTTATCGCACTTACCACGGCAGCGCGATGAACCCTGCCGTGCAAGCCGCTTCCTCCGCGGCTTGGCAAGATGAAAGCCATGTTGTGGAAAATCGCCGCCTTTACCGCGAAAAATTCGCCGCCGTCATGCCCCTGCTGCACGACGTCCTGCAATTTACTGCGCCAGATGCGGGATTTTATCTTTGGGCCAAAGTCCCGCAGGGCAGTGACACTGACTTTGCCCGTGCGCTTTATCAGCAAAAAAACGTCACCGTTTTACCGGGATCGTTTCTTGGCCGGCAAGTCAATGGCATTAATCCTGGCCAAGGCTTCATCCGCATCGCACTGGTTGATGGGATGGCTGCCTGCGTGGACGCTGCCGAGCGCATCGCAGACTTTGTCCGCTCAAACACACGCTCTGCCTAAACTAAACCCCTTTTCTACACCCCTTTTCTACACACTTTTCGACACACTTTTCGACACACTTTTTTACCACCACCACAGGAAAGCATCATGCAAGACTTGCAAGTTATTATCGAAGAAGCCTTTGAACGCCGCGCCGACATCACCCCGCGCAATGTAGAACCGAAAGTCAAAGACGCCGTGATGGCGGTTATCGACATGCTCGACCGCGGCACATTGCGCGTGGCAGAGCGCAGCGAAGGGCAAAATTGGATCACGCATCAATGGATCAAAAAAGCAGTATTGCTCTCCTTCCGGCTGGAAGATAACGCCTTCATTAAAGGCGGCTTCACCAACTACTACGACAAAGTGCCGTCTAAATTTGCCGACTACAACAGCCGCGATTTCCGTGAAGGCGGCTTCCGCGTAGTACCGCCAGCCGCCGCGCGCAAAGGTTCCTACATCGCCAAAAACGTCGTGCTGATGCCGTCATACGTCAACATTGGTGCCTACGTTGATGAAGGCACCATGGTGGATACCTGGGCCACCGTCGGCTCCTGTGCGCAAATTGGCAAGAATGTGCATTTAAGCGGCGGCGTTGGCATCGGCGGCGTGCTGGAACCGGTACAAGCCGGCCCCACCATCATCGGCGACAACTGCTTTGTCGGCGCGCGTTCCGAGGTGGTTGAAGGCGTTATCGTGGAAGATAACAGCGTCATTTCCATGGGCGTTTACATCGGCCAGTCCACCCGCATTTACAACCGCGAAACCGGCGAGATTACCTATGGCCGTATTCCAGCCGGCTCGGTCGTGGTCAGCGGCAACCTACCTTCCGCCGACGGCAAATACAGCCTTTATTGCGCGGTCATTGTGAAACGGGTGGATGCTAAAACGTTAAGCAAAGTCGGCATCAACGAATTACTGCGCGGTATTTAACTCAACAGCGGTATTTAACTCAACAGCGGTATTTAACTCAACTACGGTATTTAACTCAACAGCAACGTTCAACGTACTTCCGCCACCATCAAGCCGGCCCTGTCGTGCTTGAGGCGGTTGCGTTGCTTGCCAGCGTTGCTCAGCCGAACATCTGTCTTCAACTGCAGCCGCACATTTTCCACGCCGTTACGCGGTATTTGCGTCATCGGTTGCGTCATCG
>CAYWXO010000028.1:612-10243 GCA_964462255.1 uncultured Thiobacillus sp. | reverse complement strand
TTGCGTTCCAGCCGGCGCACCGCCAGATAACTGTGTCGCGGCAATTAACAAAAGCATCACAAGTTGTTCCGAGTACATGATTAATCTCCATCGCGTTGACCGGCACATGCCGGATGACTGAAGCTTAGAGACCGCACCGCGGCAATGTTAGCAACTCGGTATCAACCGAGTTGGGGCAACCCAGTTATGCCAACCCGGTTGGTGTCACACGCCCCGCCCAGCGCCTATGCTGAACAGGCGTACCCCATTCAAGCCACAACCTTCAACGTTCAACAATTGAGAAGAGGTCTAAAAATGCCATTTCTGCAAGAGCAATGGAACAGCCACACCCGCCAGCTCAGCCCGCCGCGCCGCTACAGCAATCAACGTGAATTTGAAGCCGATTGGATCGGAACGCTGCGGCGACGCTACAGCCTGTCGCAAGAAGCGTTGGCGGCATTGGCCAACGTCTCGGTCACCACCGTGCAAAATTGGGAAAACCCACAAAGCCACAAAAGCATCGCCGCCCATAACCAAGACCGTCTGCGCGATATTGAACGCGATTTATGGATCAAATCGCATGTCACCCTGTTAGCGCCCTGCCCGCCTTTTCTCCGCGCACTTTATGATTTATTAGGCGCAAACAAAGATGCCAGCGCACAAGGCCTCGCCGAATATCTGGTGGCCACCATGCCGGAAAACGACCCAGAACGGCCCCGACTCTTACACTGGGCCGGCCTAACGCACAGCATCGCCGATCCCGCCTCCTATCAAGCACGCGACTATCAAAACGCCGCACTGCGCGCACTGGGCCAATCCAGCGTGCCGCTAGCCGCTGCCATCGAAAACGAAATTCTCGGTAGCCAGTTTGAGCACTTGCTAACGCAACCACATGGCCCAGCGCGCCAGGAAAAAGGTCAACATTTACTCGCCGCCTGCGAACGCTTGTTTCAGCGCGATCATCAAGCCGCCTACAAATGGAATGCGCTTGAAGTTGCCTGCCGCACACCGCTATCCGCCGCCACGCAATATGACCTTCTCAACGAACTAAACCAGCTACTCGGCGAAAAAACCGTGCAACGGAAGATTCAATCTGACGATGCCTACGAGGTGCTCCGCCTCAACTTCGCCACCTCCACCACCGTGAACTAAGAGGTGCACCATGAAAAATCACCTCAACGCTTTCTTCCGCCTGCTTGCATTATTGATGACGCTTAGCTTGCTGAGCACACCCTGCCTTGCCGATGCAGCAAAGTTAGTCCGCAGCGCCCCGCCGCAACAGGTTGTTTACGCAACACCGGCTGTTCAGGAAACACCAAAAGCAGCAGCAGAATTTGCACCGCTTGCCTGGCAGCGGGTCGGCAAGCCGACTAGCTTGCAAGGGTAACGCCCACCGCAAGCAACTCAAATTCACCACACAAAAACAGCCGCCCCACACTGGGCGGCGGTTACTTTAGGCCTGCGTTACGAATTCGATTGAATGCAACGCTGTGTTACGGCAGGTTTGCGGCGATAATCCGCCGCATGATCCGACTCACTGCACTCACCCTCATACGCGGCACCAAGCCGCTGCTCGAAGCCGCCGACTTAACGCTTAATCCCGGTGAAAAAATCGGCCTGATTGGCGCGAACGGCTCCGGCAAATCCAGCCTGTTCGCTCTATTGCGTAAGGAATTACAACCCGATGCCGGCGATGCATTTTTCCCCGCCGCCTGGCGAGTGGCGCATGTCGCGCAGGAAACACCCGCGCTCGATCGACCCGCCCTTGACTATGCCATTGATGGCGACAGCCACTTGCGCCAGCTAGAAGCCGACCTGATCGCCGCTGAAAACCGACACGATGGCCACCAGATTGGCGAACTTCACGCGGCGCTAGCCGATGCCGATGCCTACACCGTGCGCTCACGCGGCGAACAACTGCTCAGCGGCCTCGGCTTTTCGCACGAACAAATGAACCAACCTGTCGCCAGTTTTTCCGGCGGTTGGCGCATGCGCTTGAACTTGGCGCAAGCCTTGATGTGCCCCTCCGATTTACTCCTGCTTGACGAACCCACTAATCACCTGGATCTAGATGCCATTCTTTGGGTAGAAGACTGGCTGAAACGTTATACCGGCACGCTAATCATCATTTCACACGACCGCGATTTTCTTGACGGCGTCGTCAACGTCATCGCGCATATTGACGAGCGCAAACTAAAACGTTACGGCGGCAATTACTCGCAATTTGAAAGACAACGCGCGATCAATCTCTCGCTCAACCAAGCCACTTTTGAAAAACAATCGCGCGAACGTGCGCACTTGCAATCGTTCATCGACCGCTTCAAAGCCAAAGCCAGCAAAGCCAAACAAGCCCAAAGCCGTATGAAAATGCTGGCCAAAATGGAAGAATTGGCTCCGATTCATGCCGCTGCCTCGTTTCAATTTGAATTTCGTGAGCCAGAACGCGCACCCAATCCGCTGCTCGTGCTTGAAGACGTGGTGGCCGGTTACAGCAATGAAGAGGGAGACAAACCTATCCTCAGCCGCATCAACCTCAATCTACAGGCCGGCCAGCGTATCGGGCTACTGGGTGTCAATGGTGCCGGCAAATCTACCTTAATTAAAACCATTGCCGCAGAACTGGTGCCTCTGAGCGGTGAGGCGCACTGGGGAAAAGGCTTAGCTATCGGCTATTTCGCTCAGCATCAAGTTGAAATGCTGCGCCACGATCAATCACCACTCTGGCATTTAGCCAAAATTGCACCCACCGTGCGCGAACAAGAACTCCGCAACTTCCTTGGTGGCTTCAACTTCCCTGGCACCATGGTCAGCAGCCCGATCATGCCATTTTCCGGCGGCGAAAAAGCACGTCTCGCCCTCGCCTTGATCGTCTGGCAACGTCCCAATTTACTGTTACTGGATGAGCCCACCAACCACCTGGATTTGGAAACGCGCGAAGCGCTCACCGTAGCATTAGCGCAATTTGAAGGCACACTGGTGCTGGTTTCACACGATCGCCACCTACTCCGTGCCACAACAGAAGAATTCCTTATTGTCGCCGACGGCAGTCTGCAACCCTTTGACGGCGATCTGGATGATTATCGCGATTGGCTCTTCAAAACGAAATTGGCCATGGCTAAGCCAGGTAAGCCGGCTAAGCCCAACAAACCCACTAAAGTGGTCGAAGCCGTCAAAGTGCAAGCCGAACCGGCCTCGGCGGCGTTGAATAATGCCGAACGTAAAGAACAAAAACGTCAGGCCGCCGAAAACCGGCAAAAGCTTTCCGCCCAGAGAAAACCGATTGAAGCGCGCATCAAACGCTTAGAAGAAAAAATGGCCCAAGACAACGCCCGCAAAAGCGAGCTAGACGCCCGCCTCGCCGACGCATCACTTTATGCTGACGACAAGAAAGAGCAAGTTAAAGCCTTATTGTTTGAGCAGGCCAGCCTAATACAATCCCTTGAGCAACTGGAAAGTGAATGGCTGGAACAACAGGATGCACTAGAAGGCCTGCTCACGCTTAGCGATGTTGAATGCTGATGGCTTCAGCGATGACGGCGTAACGGCCCGGAATCACTTCCTGCACAAAATTGGAACCATAAACCTCGTCACGGCGATGCACCTTCGCCGTAGAGGCTTTATCGGATTCCAATGAACGCGGATCACGAATCGTAATAGTGATCTGGTCTTTACCCACATCACCCACAAACTGCAGATACTCATTTTTCCACAGTGGCAACAAAACCTCCTTGCCACCAGAAATTTTCACAACATCACTACCCACCGCAGGGTAAATCTGACGATGCACCCCCTTCGGCGTAATATTGCCCAATACCACAAGTGCATCATAGGTCGATAGCACCCGCAACTTAAAACGATCGCCTGTCGTAAAACCATCGGCAAGCGCATGAAAGTTCAACGGCTTGCCATAAGCATCCACTTTTACCAAGGCCACATGCACGCCCTGATAGCGATCAGCAATCGGCACGCCTTCGCCTAATTGCGTCTCTGCCAACCCCTGCGCTGGGCTAGCAAACACAATGTTACTGGCAATTCCGGTCACCGGATCAACCCGATTTCCACCGACAATATCCTTAACCTTAACAATGGTGGAGGCCGATGCATTAGAGATTAAAGACCCTATTGCAACCCCATCATAGTTCGGCTGAATTTTCTTCAGCGTCCACTTGGCAAACCACTCCAAAGCGAAAGGGGCTGCTACCTTCAACAGAACCCCTAAAACAAATTTACCTTCTGCTTCTTCCGGCGGCTGCGCTGGGCTTACGGGTAATGTGCCTACAGTTTGCGCAGGTGCTTGCGCCAAGGTAGCCGTAGAAAACATCAAAGCCATCAAGGCAGCCGAACAACGAATCGATAATTTTTTCATTACGCTATCCTCAATAAACTTCCACCAAGCCCAACATGTCGGCCCCATAACCGCCCGAACACGTTGCGGCATGCTCAGACGTCCGATTTTTACCCGCCATACTGCACTCTTCCTGTGGACTACCGATCTCTGCTGGCGCAATACCTGCAGAAACCAACATGATGTCACGCGAGGCAATCGGCGTCGTTCCAATCACCGAGAAAGGCCCCGCCGCCGTCATGCCAATGCCGGCAAAATTACGCGGCTTATCACTCACAATGGCTAACAACTGATTAACGCCGGCAGGTCCGCCTGCGCGAAACGCCCAGCCCGCCCGTGGCAACTGCCAAACCTCATTCGCCTTGATCTGATTACGGCTATCGCGTTTATTGGGGAACAACAAATCAAAACTCTTGCCATCGCTGCCCGCCATCAAAAGATAAACATAGCCGGCATGGCTGCTTTCCAGCGAGAAAGTAACGCGATCTTGTTTAACCTTGTAAACCGACTTATCCGCCCGCAAGCGCACGCGCCGGCGATCATCGCGATTAGCAAAAATATCCGCCAGCACCGCAGCCGGATTCACCGCACTCGGCAACTCTTCCGGGCCGACCAACACCATATTGCGGTTACCGGTCACCGTCAGATGATGTGAACTGAAGCGGCTATTGCCCTGCGCCAGTGCATCAATCCCCGGCTGCGTACAGGCCTGCAATTCACCAATCGAAATTCCCGTTGAACCATCCACATCCTTAGCCTTACCTGTCAGGCAATCAAGCCAAGCCTGGCTAGCCAAACCACCCCGCAAGCCATCGTCTAACGCCGCCTCGTTATCACGCGCCGCCGCAATGTGGACAAAATTGAATTTACCCTTGCCCATCTCTTCTTCCGTATCAATAATTTCCAGGCTACGTGTCAAGGCATTAACCGGCTTTTCGCATACATCCGAACCCGTACCTGACTTCGCATAAAACTTGGCAGTAAACTGCTGTTCTTCGCCCAGGCTCCGTGTCGTCACACCACCGGCATGGCACGCATCAATAAACACCACCACTCGACGTGCCTTCAACGCAAGACGCTGCAAACGCTCTTCCAACTCGCTATCCAAAAAGGCCTCGCCATCAACACTCAACAACGCTTCAGCACAGCGATTTTGACGGCCATCAAACGACTGCAAACGGGTACCGTGACCTGAGTAATAGAAAAACACTTCATCATTAGGCAGTACACGTGCCTCAAGATCATCCATCGCCTTGCGCATACCATTCAGCGTTAAAGTGGCATCGCTCAAAGCAACCGTATTCTGCTCGGGCACCCCTAAGGCACGCGCCATCAGAACCGCACTATTAGCATCATGTACCACCCCCTTCAACACAGGAATTCCCCCTTGATAAGCCCCAATGGTCAAAATCAAGGCATGTGACGAATCGCGCTCAGCCGCCAACGTCGTTGGCATGCTGCGTATCCCCGCCACCCCAGTCACGCGTGAATTGGCATTGCTGCCCGAATGACTTAAAGCGAGCAAATTGATCCCCGCGGACTGCGTATCACGCAACGCCAACACGCGTAACCAGCCCTCCGCCCCATCCTGCGTGCGAACACGACTCCAACCACCGCGCCGTTCCAGCACCTCAACCGCCGTCTTAGCCGCCAAGGGTTTCACAATTTTTGCGATTATTTCAGGGGATTCGAGTAAGGACTGAGCACGAATCAACTCAGCCGGCTGCGCCGAAACCCCTGCCACAACACCAGAAAATGCCAACATCAAGGCCAGCGGCTGCAAACCCCATTTGAAAATTGTCATACATCAGCTCCAAAAATGAAAAAAAACAAGCGTTTAACGTTCAGCCCTATGTTTAACCATATGTTTAACCTTATCAGATATAAGGGTAGTGATTCCTTGCGATATAAGCAATAAAACACGATAGCACCGCGCAATTATTTTAGACCCAGCCAAACGAAACAGACCTAACAAACCTATTAGGTGCAGGCATCCCGCTAAATGACGGTTTACAATAGCAAAGTAACGCGCAAACCAACGTTTGCTTGATCTTTCAGCGCCTATCGTCTTTACTTGCGTACTGACTTGCGTCCTTACCCGCCAAGGTTGAAGCGATTGATTACCCCACCCTATACCGAGGAAAACCCGATGGATCACCCCGAGAGTTTTGTTGTTTCGCCCTCCACAGCAGCGCGTCCCGATCTCGATTGGAGCCAAGTACGCGAAACAATCTTGATGTTAAATCTGGCAATTGCACAAATTGAAGTTGCCTTAAAAGAATCCAGCGGCTCAGTTGAAGTCCTAACAAATTCATTTACAGGCATGTATGGCAATCTAATGGTTTTAGTGGAAGCTGCTCGTGCCTTGCCCGACTCTCCAGTCAAACACAGCATTGAAGAAAGTGGCGTTGACGTCTCCAGCCAAATGCAACACGCCATTGTGGCGTTTCAGTTTTACGATCGCCTGTCACAGCGTCTATCGCATGCCTGCCGCAGCTTGGATGAACTGACCAGTATCGTGAACGATCCGGCACGCCTGTATAACCCTTATTCATGGAATGCACTACAACAAAAGATTCGCTCCAAATACACCATGGAAGATGAAAAATTGATGTTCGACAAGCTGCTTGAAACTGGCGATGTGCAAGCCGCACTCAATGAATACGTCAACATCAAGCATGTTCAGGCCGGCAGTTCCTCCGATATCGAATTATTCTGAGTTTTCGGTGTACAAAATTCCCATATCTGTATTAGTGGTTATTTATACCGCTGATCTGCAAGTGTTATTACTGGAACGCGCCGACGCGCCGGGACTGTGGCAATCCGTCACCGGCAGTCAGGAAATAGCCCCACACACCGAGGCACCAGAAAGCCTGCTTGAAACGGCAATACGAGAAGTCCGCGAAGAAACCGGCCTAGAAGCAACAGACTACCTCCTAAGCAATTGGCAAACGTGCAATCGGTTTGAAATTTTTCCGCGCTGGCGGCATCGTTATGCACCGGGCACCACCCATAACAGTGAACATGTTTTCGGCTTGAAGTTACCGCACATCAGCAACGTCAGCCTCGCTGCGCGTGAACACCTCAACCAAATATGGCTCCCTTTTGCTGAAGCGGCAGACACGTGTTTCTCTTGGAGTAACGCCGCAGCAATCCGCCGTTTACCGGTGATTGCCGGCGCAACTTAACAGTGTTTTATTCTACGGCATGCAGGCGAAGTTGCCGGGCCGCCTCTTCAGCGCGTGCATCATCAATTTCGCGCATCACACTGTCCAAATCGACCGGTTTCTGGCTCTGCACAAAACACCCGGTCAAAACAACGTCCGGCTGCAAAGCGCCATGCTCATACAACGCCCAGATTTCCTGACCGTATTGAGTCGTCAACAACTCAGGCGCAAAACGGCCAAAATAATGCGTTAAATTGTTCACATCGCGTTCCAGCATGGCGCGCGCGTGGTTGTTGCCGGCTGCATCCACCGCTTGTGGCAAATCAATAATCACCGGGCCTTCCGCCCCCACCAGAATATTAAATTCTGATAGATCACCATGAATAACACCGGCGCACAACATCAACACCACCTGCTGCAATAATGATTGAAAATGTAACCGTGCCTGCGCCGGCGTAAATTCCAGATCATTCAAACGGGGGGCTGCATTACCGGCTTCATCGGTAATCAACTCCATCAACAGCACACCAGAATGGAAGTTATAAGGCTTGGGAACACGCACGCCCGCCGCTGCAAGCCGATATAACGCATCCACTTCCGCATTTTGCCAGGCTTCTTCTTGCGCCTCACGCCCATAACGCGTGCCTTTTGCCATCGCCCGCGCTTGACGACTATTTTTTACCTTCCGGTTTTCGGTGTAATCCACACTTTGACGAAAAGCACGCTTATTCGCTTCTTTGTACACTTTGGCGCAGCGAATCTCTTCACCGCAACGCACAACAAAAACCATCGCCTCTTTACCACTCATCAACTGACGATTAACCTCATCAATCAGCCCGTCTTCCAACAAAGGTTCAAGTCTTTTAGGTATTTTCATAAGATTCCATAATGGGGCCAGACACGATTAATTAAAAACATTGATCAAACCACTTCTGCCCGCAGACTAAACCGAACTGGCGGGCCATGACTTGAAAAGTCATCTTTCGTTGATCGATTCCACAACACCCATTATCACCTATTTTTTCTGTCCTCTATTTTTCCTCCGCAATGTTGCAATTTATGTTGCAGCAGTGCAACATCTCGCGCAACATCATCAGGAGATGAATATGCCGCTTACTGAGCGTCAACAAAAAATCATCGACGTGTTTCTTGAAACACCGGAGGAAGCAAAGTCTGTTGCAGACTTTGCTGACTTTGGCTTGGAGAGAACAACGGTCTTTCGTGACATCAAAAAGCTCGTACAGGCCGGATTGCTTCAACTTGAAGGGAAGGCATACCGTGTTACCACTGACTCTGATGCTTACCTGCGTTGGGATTTATCCCGCGCTCCGCATCATCGAGAGCGGGTGCGATACAACCCGAAACTGCTTGGCGATTACCGCCCAAACACGACATTTCTGCTAACCAATGCCCAACTTTTGGCGCTTGAACAAGCCGGGAAGGTTGAAGGAATTGCGGAAGCACAAGAAAAGGGCAAGCTGTATGAGCGTGTGTTGGCATCCTTATTGATTGACTTAACACACGCATCAAGCAACTTGGAAAACGTCAATATTTCATGGCTCGACACCAAAACACTGATTGAGTTCGGAGAACGCCCTGAAGGATTGACCGAAAAGCAGATGCAAATTGTGCTCAACCACAAGGAAGCAATTTCGTTCCTGAAGGAACATAGCTCAAGCCTATCCTTTGCAAAACAGGGCTTGCTGGACATCCATTCGTTACTCATCAAGGGGCTGCTCGGCGACCCGTCTGCCGTTGGTGCTTTACGTTCGGTTGTGGTTAAGTTTGACGACAGCAAATACCTGCCGCCAGACAATCCGCACCAACTCAAGGAAATCTTCGACGAGTTCTGCGAAAAGGCTGATGCCATTACAAACCCATACGAACAGGCATTCTTCGCCATGGTGTTCATCTCTTACATCCAGCCGTTCCAAGATGGCAATAAGCGAACATCACGCATTGCGATGAACATTCCGCTGGTGAAGCATGCCCTTGCGCCGTTCTCGTTCTCAGACATTCGGGGCCGGGATTACACGTTTGGGTTGTTGGCGTTTTACGAAAGAGGGAAGCACGGCTTTTTGGCCAAAGCCTTCACGGCGGCGTACCAGAAGTCTGCGGCTCGCTATGGCGACCTTGTGTC
>CAYWXO010000028.1:0-602 GCA_964462255.1 uncultured Thiobacillus sp. | reverse complement strand
GGGTCATTAAAGTGTTTAAAGCTGTTCTCATGCGCCTCTTTTCGGTCCAGAGACTTGATGGTGGCCTGCTAGGCACTATCTCGACTTAACTTCTCGCCCCCCGCGCAGTTCTGCTGCCGGGGGTTTTTCACTATCTGGAACTTGCAATGACGGGCATTCTGAACCTCCCCGGCCTCCATGAACTCGACCTGAAGGAGTTGGAGTTCGAATACCACGTCAAAGCAGAGCCAGCGGCTATTTCTCGCTTGTGCCCGCATTGTGGCGAACTCCATCGCGTACAGAAGCACGGAAGCCGCTCGATGTTCATCCGTGACCTGCCGACGCATGGCAAAACGATGATGATTCATCTCGACGTGCCCCGCCTGATTTGCCTGGCCTGCAAGAAGACCTTCATGGCCGTGGTTGCCGAAGTGGATGCTGACCACGCCATGACCGAGCGTCTGGTGCGCTGGATGGGTAGGCAGTCGCTGGAATACACCTACGCCGAGATGGCCAAACAGGTTGGCGTTGATGAGAAAACCGTCCGCAACGTCTTCGATGCGTATGTGGCTGAACTTGAGAAGAAGTTCGGCGGGGGCGAAGGTGTCGTCACCAACAACATC
>CAYWXO010000027.1:0-21380 GCA_964462255.1 uncultured Thiobacillus sp. | reverse complement strand
AAACCGTGCCGACTCGGCGTGCTAGTTGACGTAAAATTAATTTCATTTCCGCTTCATTATGCTCATGTTGCGACTACGCTTCGATAACTTGCGCGGCGCACCTGCGGCGCATTGCGTTACGTTTTATTCCTGTGACGCCTGACAAGTTTCACGATGAGCAATGTGGCGGGCAGCAAGTGCCAAAATACGTCAAAAATATCCAATGGTTTGGTTAAGGTTCCCTCCATTAACATGCGCATCTTTTCCAATAGATGAGGTTCTGGCACAAAAGGTGCGCCTAACATGAAAACGGTGAGAATCAGTAGCAATGGAAGTGGAAAATTATCAATGAACTGCATGGCTGAATCCTTTGTTGTGTGAATGTTGATGGCTGTTAAGCGCCATTGTCATTGCAATTTTCCCTGAAAAAGGTCCTATGAAACCGTTTCGCATCATAATTTTTGCCAAAGCGCCTGTTGCTGGGCAAGCTAAAACTCGATTGATTCCTGCACTAGGTGCAGAGGGGGCTGCACGGCTAGCAGCGCAAATGCTTAACCTGACTTTACAACAAGCGCTTGCCGCCGAAGTTGGCGCGGTGGAGTTGTGTATGAGCCCAGCGCCAGATGAGGCTGATTGGGCAGTTACCTGGATGACGACTTCGCTGCCGTCGGGCATAGAAATGAGTGACCAAGGCAGCGGAAATCTGGGGGAACGGATGGCGCGAGCTGCGCGTCGGGCCATCGAAAACGGTGAAGCCGTTCTATTGATTGGTACAGATTGCCCAGACTTAACTGCAGAACGGTTGCGCATTGCCGTTGCCCATCTACGCGATCATGATGCCGTTTTACATCGTGTACTAGATGGTGGCTATTCCTTGCTAGGGTTGCAGGCATTTGATGTGAGATTGTTTGAAAATATGCCATGGAGCACAGCGGCGGTAGCTGATCTCACTGAAGAGCGACTCGCCGCACTCGGTTGGCGTGTATGGTTAGGTGAAACCTTGCAAGATATTGATGAGCCAAGTGATTTAATAATCAAGGGTAAGCCACGGATTATTTGATTCATGACGTGTGCTGCGTCTATCTGTTTCAGGTGAATGTTGTACATACTTACCTTAAAATATCCATCTAATAGTTATATGAATAGCTAGATTAGCATAGTGAACTGCGGAAACTCGCCTCAGCGCGGCGGTCTAAATACTTTTTCATTGCAGTAAAACGAGGCCTTTTCGTTATCGGGCCACCAGCCGGGAATGCCGGAAATTGGCATGGGCAATAAGTCGGCGGAAGCGGGAGGTTGCTGTTGCCAAAGGTGGGCGTTAGCAGCGTCAATGACGTGTAGTGGACTGTCGGCGGGGAGTTTTAAATGAAGACATTTGGTGGTGATACCGGGGTAGGGCGCTAACCATTTTTCTAAAATGGCATGCCCTACGACATACGCTTTGAGTTGTTGCCAGTGGTGACGATGTTCGATACACGCTTCTTGCCAGCGGCGAGCGCGCAGTAAATTGACGATTAAATCGTCTTCGCTTACCAGAATTAGGCCACTTTCGTCGAATAAGGTGGCGGCATCAGAAACCGAAGTGCGATTGTTGCCACGCGGTAATTCGGTTTGGTGGATTGCGTTTAGCATCGCTTTAGTTTTGGGAAGGGCTAGCCAGATGAGTGCATTAAAAAAATCGTGCCAATTATCTTCTCGGCTCGGTACATTTCCGGTGTTATAAATACTGGTTTCATAGTCACGCTGACTGCAACGTAGTGTTTGCGAAATAAACTGGATTGGCAGGTTTTTTGCATTATTCAATTTTTGCTGATCGGCAAGGGTGTTGAGCCGAGCTAGCGCTGGCCACGCTGGGCCGTCAAGATGGTTAAGCCATGGGGTAAATGGCTTAAATGCTTGCGCTAATGGCTGTCCCGTCGCCGATAGGCTGGCTATATCGGTGCGCCACGTGTCCATTAGACGACAAGCTCGGCGAGGCGAGCGCGATATTGACGGGTGAGTTCATGTTCGTTGCCTAACATGCCGAATAGCGCCAGCAAGGCACGGCGGCCGATATCGTTGCGATAGCTGGCTTGGTGTCGCGCAAGTTCAATGAGTTGTTGTAAGGCATATTCCATTTTATCTTCAAATAAGGCTTGCGCTGCTTGCGTGAGGAGAATAGCGGGTGTTGCGGTGGCTCCTGGCGCTTGGTGGCTTTGGTTTGCTGCCTCAATTAATTCTAAATGGACTAATAGCGGTGCAATACTGGGTTGTGCCTGCGCTGTTGCCGGTAAGGTGGTAAGGAGAGTTAGGGCTTCATGCGGGCGTCCGGATAAGGTTAAGAGTTTGGCTAAGTCTGCCGCTACGGCGAGATCACTGGGGTCTTCAACGGCGATACGGGCGAGTAAGGAAATTGCCAATTCTGTATTGCCTTCCTCATGGTGGCGAAGTGCACTCATGCGTTGTCGATCTTGGTTGGTGGCGAGGTATTGGCTGAGCGCGCTGCGAATAGTATCGTCATTTTCTGCACCATGCAGGGTGTGGATGACTTCGCCGCGCAGGAAGAATTTTATCGTGGGTACGCTGGTTACACCGAGCTTGCGAGCGCGCTGGCCGTGTTGTTCGGTATTGACCATAATCAGTAAAAATCTTCCATTATATTCTGCAGCTAATTTGACCAGCCTTGGCATGAGTATCATGCAAGGACCGGCTTTAGGTGACCAGAAATGCGCTAAAACGAGGCCGCGCATAGAGTTGCCCATGATGAGTGAATCAAAATTTTCGGCTGTCGCGTCAAAAACAAAAGGGGTGAGTGACATGGTGCGTTCCAGAGGATGTCTGTTGGGAATGTAGGGAAACAGGAAGAAAAATGATTAAAAATATGTTGAAAAAAGTCTTTGGTGCGGCAAGTTTGCGGCTGAAATCGGCAGATGCCAGAGTATCATTCAAAGTACGTAAACGTGGGAGACCCCAAAATGACCGTTCATACTTTGAATAACCAGGAAGTTCGTTTGTTGCGCGAAGAGTTGGAAATGCTGATGAGAGAGCGGCAGAAGCTGTTGCAGGTTGCCGGTGCTGCTGCTGTGTTGGTCGCTAATCTGGACTCTGATGCTTTGCCGGATGATCAAGATACCATTGATGCCGCTGAGGTTTTGGCTGAAAGTTTGAATGAATTGAGTGAGGAAACCCTGCAAGATGCGCTTGATTCGGTACGGGCTGAATTTGATGCCGAGGCGCAGCAGGTCGAGGTGCAGCAGGCCGGGGCACGTTTGAATTGAGGCTGAATTAACCCTAATTTGGCGTCTCCGCTAGAATCAGGTCGTAAAGTTCCCATGAAAGGCGGGCTTCCTCGGCGGAGACTTTACGTACTGCTTGGCCTACGCTCACCATGACGTATTCGCCAATTTGGGCGGGCTCTTCTTCCAGAAGCATGAATAAAGAAATATCGCGGAAGACGCCGCGTGCTTCGCAGCGCGCGTTGTAACCGTCAATTTCGGTGATGCACATCGGGATGGCAAGACACATGGTTAAAAAAAAATTTAAAAAAGTAATAGCGCAGTATAAGTCATTGAAAGAAGACAAGATAGTCTGAAATCTGCTGTGAAAAATGCATAAAAAAGTATCAAAAAGCATGAAAAATCAAATACTTGAGTAATTTTGTTGGTTGATTTTGCTGCAACTGCAAATTAACATGAGCGCACTATGCAAACCTTGATCTTAGGTATTGGCAACACTTTATTGACCGACGAAGGTGTCGGTATCCATGTCTTGCAAGCGCTGGAGCCGGACCTTGCGGGTTCAACCAACGTGACTTTGCTGGACGGTGGGACTCTTTCATTCACGCTGGCGGGTCCAATTGAAGACGCCGAATCGCTGATAGTGGTCGATGCCGCCAATATCAAGGGCGCGCCGGGTACTTGGAAGCTTTTTTCAGGTGATGAAATGGATGCTTTTTTGATGGGAAACCGCAAATCCAGCGTTCATGAAGTGGGGCTGACTGACTTGCGAGCCATCGCTATTCTTGCCGGTCACTGGCCAGAAAAACGCGCTATGTTTGCTATTCAACCTGATATTGTTGATTGGGGTGAGCAGGCCACTCCTGCTGTTGCCGCCGCTATTCCCCCTGTTTGTGCTGCCATTCATGCCTTATTGAAAGAATGGAATCATGCCACTTGATGCCATCCCCATTGTTGTTATCAATAGTTCTGCTGCGGTTGATTCGCCGGATAATGCGGGTTTGTCTGGTAATGCGCCGGTATTGCTACGCGAAATAGCAGAATTATTGCAGCGTTTGATTCTTTCTAATGAGCCCTCCGCGATTGATTTGCGTGCGTTGCCATTAACACCGGCTGATCTGGATTGGTTGCGCGAGGCATTGGGTCATGGGCAAGTGGTGGCCACGTTGGATGCTGAAGGTGAATCCACATTGAGTGAAACAGACTGTCCTGGGGTGTGGTGGGTGACGCACCACAATGAAAACGGGGCAGTAGTATCCGAGTTTATTGAAGTGACGTTTATTCCGGAGTTGCTGAAAGCACATCCGGAAGATGTGAAGATTGGATTGGAACGTCTCGAAATGTTGATTTCCGATCTAAGCTGAATCCCCAGTAGAGTTCTGAGCCAGGAGGCAAAGTATCATGCAAGGTTCATTGATCGATTCACTCGTGCGGCAAGGCGTTACGCGCCGGACATTCATGAAGTATTGCGCCACATTGGCGTCCATGATGGCATTGCCACCGGCTGCTGGCCGTGCAATGGCCGAAGCCATGGCGGCTGCGCCGGCTGCAGCCCGACGACCTTCGGTTATCTGGTTGCCATTTCAGGAATGTACCGGCTGTACAGAATCCATTACCCGTTCACATTCACCCAGCCTGGAAGGTTTGATTTTCGATGCGATCTCGCTTGATTATCAGGAAACCTTAATGGCTGCTGCGGGCCATCAAGCTGAAGAAGCCTTGCATCAAGCAATGCATGACAATAAAGGCAAATATTTGCTTATTATTGATGGTTCTATACCGCTTGGGTTGGATGGGGCATATTCCTGTATTGCCGGCAAATCAAATCTGGAAACACTGAAGGAAGTGGCTAAGGATGCCGCTGCAATCGTGGCGATGGGGTCGTGTGCGGCTTTTGGTGGTATTCCAAAGGCGAATCCGAATCCAACCGGTGCGGTTTCAGTCAGCGACATCATTAAAGATAAGCCGATCATTAATATTCCAGGTTGTCCGCCTATTCCAGTGGTGATGACTGGGGTGTTAGCGCATTTTCTTACCTTTGGTAGTTTGCCTGAACTGGATAGCAAAGGGCGTCCGAAAGCGTTCTACGGAGAGACCATTCACGATCGTTGCTACCGTCGGCCGTTCTACGATCAAGGCAAGTTTGCCAAGACCTTTGATGATGAGGGCGCGCGCAATGGTTGGTGTCTGTTTGAGTTAGGCTGCAAAGGGCCGGTCACATACAACGCCTGTGCAACGGTGAAATGGAATGGCGGTACGTCCTGGCCGGTGGAATCGGGTCATGGTTGCCTAGGCTGCTCGGAGCCCGATTTCTGGGATGCCGGTGGATTCTACAAGGCGCTATCCATGCCGGCGGATCCGCTGAAAATGGCTTCGACCGCTGCAGTAGTGGGGGCGGCTGCGGGTGTGGCTATTAGTTTTGCCAATCGCGGTAAGAAGAGCGCTGCCAAGTCAGCGCATGAAACGACGACCTTGGCCGATCTGGAGAAATAATCATGAATGATATGCAATTTCTGACTTGGGTCCGTGGCACTGGACTCGATATCGCCATCAGTATTTTTGTGCTGGGCGTACTCTGGCGCTTGTTTGAAATTTATTCCATTGGGCGCAAAGCGGATTTATCTGCGCCGCGCAGTGTGGCGGGGGCTTCCGGTTGGCATACTATATTTCGTCGGTCGGTGCCGCCTGAAGGAATGCTTAAGCGTTCGCCAGTAAGTTATATCGGCGGCTATGTGTTCCACATTGGCCTAGCGATTGTTGTCTTTTTGTTTGCACCACACATTTTGCTGATTCAGAATTTGACCGGTATTTCTTGGCCCGGCCTGCCATCGCAATTTATTGATCTGGTCACGGTAGTCACTATGGCAGCCATGGTTATTGTCTTGGTGGATCGCATCAATAAGCCAGTAAAACGTTATCTGAGTACTTTTGGGGATTGGTTTACTTGGGCGCTGACTTTCCTGCCGTTGTTGACGGGCTGGATGGCGGTGCAGCATTTGTTATTGCCCTACACTACCATGTTGGCTTTGCATATTCTGTCAGTTGAATTATTACTGATTTTCCTGCCTTTCACCAAGTTGTTCCATGCCTTTACCGTCTTCGGTTCGCGTTGGTATATCGGCAAGATCAACGGTCATAAAGGAGTAGCGGTATGAGCGCGTCATTAGAAAAAGGCGTCCGTGTACTCAAAGAAGTCATTGATGCCCCCATCGCCAGTTATTTCAATAGCTGTGTGCATTGCGGCCTTTGCGCCGAAGCCTGCCTGTTTTATACCGAAACGGGTGATCCCAAATATACGCCGATTCATAAACTTGAACCATTGCGTCGTATTTACGAGCAGGAATATACCTTGCTTGGCCGACTCGGTAAATTGGTTGGCTTGTCGAAGCCAGTGACCGACGCTGAGTTGGAAGAGTGGAAGGAGTTGGTTTACAACTCTTGCACGCTGTGTGGTCGTTGTTCTGCCGTGTGCCCTGTCGGTAATGATATTGCTTATATGGTACGTAAATTCCGTGAGGGAATGTCGGCATCGGGTCATGCACCTGAAGGCATTATCGGCGCGGTTAACCGGACCATTACCATTGGTAGTCCGATGGGGGTCAAGCTGCCGGCAGTGAAAGCGCAGATGAAGCATGTGGAAGAAGATTTCGGTTTGCCGATTCCCCTTGATGTGGTGGGGTCTGAATACATGGTGATGCTGTCTTCGATGGAGATTATCAATTTCCCTGAGTATCTGGCTGCAATCGCTAAGATTATGCATCAGGCCGGCAAAACTTGGACTTTGTGTTCCACCGCTTTCGAGGCGACGAACGCTGGTATGCAGATTGGCAATTCTGACCTAGCGAGAGTCTTGGTGACCCGCATTGTTGATGGGGCAGAAAAGCTGAAGGTTAAGACTGTGATTAGCCCGGAATGTGGCCACGCTTATACCGCATTGCGTTGGGAAGGGGCTAATTTGATTGGCCGGCCATTTGGCTTCAAGGTTCAGCATATTATTGAGGTTCTCGGTGAATTCCAGGAACAGGGTTTGCTGAAAACGGAAGGTTTTGAGACCGATAAACTCACTTTCCATGATCCTTGTCAGTTGGCACGTCGGGGGGGGGTCATCAAACAGCAACGTAATTTGATGAACATGGTGGCGAAGAATTTTGTTGAAATGCCGGATGCCGGTTACATGAATTGGTGCTGCGGCGGTGGCGGTGGTGCCTCAGCCATTGAAGAGGGTGAACCGCTGCGGTTAGAAGCCTTCAAGAAGAAAAAATCGCAGTTGGATAGCGTTAAGCCCGATCGACTGGTGACCGCCTGCGCAAACTGCCGCATCGTGCTGGAAGAGGGACTTGAGCATTATCAGATGGATATTCCCGTGGTCGGTTTGACTGAAATGATCGCCGAGCATATTCCAGATCAAAGCGCAAGCAAAGGAGCGTGAAGCCATGGCCATTATTAATGACAAGGAATTCAAGGCGGCGCTGACTGCGCTTTCGCTGAGCCAACAACGGCAAGTTGCGGTTCAATTTGTCCGACCGCTGTTGTCCTTGTGCAACGATGTGCGTGTCAAGGCGGCGCTTGATGTGGCCGCGCGCGCTGATGTCAGCGATGCTGAACTGACCGTTGTGTCGCAGGCAGCTAATACCGCACGGGTAGAAAGTTATACCCAGTGTGGTAAAGAAACCGATTGGAGTGCGCAAGCAGGTCACTTTGTGGCTAAGGCAGCGGT
Organism: uncultured Thiobacillus sp.; assembly: GCA_964462255.1. GTDB lineage: Bacteria > Pseudomonadota > Gammaproteobacteria > Burkholderiales > Thiobacillaceae > PFJX01. The sequence continues at coordinate 13,469 of CAYWXO010000027.1, read as the reverse complement.
GGCCTGCGTGAAAGCCGCCGAACCCGGCGATAACCCGGCGTGGGATGCTGCAATGCAAGTTCGTATGGCGCGGACTTGTGAAACAGTGGCCACCGGTGAAGGTACTGAACATCGTGAAGCCGAGGCGCAATATCGCATCCTCGAAGCCTTTTTGAACCAATAAGGATTGAACGGCCATGAGCACAGCACAACGCATAGTCGTTGACCCCATTACCCGCATTGAGGGTCATCTGCGTATTGAAGCGGAAACGGATGCCAGCGGTAAAATTACCAGTGCCTATTCGGCAGGTACGATGGTGCGCGGCATTGAAATTATTCTGAAAGGCCGCGACCCGCGTGACGCTTGGGCGTTTGCGCAACGTATTTGCGGTGTTTGTACCTTAGTGCATGGTTTGGCTTCGGTGCGTTCGGTGGAAGATGCACTGCATCGTGCGATTCCCACTTACAGCATTCCGCAAAATGCCGAGTTAATTCGTAATTTGATGGTTGCCGCGCAATATGTGCATGACCATGTTATGCATTTTTACCATTTGCATGCGCTAGATTGGGTAGATGTGGTTTCTGCACTCAGTGCAGACCCGAAGGCGACATCAGCTTTGGCGCAGAGTATTTCCAGCTATCCAAAATCTTCACCGGGCTATTTTGCCGATGTGCAGAAGCGGGTGAAAACCTTTGTGGAACAAGGTCAGTTAGGCATTTTTTCGAATGCTTACTGGGGGCATCCGGCCTACAAATTGCCGCCTGAAGCGAACTTGATGGCCGTTGCACATTATTTGGAAGCGCTGGCCTGGCAACGTGACGTCGTTAAGCTGCATGCCATTTTCGGTGGCAAGAATCCGCATCCCAACTTTGTGGTGGGCGGTGTGCCTTCCGCTATTTCCGTATACACAGCCGTTGAAAACAAAGTGGGCGGCCAATCGGGAACTGCAGTGAACATGGTCGGCCTGCAAACAGTGCAGAATGTGATCAAGCAGATGCGCGATTTTGTGGATCAGGTTTATGTGCCGGATACGTTAGCGATTGCTTCGTTCTACAAAGAGTGGGGCGGCATTGGCGACACTGGCGGTAATTTCCTGTCATTTGGCGATTTGCCATCGAAGAGTTTCTGGGATACCGACTCTTACATGATTCCACGTGGGGTTATTCTCAATAAAGATCTTTCGAAAATACACCCGATAGATCTCGATTCGGATACCGAGATTCAGGAGTTCATTAATCACTCCTGGTACAAATACAGTCAGGGGGATGGGCAAGGTTTGCACCCGTTCAAAGGCGAAACTGAACTTAACTATACGGGCCCGAAACCCCCTTACGAGCATCTGGATGTTGAGAAGAAATATTCTTGGCTGAAATCGCCCCGTTGGCAGGGTAAGTCGATGGAAGTGGGTCCGCTGGCACGTGTGCTGATGATGTATGCCACCGGACATAAACAAACCAAGGAATTGGTGGATTACACGTTAAAAACACTGGATGTGCCGGTGACGGCTTTGTTCTCAACTTTGGGGCGTACCGCAGCGCGTACGTTGGAATCGAAGATTCTAGCCGATGCCATGCAGGGCTGGTTTGATAGCTTGATGGCTAACATCAAAGCGGGCGAAGTTCGTACATTCAATGATCAATACTGGGATCCAGCGACGTGGCCGAAGCACATGCATGGTGTTGGTTTGTTGGAAGCACCGCGCGGTGGGTTGAGTCATTGGATTAACATAGATGACGGTAGAATCAGTAATTATCAGGCCGTGGTGCCTAGTACTTGGAATGCGGGTCCGCGTGATACGCTAGGTCAACCGGGCGCTTATGAAGCCGCTTTGGAGCATAATCATGTCATGCATGACCCTAAGCAACCGATCGAGATTCTACGTACTATCCATTCGTTTGATCCCTGCTTAGCCTGTGCCGTGCATGTGACTGATCCTGATGGCGAAGAGTTGGTGCAGGTTAAGGTAAAGTAAACAAAGTGAAATGAATCATGGAAGACCAACTCAAACGATTGTTAGAGGCTGAGGCGCGTGCCCAAGCCATTATCGAAGCCGCCAGTCATGAGCGGCAACGACTGCTTGATCAAGTATTAGCGGGAGTCCATGAAGCGGAAACACGTTTTGAGGCTAACCGAGCCGACTTGCGTGCCCCGTTTCTGAAAGAAGCTCAAGGCCGCGCTGAGCAGGCGGTTGCTGAACTTACCCGTAAATATGAAGAGCGGCAGCGCAATCTGCGTGCAATGGCTGGTCGGCATGAACAAGAAGCCATTGATGCTGGGTTGAGCTTTTTACTCGATCCTGCGGTTTGATGCGGCAAACAGGATCATGTCTGCCTATTTGAACACGCGGGTCAGTCTTTACTCTGGCAGTCTCTGGCAGGGTAAAGACTTTGATGCGCTAATCGGTGTGCCCGATGCCGATGTTGCTGATGCGCTGACCGAACGGGGTTTGCCGCAATTGGCGACAGGTTTCAGTAATCAAGATCCGCTGTCGCTCGAACAGCGCATCATCGCGGAAATTCTGGATGAAACCCGCGTCCTGATTCGCCCGTTGACTGGCGATGCCCGCAATTTCCTTATTTTTTGGACAGAGCGCTTCGAGATTTCCAACGTCAAGACGTTGCTGCGCGGCAAGATGACGGGTGAAAAACCCGCCTCTTTACTGGCACGTTTGACGCCGATGGGCACCTTTGCCAAGTTGGATGTGCAAGATCTGGTTCATGCCGAGGATGTCACGGAGTTGCTGCGTCGGCTGGAAGCAGGGCCTTTTGCCGGCATTGTGCGACAAGCTCGGCGCGCTTTTGAAGATAGTCATGATCCCTTTATTCTTGATGCTGCGTTGGATCGGGGCTATTACGAAGGCTTAGCACGACGCGGGCAGGCACTGGAAAGTAATACCAGCCCGGCATTCCGCCGTCTTATGGGGTCTTTGATTGATCGTATTAACCTGGTTTGGTTGTTACGTTATCGTTTTAACTACAATCTGCCACCGGCGCAGGTTTACTTTTTGCTAGTTGCTTCACGCTACGGCCTTCCTTCATCGCGTCTGCGTCAATTGGCTGCACTTGGCAGTGTAGAGGAAATTTTGGCGGCGTTACCCGATGCCTTACGGACTGAAATGCTGGGAGTGAGTGAAATTTCGCTGGTGTTTGCGCGGATGGATCGGATGTCTGCCGAGTTGGAAGGTAAGGTATTACATTCTGGTGCGCCGGCGATTGCCCGCGCACTGGCTTTTCTGATGTTGCGTGAACGTGATTTGCGCTCGGTGCGTGCGGTGCTGCGGGGGCGTCATTTAGGCTTGCCCAAAGGCGACATTCAGCGGGCGGTGAATCGCGTGCCAGAAGGAGCTTTGTGATGTTTCGTGCGGAACCACTGGTCAAAATTAGGTTATTAGCCTTAGCGTCAGAAGCCCCCGATGTTGCATTGGAGTTGGCTCGTTTTGGGGTGTTCAATCCTGCGGAACATGGGCAGCAAAGCTATGAGCAGGCATTTGATGAATCACCGGCGGAAGATTATCGCGAAGCGTGGTTGCAAGCGGAATCGCGTTTAGCCAAGCTGATTGATCAATGTGGCATTCCCGGTGATTTGCACATTCCCGACGATGCTGCCGCGCCTTCCTTGGCCGATTTGCGCGATTTGAATGAATGGCTTAAACAGGTTTGGACGACTTGTATGAGCGAGCATGAAGTTGACATGCGGACGCAAGAGGAATTGCGTCATCTGGAAGCGCTAGAAGAAACACTGGAAAAATTGGAACGGTTAAATGTTGACTTGTCCCAATTGTTACGTCCAGACGGATTGCTATCCGTAAATATTGGTAGTTTGCCATTGGCCAGTCTTAAGCGGGTGGCTGATGCATTATCCATTACTGGATTTTTAGTGTCTGATTTTGATCGGCACCATGATCAAGTGTACTCGGTGATTGCGGGTCCACGCGATCGCGAAGTTGAAGTCCGCGGTTTGCTCTCTCAGGCTGGCTGGCGTGAATTGCCCGTTCCCATGGAGTTGCGCACTCACCCGCAAGCCGCTAGAGCTTGGCTGCTGGAAGAGCGTAAACGTGTCGAAGGTCTTACTGGTGCGCAGTGCCAATTGATGGATAATTTGCGCGGCCAGTTCCGTCCACGTTTGGAGGAGGCTCGATTAAGGGTAGCGCTGGCACGTCCCTTGGCAGAAGCTGCTTTGATCGGCGTGCGGGGTAAAGGGGAGCTGGCGGGGATAAGCGGCTGGGTGCCGCGAAATCGAGTTAATGCCTTACGTTCAATGCTTGAAATTCGCTTGCATGGACGCTATGCATTGAGTGTAGATACGCCGGTGGCGCATGAAGCCGCTAAAGTACCTTCCTTGGTGCGTTATCCCATCTGGTTGCGGCCGTTTGTGCCCTTGGTTAAGAGCTACGGGATACCACGCTACGGTGAATTTGATCCTACTTTGCCGTTTGCCTTCACTTATTTGCTGTTGTTTGGTGCAATGTTTGGAGATATCGGACATGGCGCGGTAATTTTCGTCATGGCCGCGGCGCTGTATCGGCGTATTGGTAGCATGGCTTGGATTGGTATGTCGGCCGGGGCTTCATCTATGTTGTTTGGCCTTTTTTACGGCAGTATTTTTGGCTATGAAGATGTTTTGACACCGGTGTGGTTATCGCCGTCGCATGATCCAATTCATGTGCTGACGTTAGCGGTCGCTTTTGGTGTTGGCTTCATCATTTTGACGCTACTGATTAACGCACGGAATAAATTTACCGCCGGCCACATGGGCGAAGCGTTGTTTGATTCCACCGGAATCGCCGGGCTGGTGTTTTATTTGGGGGCCGTGGGTAGCGTAGTCAGCATGACCGGGGCCGCGGATTTGACAGTGCCGGCGGCCATTTTAGCATCGCTGGGGATTGTTACCGTCGCCGCTTTTAAGTGGGTGGAAACAACCGCTGGCTGGGGCGAACGCGCGCTGGTGACTGCAATCGAAACGCTGGAAACCGGCATCAATCTGTTTGCGAATACGTTATCTTTTATGCGTGTGGCGGCATTTAGTCTTAATCACGTTGCCTTGGCATTGGCTATTTTTACCTTGGCAAATGGCTTGGATACGGCTGGCCATTGGTTCACGATTGTGCTGGGTAATATCGTCATTATTGTGCTGGAAGGCGGCATTGTAGCGATCCAAGCATTGCGCTTAATGTATTACGAAGGATTTTCACGGTTCTTCAGTGGGGATGGTGTCGAGTTTGTGCCGTTGCGGCTGCAGCAGCAACGGGGCGGGGTTTGATTGAGAGTGCGGGTTCAGGAAATTTAACGTTAAGGAGTTGAACATGAGTTGGTTAATTGCATTACTGGGTCTGTCTGTGGTGGCGACAATTGGTGCGGGTGTTTGGTTGGAAATGAAACCGAACTTGATGAAAAGTGGCCGCTTGTCTTCGTCTGGTTTTCTCAAAGGGGGTTTGTTGGCAAATGTCTTGTTGTTTGGCATGGGGGTAGCCAGTGTTCTGCTGATGGGGGTGCAGGAGGTGTTGGCCGCAGAGCCGGTTGCAACAGGTTTGATGGAAATTTCGATGGGTAAGGGTTTGGCCTTGATTGGTATTGGTTTGCCAACGGCATTGGCCGCAATTGGTGCCGGCATTGCGCTGGGTCCGGTTGGCTCTGCTTCCTTGGCCGTGATTGCTGAAAAACCGGAAATGTTTGGCCGTACGTTGATTTACATGGGCCTAGCGGAAGGTATCGCCATTTACGGCTTGGTCATGTCCATCCTGTTGCTTGGCAAGATCTGAGGCTGCTCAGGTGCGGCACGTTAATGACACTGCAAATATTGCAGACAGTGTGCTGGCGAGTGCCCGTTTAGTGGTATTGGGTAGCTCAGGTTTGACCGAAGGGTTTAGCTTGATTGGAGCTGAGGTCTATGCCGATGCGGATGCTGCTAAGGTGGAAGAAGTGCTGGGTTTGCTGGTTAAGAGCGGTGACGAAGCCCTTGTTCTGTTGGAATCGCATCTTGCCCATGCGGGTGGTTTTTGGTTGGATCGCTTACGCAATGAAGGCGGGCGTATCGTGGTGACCGAATTACCCCCACTCGCAGCGCCTTACGATTACGCCCCGGCGGTAGATGATGTGGTGCGTGCCGTGTTGGGGCCGGAAGCCTTGAAGTAAGTAAGCCCTAGAGTAATTAAGTAGGAAAAATCATGGATAATGAAACCCAAGTTACTCAACTGGAGTCTGCGCTGTTACGTCAGGCTGAAACGCTAGCGCGTGAGCAACGCCATAACGCTGATGTGGTGCGAGCGCGCATTCTGGCTGAGTCAGTTGATAAGCTGAAATTGGCGGAGGAGCGTGAGGTGTTGGCGGCCAAAGCGGAAGCCGAACGCAGGGTACGACGACAGACGCAAGCTGCGGAAACGCGTTTGGCCTCTGAGCTTGATCGTTTACGCTGGGCCCTGACAGAATCTACCTTGTTTGGGGTTAAACAGGCGTTTCACCGCTTGGTTGAAGATGAAGCCGCTTATTTTGCTGTGTTGGAGCAATGGTTAGCTGCGGCAGCAAAGGCATTACCAGCCGGTGATTTGAATGCACAAGTGCGACCGGAAGATGAAAAACGACTGGCCCCGGTTTGGCGTGAGATGTCCGCGCGTGCCGCACCGGGTCGGCAAGTCACCTTGTCCAGCCATAATGAATCGAGTGCGGGTGGTATACGTGTTTGCATGGCAGATAATCGCGCGCAAATGGATCAGACCATTGAGGCGCGTCAATCGCGTCTTGCTGATGAACTGGCCCGAGTGGCGATGGAACGGCTTTTTGCGAGTACACCCGATTTGGGTACGTTGGTGCATGGTTGACCGAGACCCTTCGCAAATAGGAAACACAAATGGGCAAAATTCTTGAAATCAACGGCCCCCTGGTCAAGCTTGAGTTGCCACAGACGGTGCTGGGCGAGCAAGTTAGGGTAGGGCGATTGGGATTGGTCGGTGAAGTTATTGGCCGTGATGGCGATACGGCTTTGGCACAGCTTTATGAGGATACCGCTGGCTTACGTCCGGGTGAAGAAGCGCAGGGCTTAGGATGGCCGCTATCCGTCGAACTCGGGCCTGGTTTATTAGGTGCAATTTTTGATGGGGTGCAGCGTCCTTTGCAGGCCGTGTGGGAACAAAGTGGTGATCGCATGGCGCGCGGTGTTGCTGTCCCTTCTTTGCCGCGCGATAAACGTTGGCATTTTGTACCGGATGCGAATCGTCGCGCCGGTTCAGCGCTGGCGGGGGGGGACGTGTTAGGGACGGTACAAGAGACCGAGTCGATTCTGCATCGCATTCTTGTGCCACCTTTATTGCACGGAGAATTACTGGAATTGGCCCCGGAAGGCGATTATACGATTGAGGAAACAATCGGTCGGTTGCGCTTAAGCGGTGGAAAATTTAGCGGCAGTATCGAAAAGCTGCATTTGTTTCATCGCTGGCCGGTGCGGACGCCGCGCCCGTTTCGCCAGCGTGACCACGCTGTTGCGCCGCTGATTACCGGGCAGCGCATTTTGGATACTTTTTATCCCTTGCTAAAAGGCGGTAAGGCAGCGATTCCGGGCCCATTTGGTGCTGGCAAAACGATGTTGCAGCAGCAGATTGCGCGCTGGTGCAATGCTGAAATCGTCATTTATGTGGGTTGCGGTGAGCGCGGTAATGAATTGACTGATGTGCTCGAATTTATGCCGGAGTTGAAAGACCCACATACCGGCCGGCCGTTGATGGAGCGCACTTTGTTGGTGGCGAATACGTCAAACATGCCGGTGGTTGCGCGGGAGGCTTCCGTGTATGTCGGTATCACCCTTGCGGAGTATTTCCGCGATCAAGGCTTGGATGTGGTCATGGTGGCAGATTCAACCAGTCGTTGGGCAGAGGCACTGCGTGAAGTGGCGGGGCGTCTTGGCCAGATGCCGGTGGAAGAGGGCTATCCCGCTTATTTGGGTTCACGCTTGGCGGCATTTTATGAGCGGGCTGGCCGGGTGGAGACCTTGTCTGGTGGGCATGGCTCCGTAACACTAATTGGAGCGGTTTCGCCACCGGGCGGCGACTTTTCCGAGCCGGTGACCAGTCACACCAAGGAAATCATTCAAACGTTTTGGGCATTGTCGAAAGAGTTGGCTGATGCACGCCATTACCCTTCGGTTGATTGGCTGGAGAGTTTCTCTGGTTATATCGGTTCTGCCGCTAAATGGTGGGCTGAGAATGTCGATCCCAATTGGGAAACGGCGCGTGCCGAAGCGCTTGATTTGTTGGCCGCGTCGGAAGAGTTGCAGCGTATCGTCAATCTGGTTGGGGTTGAAGCCTTGTCGAGTGAACAACGTTGGACGTTGGAAGCGGCCGGCTTGATCAAGGAAGGCTTGTTGCAGCAATCGGCGATTGACGAAATTGATAGTTTCGCTTCGCCTGAAAAACAATATGCCCTGCTTGCGGCCATGTTGGAAATCTTCCGTCAGGGCATGAAATTGATTAAATTGGGGGCACCAGCGCGCAGACTGATTCAAATGCCGCTGTTATCCCAGGCGCGTCGCTGGAAGAGTCAGCATACTTCTGAAGATATTCTCGCGCTGAAGGCCAAAATTGCAGCGATTCCTGGCGAGTTTGAACAGTTGATGCTGGAATACGAGCAGACCGCGTGATGCCTATCCATCTAAAAGTACCACCACGGGTAACACCATGAAAAATATCGAATTCCGAACTGCAACCTCAGCCCAGGGCGGGCTAATTGTGATGGGCGGCGTGCCGGGTGTTGCGGCCGGCTCTCGCGTGCAAGTGCGTGATCATGCCGGGCGACTTCGTTCCGGTTTGGTGATTCGTGCCGCAGACGAGGCTGTTTTGGTTGAGGTGTTTGAAGGCACGGATGATCTTGATCTGGAACGCACTTGGGTTCGTTTTCTGGATGAACCGTTCAAGTTGCCGGTGTCTCGCGACATTCTCGGCCGTATTTTCAACGGGGCCGGTTTGCCGCGTGACGGCCGGCCACCGATCATTTCGGCGGATCGTCGTGATGTCAATGGCGAGCCGCTGAATCCGGCGGCGCGTGCCTATCCGCGCGAATTCATTCAAACCGGCATTTCTGCCATTGATGGCATGAATTCGCTGACGCGCGGGCAAAAACTGCCTATTTTCTCTGGCGGTGGTTTACCTCATAACCGGGTTGCCGCTCAAATTGTGCGGCAGGCTAAATTGCTGGGTGAAGAAGCGTCGGAATTCGTGGTTGTGTTTGCCGCTTTTGGTGCGTCTCACGCCGATGCACGTTTCTTCCAGGAAAGTTTTGAAGAAAGTGGTGTGCTCAATAAGGTGGTGATGTTCCTTAATCTGGCTGATGAGCCAGTGATTGAACGCCTGCTGACGCCGCGTGCTGCGCTCACTGCCGCTGAGTACTTGGCTTTTGATCTCGATTACCATGTGTTAGTGGTTATGACGGATATGACGGCTTACGCTGAAGCCTTGCGTGAAGTTGCCGTGCTACGCGGTGATGTTCCGGCGCGGAAGGGCTACCCTGGTTATCTGTATTCTGATCTGGCGGAAATTTACGAACGGGCCGGGCGTATCAAGAATCGGCGCGGTTCCATTACCATGATTCCGGTCTTGTCTATGCCTTCCGATGATATTACGCATCCTATCCCTGATTTGACTGGCTATATTACTGAAGGTCAAATTGTGTTGGGCCGTGAGCTGGCGAATCAGAACGTCTATCCGCCGGTGACGGTGTTGCCTTCTTTGTCGCGCTTGATGAAAGATGGCGTGGGTAAAAGCTTTACGCGCGAAGATCACCCGCATGTTGCCAGCCAGTTGTTTGCCAGTTATGCCAAGGCGTTAGAAGTTAGGGGCTTGGCGGCGATTATCGGTGCGGAAGAATTGAGTGATGCTGACCGCCGCTATCTTGAATTTGCCAATGCTTTTGAGCGCAAATTTATTGGTCAGGGGGAGGATGAAGACCGTAGCGTATATGAAACCCTGAATATTGCCTGGGATTTGCTATCCATGTTACCCGCGGATGCGCTCATTCGCGTTTCTGAAGAAGAACTCGCTAAATACCATAAAGGAGCGGGCGGCGCGTAGCCCGTCGGGCGCATGAAAAAAAGACTCTCAGTTCCTCCTACCAAGAGTGCATTGCTGCAGGTTGGTCGCCAAGTTCGCTTTCTTGAACAAGGCCGCCAGATGCTGGAGAAGAAGCGCGATTTGTTGACGCGTCTGGTCTATGAACGTCTTGCACAATATCGGGATTTACGCGCGCAGACTATTGCTGAGTTGGCAGATGCTTACCATTGGTTAGGTATTGTGCAAATGCGGATGGGCGGCCAGATGTTGCGGCAGGCGTCGGTTGGTTTGAAGCCTGCGGTAGCCATTAAAGTGGTTGCCCGTTCTAGCGTGGGGGTTGAATACCCGAGCGTGAGTGCGGCACCATTGCCGCTGCAGCCGGTTGGCTTGATGTGGACAGACGTTAGTTTTGATGAGGCGCGTTTGCGTTTGCGTGAGTTGACGGTGACCTTGGCGCGGTTGGGTGAGGCGGAAAATGCGCTGTGGCGCTTGCTGGCGGCTAGCCGCAAAACGCAAAAGCGGGTGAATGCGTTGAAATACAACATCATTCCGCGCTATCAAGCCACGGTGCAACATATCCGCGCAGCACTGGAAGAGGATGAACGCAACACCTTGTTTCAAATTAAGGTATTGCGTAAACGAGCGGCCTCATAATTCTGGCTTTTGGAATTTTTCCAGCACGCTGGGCGCACCACGGACACGAAAAATCGCGCCTTCTGCGTCGGCTCGTTCTGCCAAGACTTCGCAGCAAGCGAAAATTTCGCCGCGCAGGTGTTGCTTTGACCATGGCAGAAACAGTTCCGCTTCGACAGAATCACGCTGAAAGAACGCTACGATCGCTTGGTGCAATTGCGCAATGTCGGCAGGGCGGCGCGCACTGATCACTTTGCAATCTGGGTAGCGATTACGTAGGGTAGCTTCGCATTCAGCTTGTGCCGCTGCATCGCCGACATGATCAATTTTGTTGAAGATTCGTAGCCGCGGCACGTCTTGCGCACCAATTTCGTTGAGCACGCTGTCGGTGGTTTCAATCTGTCGTTCAAAGCCGGGGTCACTTGCATCAATGATATGCAGTAATAGTGAGGCATCAAGTGCTTCTTCTAGTGTTGACTTGAATGATGCCACTAAACCATGTGGTAAATTCTTAATAAAACCGACGGTATCGCTGACCAATACGCGTGGAAGGCTTTCTGGATACAGGCTACGCACGGTGGTGTCGAGTGTGGCGAAAAGTTTATTTGCCACCAGGACATCGCTGCCGGTCAGTGCGCGCATTAAGGTCGATTTACCTGCATTGGTATAGCCGATGAGTGTGACGCTGGCTAATCCCTGATTCGCTTGCCGGCGGGCGCGTTGTGTTTTGCGTTCAACTTCCATCGCGACGATTTCTTTCTGTAGATCGGAAATGCGGTCACGATTTTTGCGTTTATCCAGCTCGGTATGGGACTCACCAGCACCGCGCCCGCCAGTGCCACTGCGTTGGCGTCCTTGTGGTCCGGCCAGTTTTGCTGCTTCACGCAGGCGTGGCGTTAAGTAGCCCAGGCGTGCAATTTCAACTTGCGCACGTGCAGCGGGAGAGCGTGCATTGCGATGAAATATTTCCAGAATTACCATGGTTCTATCCATCACCTGACAGCCGACTTCTTTTTCAAGGTTGCGTGCCTGCGAGGGGGATATTTCGTGGTCAACAAAGAGGGCTTCAATGGGATGCGGTGAAATAGGGTCATCCTCCTCACGCGTCAGTTCCACCGCCATTTCACTATAGGATTCATCGTCGGGTAATTTATTGACATAGTGACGAATTTCCATGCGCTTGCCGATGCCCAGATAAGCCGCCGAATCGAAGCGCGTGCGTTTTTGTGTGAATGTTCGGCAAACGCTATAGCCCAGTGTTTTTGCTAGCTCGCGCAGCTCGGTTAGCGATGCGGCAAATTCAACATCGCTGACCCCGGGTAATTGCACTGAGGCGACAACGGCGTATTGTGGTGATTCTTGCGCTTCATTTTGCATGTGAGTTTCCATTGTTGGCATGAATTATCGTCATTGGCGAACACCGTTTGGTTAGATTATGTTGCATTCAGCCTGCTGCCAAATCTGCCGCCAGCGTTGGCAAGAAATCACTGGCGCTGCGTGCAAAAAAGTGGCCGCCGGCGAATGTACGGTGGGTAAACCCTGTCGCGCTGAATCGACGCCACTCTTCTAAGCTTTCGGGCGGGGCGGCGTGGTCTTCAGCTCCCGCATACGCCACAATGTTGCAGGGTAAAGGCTGGTCAGGTACGGCATGTTCAACCAATCGAATATCTGAGCGCAATACGCTAAGTAACATTTTGGCCAATTCAGCATCTTGAAACACCACATCCGGCATGCCGCCGTAGCGTTTGATATGTTGTTCGAATGATTCGGGGGGCAAGTCGGCGGCACCGCGTAGGAAAGGTTCCGCATCCGGCGCGCCATGGGCGATGGCAATAAATAGCCGTGGCGGCGGCGCACCCAGTTCAATTAGACGGTGGCAAAGTGCAAAGCCTACTTTTGCACCTAGGCTGTAGCCTAGCAAGGTATAGGGGCGATCCAGATGCGGTAGCAGGGCGATAGCCAGTTCTTCAACTAAGTGCGATAGCTCATCATGGCAGCCCTCATTTATCCGGGTTTCTCGTCCAGGATATTGCAGGGGAATAACGGCAACCTCAGTTAATATTTTGCGCCAAGGCAGAAAGAAGGAAGCTCCGCCGCCGGCAAAGGGCAAGCAAAACAGGCGTTGTTCGGCTAGCACAGCGCCGAAGCCAAAAGGAAAACAGAGTTTGTCTTTTTGATTGAGTGGGGGCATTTAAATAATTTAATTAATTTAACGGGTTTAATTCGGAAAACGGGTTGATATCAGCCGTATAAAATTACAGCAACAGCCCGGCATTGTAATAACTGTGCAAGGCGATAACCGGCCATAGTGTTTGATAGCGCTCGCGGAAAAAACCAAAGAGCAGTCCAGGAAAAAAAGTTAATAAAGCCAATGAATGACCTAGTAATAGTGCATGAGTAAGGCCAAACAGTGCAGCGGTCAGTAGATTGGCATGGCTGATCAGGCCATGTCGGATAACACCCCAGCGACTTTGCAGCAGTAGCCCTTGTAACGTGCCGCGAAACGCTAATTCTTCCAGTAGTGGTGATACCAGTAGCAACATCCATACATTAGCTGCACTTTGCCAACCTTGTGCGTGAAACAGCCACCAAAAGGGCAACGGCAACAATAACGCTATGCCGAAAGCTTTATCGTGCCAGCAGTGTATTAAAACTGGGTTATAAGCTGGTGGGTTTAACATTGTTATAGTGAGGGTACTTTTCTTTTCAGCCAATTTGAAAACAGCCCTTTATTAGGGAGTGAAGGTCAGGCATGATTATCCTGGAAACCGCTGATGACCGCTATTTTTCCCTTGAAAAGGCGCGACACTGGCGTTTATCTTGGTC
>CAYWXO010000026.1:0-21602 GCA_964462255.1 uncultured Thiobacillus sp. | reverse complement strand
AACAATATAAAGTTGCCGCAGGTGGCAAACTTAAAATTGAGACCTTGCCCGTAGAAGTAGGTAGCGAGGTAGAAATCAAGGATGTGCTCATGGTAGCGGATGGCGCAGACATCAAGATCGGTGCGCCGATGCTTGAAGGTGCGTCAGTGCGTTGTACCGTGTTGTCGCATGGTCGTGGCGAAAAGGTGATGATCTTCAAGATGCGTCGTCGTAAGCACTACCGTAAGACCCAGGGGCATCGTCAAAATTACACAGAAATCCGTATCGACGGCATTTCTGTTGCTTGATAGAGGCAGAGAAACATGGCACACAAGAAAGCAGGCGGAAGTTCACGTAACGGCCGCGATTCAGAGTCAAAGCGCCTCGGCGTCAAGCGTTATGGCGGCCAGTTTGTACCGGCCGGCAACATTCTGGTTCGCCAGCGTGGAACCCAGTTCCACCCTGGCCCGAATGTGGGGGTAGGCAAGGATTACACCTTGTTCGCCCTGAAAGACGGCTACGTGCAATTTGCTGTTAAAGGTCCGCATAAGCGCCGCACAGTCAGTGTGGTGCCAGTGGTGGAAACTGCTGCTGTTGCTGCAATCCCGGCCGCAGCAGTTTAATTCTGCTTCGGTTTAGTCAGGAGCCCTATCCGCGGATAGGGCTTTTTTATTGGTAACGTCCATTGGTGAGGTCGATTCCTCGGAGCCTGCATTTTCATGAAATTTATTGACGAAGTTCGTATCGACGTAACTGCTGGCGATGGCGGCAATGGCTGCGTTTCGTTCCGTCGCGAAAAATTCATTCCCAAAGGCGGCCCCGATGGCGGTGACGGCGGCCGTGGCGGCAGCATTTGGGTGGTAGCTGATCGCAATATCAATACGCTGGTGGAATATCGTTTCACCCGTCATTTCCGTGCGCGCAGTGGTGAGGGCGGACGCGGTGCGGATTGTTATGGTCGCGGTGCCGATGACATTCTGTTGCGCGTGCCGGTTGGCACCGTGGTGCGTGAAGAAGAAAGTGGCGATCTGCTCGCCGATTTGGCGGAAGACGGCCAACGTGCGCTGGTCGCCAAAGGCGGCATTGGCGGACTTGGCAACCTGCATTTCAAATCCAGCACCAATCGGGCACCGCGCCAATCGACCAGTGGCGAAGAAGGCGAAGCACGCCGTTTGCACATGGAATTGAAAGTATTGGCCGATGTGGGCCTGCTCGGCATGCCGAATGCGGGTAAATCGACTTTCATTCGTTCGATTTCTGCGGCGCGGCCGAAGGTGGCCGATTATCCATTCACCACTTTGCATCCTAATTTGGGCGTGGTGCGTGTCGATCACAATCGTAGTTTCGTGGTGGCCGATATTCCCGGCTTGATTGAAGGTGCGGCAGAAGGCGCGGGCTTGGGGCATCAGTTTTTGCGGCATCTGGCGCGCACACGTTTGTTGCTGCATTTGGTCGATTTGGCACCGTTTTCGCCGGAGGTTGATCCGGTGCAGGAAGCCCATGCGATTGTGGAAGAGTTGCGAAAATATGATGTGATCGATCAGCCGGTTGATCCGTTGGCAGAAAAGCCGCGTTGGTTATTGCTGAACAAGACCGATTTGATCGACGAATCGGAGCGTGCTGAGCGCATTGCCGCCTTTGTGCGTGATTTCGGTTGGAGCGGCCCGGTGTTTGCCATTTCTGCCATGACGGGCGAAGGCTGCAAGCCTTTGGTTTTTGCCATGATGGATCATATCGACAGCATGCGCGCTGCTGAGCCGCATCGTGAGCCGGCCAAATTGGTCAAGCCTGTTGTGGAGGAGCCGGCATCGCTCGATATTCAGGAGGATGAAGAGGCATGAAGGCTTCAGTCATTGCCAGCGCGCGGCGCTTGGTTGTGAAGGTGGGCAGCAGTTTGGTGACGAATGATGGGCGTGGTCTGGATCATGCTCGTTTGGCGTTGTGGGCTGAGCAGATTGCTAAATTGACCGCGTTGGATAAAGAAATTGTTCTGGTTTCCAGTGGCGCTATCGCGGAAGGTATGCAGCGTTTGGGCTGGGCAAAGCGGCCGCGTGCCTTGAACGAGTTGCAAGCCGCCGCCGCGGTTGGGCAAATGGGCTTGATTGAGGCCTATGAACGTAGTTTTCGGGCGCATAACCTGGCAAGCGCACAGATTTTGTTGACGCATGCCGACTTGGCCGACCGTGAGCGTTACCTGAACGCGCGTTCGACCTTGCGGACCTTGCTGGCGCTGAAGGTCATTCCGATCATTAACGAGAATGACACGGTGACGACTGATGAAATCAAGGTAGGCGATAACGATACATTGGGCGCGTTGGTGGCCAATTTAATTGAAGCCGACGCCTTGATTATTTTGACCGATCAGCCGGGTCTTTATACCGCTGATCCGCGCAAAAATCCGCAGGCCGAGTTTGTGCATGAAGCGGTGGCCGGTGATCCGCGTTTGGAAGAGATGGCGGGCGGGGCGGGTTCCAGCGTTGGTACTGGCGGCATGTTGACCAAGATTTTGGCGGCCAAGCGTGCGGCACGCAGCGGTGCGCATACCGTGATTGTTAGCGGCCGCGAGCCGGAAGTGCTGGCGCGATTGGGGCAGGGCGAGGCCTTGGGCACGCAATTGATTGCAACCCAGGCCCCGTTAGCCGCGCGGCAACAATGGCTGGCCGATCATTTGCAAGTGGTCGGCAAACTGGTGCTGGACGCCGGCGCGGCGCATGCCCTGCAAGTGCAAGGCAAGAGTTTGTTGCCGATAGGGGTGGTCAATGTATTGGGCGATTTTCAGCGCGGCGCGATCGTGGCGTGTTTGGATGAAAACGGCCGAGACATCGCGCGCGGCCTGATTAATTACAGCGCTGATGAAGCACGCCGCGTGATGCGCAAACCCAGCACGGAGATTGAAGCGATTCTGGGTTATGTTGATGAACCGGAATTGGTCCATCGCGATAATCTGGCTTTGCTGTAGTTGACCCTATAGCACTCTAATCCTGCAGCGCTTTCGGCAACGGAAAATTGACGGTTTCTTCGATGCCGTCGAGTGAGGTTACCGAATTCGCGCCCAAGGCTTGCAAACGCGCAATGACACCCTGCACCAGGATATCGGGTGCAGACGCGCCGGCAGTGACGCCGATGCGATGTTTGTCTTGCAGCCATTCGCTTTGCAGTTCACTGGCGTTATCCACCATGTAAGAGGCAAGGCCGACATTGGCAGCGACTTCGCGCAGACGGTTGGAATTCGAAGAATTTGGCGAGCCGACCACGATAACCAAGTCGCATTCTGCCGCCAATTTTTTTACCGCATCCTGCCGATTTTGTGTGGCGTAGCAGATATCGTCCTTTTTCGGGCCGCGGATGTGGGGGAAACGGTTTTTCAACGCGGTGACCACGCGCGCAGCATCATCAACCGAAAGTGTGGTTTGCGTCACATAGGCCAGATTGTTGGCATCGCGCACGGTCAGGTTGGCGACATCGGAAGCGTCATCAACCAAATACATGCCATCGGGCGATTGGCCCATGGTGCCTTCCACTTCTGGGTGGCCTTTGTGGCCAATCATGATGATTTCTTGCCCGGCATCGCGCATTTTTTTGACTTCGACATGCACTTTGGTGACCAGTGGACACGTTGCATCGAACACGGTGAGACCGCGTTCTTCGGCTTGTTTGCGCACGGAAAGCGGCACGCCATGCGCGCTGTAAATGAGCGTTGAACCGATCGGCGCTTCTTCGAGGTCTTCGATGAAAATGGCCCCTTTCGCCTTCAGGTTATCGACGACGAATTTGTTATGCACCACCTCGTGCCGCACATAAATGGGCGCACCGAATTTCTTTAGCGCTTGTTCGACGATGGCAATGGCACGATCAACACCTGCACAAAAACCGCGTGGATTGGCGAGTAGGATAGTCTGCTGCATGGTTTTTAGTCCGCCTGAGTGGGGGTGCTGGGAGAAAGAGCAGGGCAGGGCTCAATGGCTAAAATTTTCACCTCGAACTGCACCGGTAAGCCGGCCAATGGGTGATTGAAATCAATTTCGATGTCACTTTCCGTCGTTTCGTTTTCAGCAATGCCACGAATGATGCCGTGCAGAATTTGTCCGTTCGGCAATGTGAATTCGGCTTCATGGCCGGGGATGAGTGGCGCATCGGCGGCAAATTCGCTGCGTGGCAGTTTGTGAACCAGGTTGGCATCGTGGCTACCAAACGCGGCTCCGGCTTCGAGATCAAAAGTGGGGTGATCACCTTCTTGCAGGCCGAGCAACAAGGCCTCCAGTCGCGGGTCAATGTCGCCTTGGCCGATGCAGAAAGTTTCCGGTTCGGCGGGAAAGGTATGGGCGATTTCTTCGCCGTTGCACACCAAGCGGTAATGCAGGGTGACTTGATCGCCAATTTTTATTGCGTGCGCCGCCGTCATCGTGTGGGCCTCTGTTCAGGTTTTATTGACGCCGGAATTTTCCACCTCACGCGGCGTGCGCAGACTGTCGAAAATCAGCATGGCCGCGCCGATGCTAATGGCGGAATCGGCGACATTGAATGCCGGCCAATGCCAGCCGGCGACGTAAATATCAAGAAAATCAATGACATAACCATAGGCAATGCGGTCGATAACATTGCCGATGGCTCCGCCAAGAATCAACGCCAGCGCGATATTGAAGAGGCGGTGATTCGTGGTTTTATGCAGTAAATACAGCATGACCGCGCTGGCGATTGCCGCCACAGTTACAAAGAAGCTACGCTGCCAGCCGGGTTGATCGGCGAATAAACTGAACGCGGCCCCGGTGTTATGCACATGCACCAGATTGAAGAAGCTGGTCAGCGGGATAACATCGACATAGGCGACGAGATGCTCAATGACCGCCAATTTGCTGACCTGATCCAGCAGCAGTACCAAGCCGGCCAGCCAGAGCCAGCGCAAGCCACTTTTTCCTTCCCCTGCCAAGGGGGTAGGGGATGGGGAATTAAGCATAGACACGCGCTTCGCCTTCGCCATACAGGTTGCTCACACAGCGTCCGCATAAACCGGGGTGGGTAACGTTGGTACCAACATTGGCAGCAACATTGGCACCAACATCAGCGCGGTAATGCCAGCACCGTTCGCATTTCTCGTGGGTGGAAGCGGTCGCTTCCACCCGTGTTTCGCCGCTTTCGGCCGCTGCGACCTGTGCTGCGGAGGTAATCAGCACGAATTTCAGGTCATCGCCCAAGCGCGACAGCAGCGCGAAATCGTCGTTTGCGGCGAATAAGGTGACTTCTGCTTGCAACGATGAACCGACCAAGCCAGCGACGCGCAATTCTTCGATACGTTTGCTGGTCAGTGCGCGCAGTTCGCGCAAACGGCCCCAGCGTGCGAGTAGCGCGCTTTCATCCGCTTGCGCTGGCAGCGTGTGCCAACGTTCGAGAAATACGCTTTCACTATGCGTGCCGTTAATTTGCCAAATTTCCTCGGCGGTAAAGGACA
The DNA here is from genome assembly GCA_964462255.1 of uncultured Thiobacillus sp. Taxonomy (GTDB): domain Bacteria; phylum Pseudomonadota; class Gammaproteobacteria; order Burkholderiales; family Thiobacillaceae; genus PFJX01. Next base: position 16,177 of record CAYWXO010000026.1, on the reverse strand, counting down.
GTACCGGTGCCAACAATTTAGTCAGCGTTTGCAGAATGTGCCACAGCGTGGTTTGCGCCGCTCGTCGCGCCACCGAATTCGCGCCGGCGGTGTAGAGCCGATCTTTCAACACATCCAAATAAAACGCGCCGAGGTCTTCCGAGCAAAAGCTATGCAGACGTTGAATAGCGGTGTGGAAGCTATAGCTATTGAATTCAGTGCGCACGCTGGCTTGCATGTCGCGCGTCATGGCAAGGGCGTAATGGTCGATTTCCAGCCAGTTTGCTACCGGCACAGCCTGCGTGGCCAGATCGAAATCGGCGGTATTGGCAAGCAGAAAACGTAAGGTGTTGCGAATGCGGCGATAACCGTCCACCGTACGTTTGAGAATTTCGTCAGAGATGGTCAACTCGCCGGAGTAATCAGTGCTGGCGACCCATAAGCGCAAGATGTCGGCACCGTAAGTGTCCATTACTTTCTGCGGTGCGACGACATTGCCCTTCGATTTCGACATCTTCAAGCCTTTGGCATCGACGACGAAACCGTGTGTTAGCAAGGCTTTGTACGGCGCATGGCCATCGCTGGCGCAGCCGGTGAGCAAGGAGGACTGGAACCAGCCGCGATGCTGATCAGAGCCTTCCAGATACAAATCGGCCGGATGCGCTAAATCGGCGCGTTTTTTCAGAACACAGGCGTGGGTGACGCCGGAATCGAACCACACATCCAGCGTGTCCTTGTTTTTGACGTAGTGTTCCGCTTCGTCGCCGAGCAATTCCTGCGCATCCAGGCTGAACCACGCTTCGATGCCGCGTTGTTCGACACGTTGCGCTACTTCTTCCAACAGTGCCGCCGAACGTGGATGCAATTCACCCGTTGTTTTGTGCATGAAAAAGGCAATCGGCACGCCCCAATTGCGTTGACGGGAAACGCACCAATCGGGACGTGTTTTCATCATCGCCTCTAGGCGTGCGCGTCCCCAGGCCGGGAAAAATTCGGTGTTTTCCACCGCGTGCATCGCTTTCTCGCGCAGTCCTTCTTTGTCCATGCCGATGAACCATTGCCGCGTGGCACGGAAAATGATCGGCGTTTTGTGCCGCCAGCAATGGGGATAACTGTGCTGCAAACGGGCATGTGCCAGCAAATGCCCGTTTTCAGTCAACGTTTCCAGCACTTTTTTATTGCCATCCCACACGGAAAGGCCGCCAACAATCGGCGTATCGGCGTAGAACTTGCCGTCATCGCCGACCGGATTCGCCACTTCCAGACCATATTTCAGGCCGGCGATGTAGTCGTCATGGCCGTGGCCGGGCGCGATATGCACCAAACCAACGCCGGCTTCAACGGTGACGAAATCCGCCAGAATCACCGGCACTTGCTGCGCAAAGAACGGATGCTGTAATTGCAGGCCTTCCAGCACTGCGCCGGAAATTTGCGCGACGGTTTCAACGCTTTCAAAGCCATAACGTTGCATGGCAGCTTCGGCCAGATCACGCGCAATAATCAGCAGGCCTTTTGGCGTACGAATCAGGTCATAGATGAAATCAGGATGCACCGCTACCGCACGATTAGCCGGCAATGTCCACGGTGTGGTGGTCCAAATCACCGCATAGGCGGGGCCTTCAATCGCCTCGACGTGTAAACGGCGTGCTAAATCAGTTAGATCAAGCACCGGAAAGGCGACGTCTATCGTCGGTGAGTTTTTATCTTCGTATTCGACTTCGGCCTCCGCCAGCGCAGAACCGCAATCAACGCACCAATGCACCGGCTTCGCGCCGAGATAAAGATGGCCGTTCGCTTGAATTTTGCCCAGTTCGCGGATGATGTCCGCTTCAAACTGGAAATCCATGGTCAGGTAAGGATTATCCCAATCGCCCAGCACGCCAAGACGGATGAAATCGGCTTTTTGGCGTTCGATCTGGCTGGCGGCGTAGTCGCGGCACAGTTCACGGAATTTGGCCGGCGGGGTGGCTTTGCCATGCGTTTTTTCCACCACCAGCTCAATCGGCAGGCCGTGACAATCCCAACCCGGTACATAAGGCGCATCAAAGCCGTCCAGCGTTTTACTTTTGACGATGATGTCTTTCAGAATTTTATTGACCGCATGGCCGATGTGAATGTCGCCGTTGGCGTAAGGCGGGCCGTCATGCAGAATGAATTTGGGCCGGCCGGCGCAGGCAGCACGCAATTTTTCGTAGCGTTTTTCGGCTTGCCATTGCTTGATCCAGGCCGGTTCGCGCTTGGCGAGATCGCCGCGCATCGGAAAGGGCGTATCAGGCAAGTTGAGGGTGTTTTTGTAGTCAGGCATGGTTAATCCGATAAAAAATCGCGCGCTTGCTGCGCATCCAGGTCGATCTGTTTAATCAAGGTGTCTAGATCGGGGAATTTAGCTTCGTCGCGCAGCTTATGCAGGAATTCGACGCGTAAATGCTGGCGATAAATGTTTTGGTTGAAATCAAATAAATGCACTTCCAGTGTCGGGCGGCCATTGGTATGGATCGTCGGGCGTGTGCCGAGACTGGCGACACCGGGCCAGGCGGCAGTGGTTCCCGGCAGACCTTGCACCCGCACGGCAAAAATACCTTTTACCGGCGGTTTGTTGTGTTTTAGCTGAATGTTCGCCGTGGGATAACCGATTTTGCGCCCTAATTGGTCACCGCCGACTACGCGCCCGGAGATGGAATAAGGGCGTCCCAGCAACTGCGCAGCTAGCGGCATCTCACCCGCGGCTAACGCCTCCCGCACCGCGGTTGATGAAGCGCGCTGACCTGCGGCTTCTATCGTATGCAGCGCTTCCGCGGTAAAGCCATGCACTTGGCCGAGTTGTTGTAACAGGGCGAAATCGCCGGCGCGCCTGGCACCAAAGCGAAAGTCATCACCGACCAGCACGTAACGCGCACGCAAGCCCTGCACTAAAATTTGCTGTACGAACTCATCGGCGGATAAGGCGGCAAACGGTTTGCTGAAGCGGCAAACATGAACATGCGCGACGCCAAGACTGCGCAGGATTTCCAGCTTTTCGCGCAGAGAAGTTAAGCGCGTGGGGGCGGAATCCGGCGTGAAAATTTCGCGTGGATGCGGTTCAAAAGTGAGTACGGCCGGCTTGGCACCCAGCAGGCTGGCTTGTGCGGTCAAGCGCGCCAGCATGGCCTGGTGGCCCAGATGAATGCCATCAAAATTGCCTATGGTGACCGCGTTCGGGTGGGTGGCCTGAAACTTGCTGCGAGATTGCGTAGCAAACCAGCCGTGGGTCATCAACATGGTGCGGATATCTCTTTGAAAAGGCGCGGATTTTAGCGTTTAGCACGTTGTAGCGTCCATGTTTGCGAAAACAGTGAACGGGACAGCCGCGAGGGAAGGTCAATGGTTGGCGGAGTGGTTGGCAGAGTTGTTGCCAGAATAGCCTTGCTGATTTAAAAAATCAGCAAGGTGCTTGTCGGTATGCAAGATGTGGTTAATGAGCCAGTTATTGAGAAAGGTGAGCAATGCTTCGCGCGTCACCAAGTGGCCATCACGCAGTTCTTCGCGCAGCGTCACCACCTGTTGCGAGAAGCTGCGATGCTCGCTGCGATGCTTTTCTTCGCTGACCGCATCAAGACCAAAGTAGTCGTATTCCTGCATCAACGCTTCTTCTGTTTCAAAGTGATAGAGGGCATAGCTGAGCAGATTACGCGTAATTTCTTCCAGCAAATCACGGGTAACAACATTGGCGAGGCGTGCATTCGCTTCATTTAAGGTGCTGACCAACACTTGATGTTGTTCGTCAATGCGGTCGATGCCGGTGAGGTAGCTATCATTCCAGATGATGGGGTCGTGGCTGATCATGTCATGGTCTCAAAGTTTTGAAAGGACAACAGTGCAGTGGATGGGGCGGCTTAGAATTTTGCCATATTGGCATGGGCACTCTTGACTGCGAGGCGAATCTTGTTCAATAGATCACGGAATTTCTCTGAAGTTTGGCTTAATTCGGCCTCGGTTTCTCGGCTTGCGGTGATGTCACCGTTTTGGCTCTGCTTGGTCAATTGTTGCGCCAGTAGATGAACTTGATCATGCAAAAGTTCTGCTGCGCGGAATTCGGCCATGTGACCGTAACGATCGTCGCCTTCACCGTAATACCAGTGGCCAAAATTGCATTCGTGCTTATCCAGTGCCAGGGGGGCGGTTTGATGCGCGGGGTCCATGCGCATCCAGGCTTGCAGATTGGCCAACCATTGGCGGTGATTGACTTCAGCCAGCACTAATTGAAAATCATCGCGCGACAGCAGCAGTGCGGCATTTTCCAGCCAACGTTGATCCGGTTGAAAATGTTTTATCCAGTCAATGGTTTTATCGCCGGGCATCGGTTTGGCGATGCCGTAACCTTGCACTTGATTGCAGCCAATTTCCATCAACATCAGCACATGTTCGGTCGTTTCAACGCCTTCGGCGATAACTTGATGGCGGAATGTTTTGCACAGGCTGATAACACCTTCGATGATGGCCAGATCATTTGGGCTGCGCATCATGTCGTGAATGAACGACTGGTCTATTTTCAGGCAATTGACCGGCAGTCGACGCAGGTAGGTGAGCGATGAAAAGCCGGTGCCGAAATCGTCCAGCGCGAAACGAACCCCCAGCTTGCCGCAATAATTAATCAAGCGAATCACGCTATCAAAATCATCGACAGCCGCGCTTTCGAGTATTTCTATGGCGAGTTGGCTGGGGGGTAAACGGGGGTATTCGTTGAGCGCGGCCAAGATCTGTTGCGGGAAATCGGCATCGCGCAGTTGCTGGGCGAATACGTTGACGCTGACCGGAATGTGCAGGCCGGCTTCGCGCCAGAGATCTGCTTGGCGCAGCGCGGTTTTGAGGACCCACTCGCCAACACGACAGGCCAGCTTGTCGTCCCCTTCCACTAAAGGTAAAAATTCTGCCGGCCCCATGAGACCGAGAATGGGATGCTGCCAACGAACTAAGGCTTCCATGCCAACGACGATGCCGCGCCGGCAATCAACAATCGGTTGATAAAACAAACTTAGTTGCTCATTGATGACGGCTTTTTTGATCAGCTCAAGTGCGCTTTTGTTATCGCGTTCTCGTGTTTCGATGGCTGGGTTGAATTGGAAATAGCGATTTTTGCCGGCTGTTTTAGCGAGGTACATGGCATGGTCCGCATGCCGTAATAAGGTGTCGGCATTGCCGTTGTCGCTCGGGTGCAGCGTGACGCCTATGCTGGCCGAAACAGAGATCGTGTGGTTTGCAATGGGGTAGGGCGAGGCGAGAATAAAGAGTAAACGATGCATGGTTTCATCTAGTTCTTTAATGCCGCTTAGCCCGCCCAACAGGATGACGAATTCGTCACCGCCTAAACGGGCGACCGTATCTTCGCCGCGGACGTTGTTTTGCAAACGCTGGGCCACTTCGATTAACAACAGGTCGCCGACTTTATGGCCAAAATTGTCGTTAACGGGTTTGAAGCCATCCAGATCTAACATGCAAACCGCCAGAAATTGACCGTTGCGATAACTGCGTGCCAGCGCGATCTGCATGCGGTCGGCCAGAAGGCGACGATTGGGTAAATGGGTGAGTGGGTCGAAATTCGCCATTTCTTCCAGACGTTGCTGGTTTTCAATCAACGCGAGTTCGGTCTGTTTGCGACTGGTGATGTCGTGAATGACGTAATAAAGCAGATTGCCCTGCGGTGTTTCAAGGGGGCCGCTGTAAATTTCAACATCGCGAATCTCGCCGTTGGCAAGACGATGGCGATCGTTGAAGTACAGGTCGTTTTCTGCCGTGGTTGGCGGGGTTTCGGGTGGAGTTTTCGGGGGTGTTTCTGCGTCAGAAAGCACATGAATAGCGTGCAATGGCAGATTTAACAGCGCTGCACGGCTATAGCCATAAAACTGGCACGCCGCCGAGTTGACATCAACGATACGATCCTCGTTGGGGTCGATGACCAACTTGATTGCGGTGTTGGTTTCAAAAATCTGCCGCCAACGATTTTCGTTGATGTGAAAATCTTTCAGCAGGCGCTGGTATTGCTTGTTTTGCCGCACCCATAGCCCGAGCAAAGCCAGCAGAGCCACCACTAAGAGTAAAGAAGTCGTGTTCATGCTTAGTGGGTGCTGCGTCTAAATTGATGCAACCTGAAACCGAATAGCCAGAGCGTGATGAAATAGCTACTCGCTCCACCGGCAACCAATGCGGCAAGGTGCGCAATGCGTTGTGAAAAATCGTATTCAATCCAGCGACTTTCTGCGCCCATGCCAAACCATAGCAAGCTTCCCATCACACTGAGTGCCGCGCCTAGCTTGAGGAGAAAACTGAGCCAGCCGGTTTGCGGCTGAAAAATGCCGAGCGAACGCAATTTGTAAAACAGAATGCCCGCATTGAGACAGGCACCTAGACCGATGGAAAGGGCTAGACCAGCGTGTTGCAGCGGGCCAATGAACATGAGATTCATCGCTTGCGTGGCCAGTAGCGTAAAAATGGCGATCTTGACCGGCGTTTTGATGTTTTGGCGGGCATAAAAGCCGGGGGCGAGCACTTTAATCATAATCAGGCCGATTAAACCGATGCTGTAGGCCACTAGCGCTTGTCGGGTCATGGCCAGATCATGCGGCGTGAATTCGCCGTATAAAAACAGGGTCGAGATCATGGGAATGGCCAGGATGCCCAGCCCAACTGCGGCGGGGGCGGCTAGCATCAATGTCATGCGCAGGCCCCAGTCAAGCAAACGCGAATATTCGGACGGATCGTTGTCGGCGTAATGCTTGGCGAGTGACGGCAGCAGGATGGTGCCGAGCGCGACGCCAAGCATGCCGGTTGGGAATTCCATCAAACGGTCGGCGTAATACAGCCAGGAAACGCTGCCCGTGCTGAGAAATGAGGCAAAAATGGTGTTAATCAGCAAAGAGATTTGCGCGATGGAGACACCAAACGCGGCCGGCCCCATTAAAAGCAGAATGCGGCGCACGCCTTCGTCACGCGGTGCCCAGTCCCAACGCGGCAAAAAGCCCATCCTTTTTAGGGCGGGAATTTGCAGGCCAAGTTGTAACATGCCCCCGATAAAAGCGCCCCAGCCCAATGCCAGCACGGGCGGATCGAAGTAGGGCGCAGCCACGGCAGCCGCCAAAATCATGGCGACATTGAGCAACACGGGGGTAAAGGCCGGCACCATGAAACGGCTGAAGGTATTGAGAATGCCGCCGGCAAAAGCCACCAGCGACATAAATAATATGTAGGGAAAGACAATGCGCGTTAACTCGACGGTGAGTTGGAATTTGTCGGCATCGGCACGGAAACCCGGCGCGGAAACCAGCACGATTAGGGGGGCTGCGATAACGCCCAGCGCGGCGATGCAGGCGACCGCGACAAATAGTACGCTGGCGACGCGGCTGATCAGAATGCGGGTGGCTTCTTCACCACGTTGATTTTTGTATTCGGCCAGAATGGGGACAAAGGCTTGCGAAAACGCGCCTTCGGCAAAAAGCCGGCGAAGCAGATTCGGCAGCTTGAAGGCAACAATAAAGGCGTCTGTTGCCGCACCCGCACCGAAAACACGCGCAATGATGGCGTCACGCGCAAAGCCCAGAATGCGGGACAACAAGGTCATGGAGCTGACCGTGGCTAGTGCGTTGAGAAGGTTCATTCAGTCGAGTAGAGAAAGAAAAATCGTGAAAAATCGTGAAAAATCGTAAAAAATTATGAAAAGTCATGAAATGGTAACGAATGGCAGTCGGATGCGATAGCAAAGACCGACAAGTTTTGTTGTTTGCTTGCCTAGCAGCGTTTCGATCAGTATGATGCCGCGTTTTATCGTTGTATCCAGATTAACAAGGAGTTCCTGCATGGCTAATAGTGCCCAGGCAAAGAAACGTGCCCGCCAGTCCGCCGTTCAACGGCTGCATAACATGTCTCAGCGCTCGGCTTATCGGACCGCTGTGAAGAAAGTTCGTAAGGCGATTGAAGCCGGTGATAAAACTGCTGCTCAAGCCATGTTGAATGCAAACATGAGCGTGATCGACAGCTTGGCTGATAAAAATATCGTTCACAAGAACAAGGCAGCACGTCATAAAAGCCGTTTGTCAGGCGCAATCAAGGCGATGGCTGCCTGATTTTCGCCCGCACTGAGTTTGTTGTTTTACAGATTGAAAAAGCCCGGCTTGCCGGGCTTTTTGCTTTGTGTTGCGTGGTCGCTGAGCGAAATCGATGACAAAGTTCAACAGCCGGCGCACGTAACCGGCATAAAATGCGTCGCTATGATGCCCTTTAACTATGACGCCCTTTAAAATTCAATCCACCTATCGATATTTTTTGGTCAGTATCTTGCTGGCCGTTCTTCTGGCTTGGGCAGTCATTCAGGCCGTGCAGTACTTCGCCATTGCTGAGGGGCGCGAGAAACTGGAGTTTGCAACCGATCGCATGGCGTTCAGTTTGTCGGCTGAGACGATACACAGCCCAGCCATGGGGGCGGCCATTATTCACGGCTTGAGTGACCCGGTGCTGAAGCAAGCTGTGCGCCGCTACAACGAAAGCATGAGCGGTGACGCGCAAGTCCCCGCAGTGATTGAGCGGCTGGAGCCGACACGGCGATTATTTTTCGCGGAAGCTATTTTTGTTGCGGCCTTGAATGGCACCATCATCGCCGCCGAAGGTTCGAGTGGAAAATCGACGGTAGGCGGCAATATTTTAGTGCGCCCATTTTTCCAACGTGCGCTGGAAGGCAAGCAAAGTGTTTATGCTGCCATTGGACGGAGTACGGGAGAGCGGGGTCTTTATTATGCTTCGCCGCTGTTTGCCGGCAGCCAGCGTGATACGCCGGTCATGGGGGCGGTGGTCATCAAGTTGCCCGGCGATCCGATCGACAATATGCTGGCGCAAGCGAAAGGCGAGGCGATTTTGCTTTCCCCGCAGGGCGTGGTATTTGCCGCTACGCGTAAAGATTGGTTGAATGCCATTGATGGCGCACCGACGCCCGAGCGCGTTGAGGCAATCCGCAAACAAAAGCAGTTTGGTTTGAAGTTTGAACAAGAGACACCAAGTCAATTACCCTTCGATACTAAATCTGTTACCACGGTGATTGACGACGCCCACTATGTGCTTATCGAGCGGCCAATCAACTGGTCTGATCCAGGCGGTCAGTGGCGTTTGATTACCCTGCGCAATACCCGGGATTTCATTGCTGCCGATATGTTGTGGAATATCGGCTTGAGTGTTGTTCTGGTTGTTTTACTCTCCGCGGCAATCTTGTTTTATTACCGGCGTGGTTACCTTGAAGGACAGAAAACGTTGAACCGTTTTCGCACGCTCGGCGTTGCCCTGAAAAATAGCCCGGTCGCCGTGGTTATCTGTGATAGCCATCTGCTGATTGACTGGGTTAATCCCATGTTTGAACAATTAAGTGGTTACAGCCAAGACGAAGTGCAGGGTCGTTTGCCTGCGATGCGTTCGGGCGATAGCGATGATCAAGGGATGGAAGCGGCACTGAGGGAAGGTCAAATTTGGCAGGGAGAGCGGCTGTATCGGCGTAAGAATGGTGCCCTGTATTGGTGCCAAACGCTGTTTTCACCGGTTCATGATGCGAATAATCGGCTGATTGGTTTTGTTGGTTTGAAAGAAGATATTAGCCAGCGAAAATCCATGCTGGAGCAGTTGCAGGCGCAGTTGCGGCTTGATCAGGCGCTGAAGGAATTTGATCATGCCGTTCGAAATCAACCTGACCCACAAGGGTTGGCACGTAGTGCTTTAGCCCAAATTGCACGTGCTATTTCCATTCCTTATGCGGCGTTGTATAGCCAAAGCGTCAGTAATGAAAACAGCGCCGTTCACCTTGCGAGCTTTGGAGCAGATGGTTCTTACTCGATGCCACTGCCAGATCGTGCGGTATTGGTTTCAGATGTGATCCATGACGGCACACCGCTGACCTTAAATCACTTGGGTGAACATGCATCGCTGCAAGAAATCCATATTATTCCTATCGGTGAAAATCCGTGTGTCGGTGCGTTGGAGCTGGGCTTGCATTGCCCGTTAACGGCCGAGCAGACCAGTTTTCTTGATAAGGCGCTGCCTGATCTTGCGTTGGCACTCAGTCTTGCCCTCGATATTCGCGAACGCGCGCGCATGTCCACTGCCTTGGCACGTAAGGAAGAGGAAATGCGCATGCTGCTCGAATCCAGTTCGGACGGCATCTTCGGGATTGATCCACAGGGTAATATCACCTTTGCTAACCCGGCTACCGCCAAGTTGCTGGGCTTTGACCAAGTCAGCCAGATACTGGGGTTGGATAGCCATTGGTTGATGCATCACAGCCATGATGATGGCAGTCGCTACGCGCGGGAAGATTCTCCCATTCAGCACGCCATTGAAAAACGCATCGCCGTCAGTTGTGATAAAGAGGTGTTTTGGCGGCCTAATGGCACATCCTTTCAGGTCGCGTATTCGGCCTCCCCTATTTTGCATGATACGGTTTTGCAAGGCGCGGTTATTACCTTCCGTGATATCACAGATAGTTTTGAAGCGGCGGCGCGCATGGCGGCCTTGTGGCAAAACGCAACGGATGCTTTCTTTTGTTTCACTAGCGACGGTCAATTTGTCGATCTCAACCCTTCGACGGCGCGTCTGCTCGGTTACGCGGCAGTGGATCAAGTTGCAAGCCTATCGTTGTGGCAATGCTTTCCTGAGCAGCAGGAAGATGGCGCTTTATCGCAAGAAAAAACCTTGCTTAAACTTGAGCAGGCGAAGGAGAAAGGGCGTTGCGAATATCCCTGGCAAGTGCGGCGTGCCGATGGAGAACGCGTGCATGTGGAGGCGGTGGTGGTCGCTGCCAAGATCGGTGGGCGTATGCTCTATTTCGGTATTTGGCACGATGTGACAGCGCAACGGCAAGCCCAATTGGCTATGCAAACGGCGCGTGATGCCGCCTTCGATGCGGCCAGGATGAAGTCGGATTTTCTCGCCAACATGAGCCATGAAATCCGCACCCCCATGAATGCCATTATTGGTATGTCGCATCTAGCGCTGAAAACTGAGTTAACGCCAAGACAGCGAGACTACCTGCGTAAAATTCAGGGGGCTGGTGCACATCTATTGGGCATCATCAACGATGTGCTTGATTTTTCCAAGATCGAAGCCGGCAAGCTCAATGTAGAACGCACCGATTTCGCGCTGGCGCAAGTGATGGAAAATGTCGCCAATCTAGCGAACGAAAAAGCCAGTAGCAAAGGGCTGGAACTGATCATTCATATTGCGCCGAATGTGCCGCAAGATTTGCTGGGCGACCCGTTGCGGCTCGGGCAAATTTTGATTAACTACGCCAACAATGCGATCAAATTTACCGAACAGGGCGAAGTGGCTATTACGGTTGATTTAGAGGATGAAAACACCGAAGGCTGTTTATTGCGTTTTTCGGTGCGTGACACCGGCATTGGCTTGACGGAAGCGCAGCGCAGTCAACTCTTCCAAAGTTTTCAGCAGGCCGATGCTTCCACTACGCGTAAATATGGCGGCACCGGTCTTGGGCTGGCCATTTCCAAGAACCTCGCCAGCTTGATGGGCGGCGCGGTGGGGGTAGAGAGTACGCCTGGTAAGGGTTCGACCTTCTGGTTTACGGCGCGTTTGGGCCGCGGCAGCGCTCAGCCATTACCGACACTCAATGTTGATTCTGAACATCCCTTGCGGATTCTTGTGGTTGATGACAACGAAATCGCGCGTCTGGTCCTGAAAGACTTGCTTGAAGCTTTATCGGTACAGGTTGATCTTGTTGACAGTGGCGAAGCCGCGCTGCAGCGGTTGTCAACCCAGCATGCGGCGCAGCCTTGGGATATTGTCATGTTGGACTGGCAAATGCCGGGTATTGATGGTCTTGAGACGGCGCGGCGCATGACTGCTCTAAATCTACAGCCACCGCCTAAGGTGATGATGGTGACAGCCTATGGCCGCGAAGAGGTCATGCTGGGTGCGGTTGAAGTCGGCGCGGTAGAAGTGCTGATCAAGCCGGTGAGTTCGACTGCGTTGTTTGAGGCGTTAGCGCGCGTTACCGATTGCACGCTTGTGGATGCACATCGTCTGCAGCGTGGAACACAACAGTACGACTTATCCGCCATTAAGGGGGCGCGCGTCTTGTTGGTGGAAGATAACGAACTCAATCAAGAAGTTGCCAACGAGATGTTAACTGACGCGGGCTTGTCGGTGGAGTTGGCGGAGAATGGGGCAATTGCCCTCGCTAAGGTGCAAAGTAATACTTACGACATTGTTTTGATGGATATGCAGATGCCGGTGATGGACGGTGTCACTGCCACCCGTGAAATTCGTCGTATAGATAATTTAAGTGCATTGCCCATTGTGGCGATGACCGCCAATGTCATGCAGGCTGATCTTGAGCTGTGTACTCAATCTGGCATGAATGGTTATGTGACGAAGCCGATAGAGCCGGAACGGTTATGGGCGATGTTGTTGAAATGGATAAAACCCCGTCAGGTTCAGGATGGTTGCACGCTTGCTGCTACCGTGGGGCTTGCGGCTCCACCACAAATTGACACACAGCTATTTAGCACGCTGCAAATTGACGGTATTGATCTCGCGCTGGGGCTTAAGCAGGCGTTGCATAAACCGGCGTTATTTTTGTCGATGTTGCGACATTTTGTTAATGGCCAGCAATATGCTGTGCAGCATATCGAGCAAGCGCTTAAGCAAGACGATTGGGCGCTAGCTGAGCGACTCGCCCATACCCTGAAAGGCACTGCCGGCAATATCGCAGCCATTGAAATTCAGCGGCGGGCTGAAGATTTGGAAAACTTGATACGGCAGCGGCCTGATCGCGCGCCTGTCCTGCAACAATTGCCGGCCCTGGATGCGATATTGACGCCGCTCATTGCCGCCATTACAAGCGCTTTGGCGGAATCTCAGATTGAGGTGGGCACCGCGATAGCTTGCGATAAACCTTCGCCTGAGAAAGTGGCTGAACTCTGCCAACACCTGGCAAATCTGCTGGCTGAAGATGACACTCTGGCTAACGAATTTTTTGATGAGCATGCCGGGCTGTTGAAAGCGGCCTTTCCGGCGCACTTTGCCGCCATACAACAGAATATTCGCGACTATAGCTATTTAGCGGCCATCCAGTTACTGCACAGCGCCCAAGCAGATCAAGCCTGACTCTGTGCGGCATAAAAGAGGCTCTAAGGTAAACCCTGGAGAAAGCGTTAAATGATCCCAAAGAAGACCCGTATTCTTGTGGTGGATGATATTTCTGCCATGCGTAACCTGACGGTAACGTTGTTGCGCAACCTGGAGCTTGAAAGCGTCATCGGAGCTGTCAACGGGCAAGATGCCTTGAAGTACTTGAAAAGCCAGCCATTTGACTTGGTTTTGGCAGATTGGAATATGCCGGTAATGGATGGCTTGCAATTACTGCAGTACATCCGTGCTGACCCCAAGTTTTTTAAGCTGCCTTTTTTAATGATTACCGCTGAGGCTGATCGCACGCGCATTACGCAAGCCATTGCGGCTGGGGTCAGTGGCATGCTCATCAAGCCGTATAAAACAGCGCAGCTAGAAGAACGCATTAGTAAGGCTTTGCACAGCGCACCGCCGCTGCTAAGCAGCTCGCCAAGCAAGGCTGGGGCAGCGGCAAGTACGATGACGAAGCCGAGCCCGAAAGCAATGACCGTGACGGAGTTGGCTAATCGGGCGACCTTATTGATTGTCGATGACGCGCCGGATAACGTGCAATTACTCTCTGCATTGTTTAGGGATGAATACCGTGTTCGAATGGCCAACAATGGTCCGCGCGCTTTGGAGATTTGTCAGTCTGATACGCCGCCAGATCTGGTCTTGCTCGACATCATGATGCCGGATATGGATGGTTTTGAAGTGGCGCGTCGTATGCGTGAACACCCTAGCTCTGAAACGATTCCGGTGATTTTTGTCACCGCACTCAATACCCACGATGCCCGCATGAAGGGGCTATCGCTGGGGGCGATTGATTTTGTCACCAAGCCGATCGACCCGAATGTCTTGAAGCCACGCGTCAGTAATTTACTGCGCTACATTGGCCTACATAAGCAGATGCAAGCGAGCTTTGACACCATGGCTGAGCTGGCGCTGCTGCACGATAACGTCAATCACATGATGCGACATGACTTCAAAGGACCGCTTGCCGGGATTGTCGGGTTAGCGCAAAACCTGCTCACGCAGAGCCAGGCCAAGCAAGGCGCTGAATTTGCCGAACAGCTTCGTCTCATAGAGTCATCGGCGACTCAATTGATTGATATGGTTAATGTTTCATCAGAACTATTTAATATTGAATCAGGTAATTTCCAGCTTAACCCGAAGCCCGTTGCGGTCATTGATGTGCTTGATAACTGCGCAAAAACGCTAAAGGCCAGTTTTGTAGGAAAAGGGGTGAGCTACAGCATTAAAACAGAACCTGCCAACGTCAACCCGGAGGTGTTGGGCGATCCGCTATTGTGTTATTCGGCGTTCAATAATCTGCTGAAGAATGCCTTTGAAGCCGCCCCTGATAACAGCAAGATAACCATTATGGTTACGCTGCGGGTAGATGGCTTAGTGCAAATTGCGATTGTCAACCCAGGCGCAGTAGCCAACGAAATTCGTTCGCGCTTTTTCGATAAATACATGACACACAATAAAGCGGGCGGCACTGGCTTAGGAACTTACTCTGCCAAACGCTTGATAGAAGCCCAGAACGGTAGTATTGATCTGATTGTTTCTGACAGCGAAGACACGACTAATTTAACGGTGACCTTGAATCAGGTGAAGTCGTGATAGGAGCTTGTTTGGGAATGCGACAATAGGGTTATTGGGTTAATTCAAGTTATGAATTGAATAAGGGTTTTTATTGGGGGGTGAGTTGTTTTACGGAGGGGTTGGTATTTGTTATGACGACTATATGGCATGCGATTTTCGGCTGTTGCTTGTTGGTATAATTGATTCATTTGGTTTTCGGAAGATTGGATGTTACATGCGCTTAGGGAGGGTAGATCGCTGTTGACAGTCCGATTGTTATTATTCGTTTTTTGTTTCGTTTAATCATGGGTAGCGATGCTGAAGTTATTAATCATAAAAATGTCGTCGCTCGGTGATGTGGTGCATATGTTGCCCGCCTTGACTGAGGCGGTAAGTAATGTGCCGGGGCTGGTTGTTGATTGGGTCGTTGAAGAGGGATTTGCCGATATTCCGAACTGGCATCCTGCCGTTCGCCATGTCTTGCCAATTGGTCTGCGACGTTGGCGGAAGCAGTTGCTGCGATCAGAGACTTGGGGCGAAATTCGACAGTTTCAACAGCGTTTACGTCAGGATCAATATGACATAGTCCTGGATAGTCAGGGGTTGATTAAAAGCGCTGTCATTGCTTGGCAAAGTAGTGGTAAGCGGGTGGGGCTGGATGCAGCAAGCGCTCGTGAAGCGTTAGCAAGTTGGTCCTATCACTCAAGATTAAGTAGTCCTTCAGGTCAGCATGCCATCTGGCGAAATCGCGTATTGACGGCTCAAGCCTTAAATTACCCGCTCGGTGATGAAGTCTGTCCGAGTTATGGTATTACCCCGCCGAATTATTCAGCCCGCAAGATTGCATTGCCAGAGCAATTTTTATTGGCATTCCATGGAACCGCACGCCCTGAAAAAGAATATCCAGAGGTAGATTGGATTAAGATTTTGAGTAGTATGCCTTGTGCTGTGTTATTGCCTTGGGGTAATGATCGAGAGCGCCAAAGAGCCGAACGGATGGCTGCTGAAGTTAAGCAGGCTATTGTGTTGCCTAAATTGAGTTTGACTGAAATTGCCGGCGTTTTAGCGCGAGCGAAGGCCGTCATTGGTGTTGATACCGGGTTAATGCATCTTGCTGCCGCATTTAAAAAACCTGGGTTGGCACTTTATCCAGCGACACCACCACGTCTTTACGGTGTGCAACGAGAATGTGGTGCCCCTGTGTTGGAAAGTTTATCTACATCTGCGGAATTGACTCCTTCTTTTGTGGAAAAAAAGATTAATGCTATTTTGATGGATAATTAAATATCAAGCTGCGGTTTTTTTGTGATAAATGTATTTATTTTTAGGAAAAGATGTGTTTTTTGAGAGAACTTTTTTTTCATACGCGATTCCGGCTTTAAACGATGTAAAAAATTTTAAATTAATTGTTGCTGTGGCTTTGTTATTTTCTAATCCTCTTTGGGAAGCGCCCAAGAATATTTTTATTGTGTTGGCA
>CAYWXO010000025.1:16554-22340 GCA_964462255.1 uncultured Thiobacillus sp. | reverse complement strand
CTGATTTTCATCATGAAATACGTGGCGAGTGAATCAGACTGTCATCAAAACTTTGTTATCATTTCTTCACATGGTCGATTCGTATGTGGACTATTCGCATTTAGCACAATCACAGAAATATAGTTTTTTGAAGACATCAACAGGCAATCATTTGCAACGTGCTTTTCAATGTTTTGCGGCACCGCAACGCCGCGCCCTTAACCTAAATCGACAATCTACCCACTCAGTTTTTGTTACCAAGAGAATATCATGAGCCAGAAGATTTACCTTTTTGTGGATGACAGCCGTGTTTCTCGGATCAAGATTCGCCAAGTTGTTAGCAAGAAGCACCCAGACTGGGTATTGCACGAAGCTGCCAGCGCACTGGAATCACATGAAATCACCCAAACAGTAAAGCCCGACCTTATTAGCATGGACATCAACATGCCCGGCATGAGCGGCATTGAGGCGATTCCTCAGTTGCGAGTGAACTGCCCGAACGCAAAGATCGTCCTGCTGAGTGGCAACATTCAAGAGACGATGCACAGCAAGGCGGCCGATCTTGGCGTCGGCTTCGTCGAGAAGCCGATTACCGAAGCCGCGATCAACAAAGTGCTCGCTTTTCTTGATTGACCTCCACGTCACCACAAGCCACGCCATGTCACCTGTACTTACCGAATTCCAAACCGACGCACTCGTCGAAATTTTCAACATTAGTATTGGCCGTGCTGCCGCTGCGCTAAGTAGTATCGTCAACGAAGAGATCGCGCTGACCGTACCGAGTTTGCAGTTCATGCAGGCGACAGAAGCTGCGCAACAGCTTGGTTTGAACGAGCAACGTATCTGCGGCGTGACTCAGAATTTCAGTGGCCCCTTTCGTGCCGATGCGATGCTGATGTTCCCGGAAGATCGCAGCCTGGAAATCGTGCGCTTGATGCTGGGGGAAGCTTATTCGCTAGAAGAACTTTCAGATCTCGAACAAGAGGCGATGAGTGAAATTGGCAACATCTTGCTCAACGCCTGCATTGGCAGTATCGCCAACCTGATCGGCGCGCATTTTGATTCAACTTTGCCTGAGGTTCGCATGGGGCAGGGCAGTGATTTGTTGCGAAACAACCTGCACTCGCTGGATGACACGGTGCTACTGGTTTACATCGACTTCAATATTGCCGCACGCACCATACAGGGTTACATGGCTTTCCTGATGGATGTGCCGTCTATCAACGGCCTCCTTGGTAGCATTGATGGTTTTCTTGCAGTTGACGCCTGATGACCTCCACCGACAGCCCCTGCCTCACGGATATCCTGCTGAAATCGTTCAGCTTTGGCATCATCGTGGTCGATGCGAATGAACGCATTCTGCTTTGGAGTGGCTGGGTGGCTAAGGCCAGTGGTTTTCCTGCGGAGTCGGTAATTGGACGCCTTCTCGTTGAGGTATTTCCCGAGATGGCGGGCGGCCGTGTCTTTACTGCAGTGAGTAGCGCATTGCGCATGGGGCTACCTTCCATTCTCTCCCAGTCGCTCAACAAGGCTCCCTTTCCGTTATTTGCTAAATCGACAACCGGGGAACCCGGTCAACGCTTGCAGCAGAAGGTGCAAGTATTACCACTTCGACCAGACGAACAACAACGCCTGTGTCTGATCGAGATTTTCGACGTATCGCTGTCGGTGCATCGCGAGAGCGTGCTCGATGAACAGCGCAATATCACGCGCGCTTTGATCAACGCAACGCGCGAATCTGCGCTGCTGCTCGATGAGTCGGGTTGTATTCTCGCCATCAACGATATTGGCGCGCAGCGCTTAAAAAATACGCAGGCAACCCTGGTCGGCAAGAATTTCTACGAACAGTTGCCGCCCGAGCTGAGCGCGAGTCGTCGCGTCATTGCTGATCAAGTTTTCCGCACTGGCCAGCCGGCCTACCTTGAGGATACGAGGGACGGCATCCATTTTGCCATTCATGTTTATCCGGTGTTGGATAAGGCACGCAAAGTGGTGCACATCGCAATTTATGCTACCGATGTGACTGAAACCTTGCAGCAAGCCTCGGTTGATCGTCTGTTTCATGAGATTGACCGTCAGATCCTGTCCGGCAAGCCCAAGCACAGCCAATTTCAGTACGTTTGTCAGGAGGTAGCGCGGATTTTTGATCTGCCGGTGGTCTGGATCGGTCAGAAGAACGCAGAGGGAAGTATCAGTATGATCAGCTCGGGGGGCACCTCAACAGATTACATTGCTGAAATTGAGCAGATCGGCATGCGCTGGGACAATACCTCAATGGAGGTTGGACCGTATGGCAGCGCGATTCGGAGCGGTCAAACACAGCAAGGCGACCACAAAACCCTGCGGGGTTTGCCTTGTCATGCAGCTACTGAGCGGGCGGGGTTGCATAGTTTTATCTCGATGCCGCTGATTCTGCGCGGTGAAGTATTTGGTTGTTTTACATTACTCTCAGCGCGTGAGCACGCCTTTTCGCAAGAAGCAACGATCAAACGCTTGGCGGATATTGCCAGTCGATTGTGCGTGGCGCAGGAGCGCGCCCTGGATCACGAACAGTTGCGTTTGTTGCAGAGCGCGCTGGCGAGCGCCGCGAATGGCGTCTTCATTACTGATAATCTGGGTCGCATCCAGTGGCTCAACGACGCTTTTGTCCGAATGACGGGTTACTGTGAAGAAGAAGTTTTGGGCGCAACCTCGCCGCTGCTGAGTATGCGAGGTGGCGATCATAATTTTTTCGTTGAAATGTTCGACGCTAGCGGAACCGGCGATTCCTGGGTCGGTGAAACGGTGGAAAGTCGCAAAGACGGCTCGAAATTTACGGTACGCCAAACCATTACCGCGATACGCAACACGCAGGGCGAGGCAACGCACTTTATTTCCATCATCGAAGATATGACGCAAGCGCGCGAAGCGGAGGCGCGTATTCACCGTCTTGCCCATTACGATTTGCTCACCGACCTGCCGAATCGCGTCCTGTTTAATGAACATTGTCATATCACCCTCACGCGTGCCAGGCGGACGAGCGATCTCGTTGCGCTGATGTTCCTTGATCTGGATCGCTTCAAAAAAGTCAACGATACATACGGCCATGATGTAGGTGATTTTTTGTTGAAGCAAGTGGCGAAGCGCCTGACTGCCAGCGTGCGCGAATCGGATATCGTGGCGCGGCTTGCAGGCGATGAATTTACTGTGCTTTTACCTGTGCTTGCCAGCACTGAAGATGCGGCAGGGGTCGCGCAGAAGATCATCACCGCCCTTAATGAGCCTTTCGATTTCGGCGGTTGGCAACTGCAAAGCGGCGCGAGCATTGGCATTGCGTTCTTTCCAGACGACGCAACGGATGAAGTGTCACTGTTGAAATGTGCCGACATGGCGATGTATGACGCCAAACATTCAGGCCGCAGTCGCTATAGCTTCTACCGTGACCTGGCATTTGAACCGTGCAGCCGTCCGAAACATGGATGAACACCGATCCGAGGCCGCGGTTGCAGCACAACGCGAATTCGCCGAAGGTATTGTCGGCAAAAGCAATAACCGACCGCTCGTATTGGCCATAGAAGAAATCAAGCCTGCAGAGTGCCCAAAATAGCGCCAAAAATAACGCCAAAATCGGTAATATATGCCGCGTTTTGGCGCACTCATTGGTCTTCTTGTTTGCTTTCTCTTTTCCTTATTGTTTTTCTTATAGTGTCCATTTGCGCTGCATCCTATTTTTCCCCACCGATATTAACCTTGGAGTGAGTCATGCAAATTGCAACAACAGTCACTGGCAGCAAAGCCGTTCTAAATCTGAATGGTCGTTTCGACTTTCATTCACACAGTGAATTTCGCACGGCTTATGAAAATGCCTTGAACATGCCGGCGGTGCGCGACCTCAGCATCAGCTTCAATAATGTCGATTATCTCGACAGCTCCGCGCTTGGCATGCTGTTGCTGCTGCGCGAAAAAGCCGACGCACTCGGCAAAACTGTCTCGCTTGATGGCTTGCATGGCATGGTGAAACAAGTGCTTGAAATTGCAAACTTCAGCAAATTATTCGCAGTCAATGATTAACACCGAAACCGCCTCGACAGAGGCACTGCCGGTGATGAGCCTGAAGATTCTGATTGCCGATGACACCCCCATCAACGTCAAACAGCTAGAAGTCGTCACGCGCCGATTGGGGCATCGTCCGGTTGTCGCTTATGACGGTGCCAGCGCAGTGGAGGCCTTCCAAAGGGAAGCGCCTGACCTGGTGTTCATGGACATCATGATGCCCGGCATGGACGGCATCACTGCGGTCAAAAAAATCCGCGCGCTGCCCGCGGATAAGTGGACGCCCATCATCTTCTTTTCCGCGCTGGACCAAATGCAGGACATCGTCAGCGGCCTGGAAGCCGGCGGCGACGATTATTTGGCCAAGCCCGCTTCAACGCAGTTGCTGAAAGCCAAAATCAACAGCTATGGCCGCCAGATTGCCCTGCAATCGAAAGTTCATGTTTACGCGGAAGAACTGACGCGCTGGCGGCAAGAATCGGAAGAACAAACGCGGCTGGGCGCACACGTCATGTCGCGCTTAACCGATGCGGCCGGCCTGCGCGACCCGATGGTGCGCAACTTTAATCTGCCGGCGGAAACGTTCAGCGGTGACTTGCTCTGCGCCGCACGCGCGCCGGGCGAGGTGCTCAATGTGTTGCTGGCCGATGCGGCCGGGCATGGTCTGGCCGCTGCCTTGTCGGCCATGCCGCTGACGCAGGCTTTCTACAGCATGACCGCGAAGGGGTTTCCGCTTTCTTCCATCGCAGAAGAGTTGAACCGCAAACTGAAGGCCATTTTGCCGGCCGACCGTTTTGTCGCCGGCACGTTGGCGTCGATTGATGTGCGCAATCGCACGGTGGAAGTCTGGAACGGCGGTAATCCGGATGCGCTGTTCATGAATTCGCGCGGTGAAGTTTCCATGCGCTGGGCGTCGCGCCATCCGCCGCTCGGCATCATGCCGGATAAATATTTTTCTGGTGCCACCGAAACCGTGGTTTTCCATGAGCCAGGCGACTTAATTTTAAGCTCCGATGGTTTGACGGAAGCTGAAAACCGGTCCGGCGAGTGGCTGGGCATTGATGGCGTCATCAAACTGCTCACGCAATCAAACGATAGCGATCTTCGCTTCCAGCACTTGCAGCGCGGCGTGGAAGCGCATCAGCAAGGTCTGCCTTGCCGCGATGATATTTCCTGTTTATTGATCAATGTGCCCATTGATCACCGGCAGGAAGTGCGCATTGCCCGCCCGAATATCATCAACCAAAGTCAGTTTGCCGACTGGCGCTTAGACCTTAGCTATAACGCGCAAGAATTACGTTATATCGACATTGTGCCGGCAGTGCTTGGCTTGGCCACGCAAGTGAAAGCGCTGAAAGATCATCAAGGTGCCCTGTTTTTGGTGCTGTCAGAACTGTTCAACAACGCGCTTGACCACGGTTTGCTCGGCCTCGATTCCAGCCTTAAAAACATGATCGGCGGCTTTGAGATTTACATGCAGCAACGCACAGAGCGCCTGGAAAAGCTGGAACAGGGCCGCATTGATTTTTCTTTCTTGTTGCATGAAGACGATGCCCGCGCCGTGCTCGACATTACCTTCCAGGACAGCGGCCCCGGCTTTGATTTCATCAGCCGTATGCAGAATAAACTCGCCCTCACCAACGCAAATCAACAAATCTTTGGTCGTGGCATCGCGCTGATCGAAAGCCTGTGCGAACAAATCGTCTATTCCGGTACCGGCAATAAAGTCTGGTGTCGTTATGTCGTATCTGATTTGATCAAGGACAAAGTCTAGG
>CAYWXO010000025.1:12785-16454 GCA_964462255.1 uncultured Thiobacillus sp. | reverse complement strand
GTCAAGCACCACGTAGCACAATTTCCGCGGCGGCCAGCGCATCCGGCACGCCGCGCAGCAAAACGATGTCTCCCGCTTCCAGCAAGGTGCCGGGCGGTTCTTCTGCCAGAGAACTTCCCGGCCGCCGAATCCCCACCGCCAGCGCGTGGTAGCGTTCCAGCCTCAATTCCGCCAGCGTCTTGCCGCATGCGCTATGCCGCGCCTCTAGCCGCACCGAAGTTAAACGTTCGGCACCCGATTCATCTTCGCTCACATCGGTCAGGCCACGAAAATAGCCGCGCATGGTGCCATAGCGCGCTTCCCGCGTTTGCCGAATGCGCTTGAGCACGCGCACCAACGGCACGCCGGCCATCAACATGGTTTGCGAAGCCAACATCAACGCGCCTTCCATCACTTCCGGCACCACCTCACTGGCACCGGCTTCGCGCAATTTATCCAGATCAGCATCGTCAACCGTGCGCACAATCACCGGCGCATCCGGCCGCAAACGCTGCACCGAGGCAATAATTTTCAACGCGGACGGCGTATGGGCAAAACTGATCACCACCGTTTTCGCCCGATGCACGCCGGCCGCCATCAACACTTCCGCGCGGGTGGAATCGCCAAATACCACGTTATCGCCGGCCTTGGCGGCGGCGTGAACGCGGCTGGGATCGTGATCCAGCGCAATGAAGGGAATCTTCTCCACTTCCAGCAAGCGCGCCAGGCTTTGGCCGCTCCGCCCATAGCCGCACAAAATGACATGATGCTGTTTGCCAAAAGCACGCGCGGCAATTTCATGCACACCACGCGCTTGCTCCATCCAGGCACCGCCTTCTAAACGCAGCGCGAATTTCGTGCCCATCAAAATCATCAACGGCGCCGCTAACATCGACAACACCATGGCCGCCAATACCACTTGATGAATCGCCCCCGACAACAAGCCATTCGACAGCGTCAACGCCAGCAAGACAAAACCGAATTCACCGGCTTGCGCCAAGCCAGAACCGACGCGCACCACCACTGGCCAGGACGGCGTGAATAAGCGGGTCAGCGCCGCAATCAACAGGAATTTGGCCACAATCAGCAGCAGCAAAGCCGCCAGTACCGTATCCCAATGCTGCACCACCACGCGCAAATCCAGCATCAAGCCGACCGAAACGAAAAACAAGCCCATCAACACATCACGAAAAGGGCGAATATCCGCCTCCACCTGATAGCGATATTCAGTTTCCGCAATCAATACGCCGGCAAGAAACGCGCCGAGCGCCAGCGACAAACCGGCGTGATCGGTGATGTAGGCCAAACCCAGCGTCACCAGCAACACATTGAGCATGAATAATTCGCTCGATTTGGTGCGCGCCACCACATGAAACCATGGCCGCATCAATTTTTGCCCCACCATCAAAATCAAGGTCAACACCAACGCCGCTTTCAAGGTGGCGTAGAGCAAGGCTTCGCCCAGCCCTTCGCTTTGCGCCAGCGCCGGCACGAAAATGATCAGCGGTGCCACCGCCAAATCTTGAAACAGCAACACGCCCAATATTTTGCGGCCATGCGCACTGTCCAGCTCGTCGCGCTCAGACAGCAATTTGCTGACGATAGCGGTGGACGACATCAGCAGCGCCCCGCCCAGCGCCAACCCGGATTCCCACGGCAACGCCAGCAATGAACCCAACGCCATGACCAGCAACATGCTGGTGACAACTTGCATGCCGCCTAGGCCAAATACGTCACGCCGCATCGACTTTAAATGCGATAGCGAAAATTCGAGACCAATGGAGAACATGAGGAACACCACGCCAAACTCGGCTAAGTGCGAAGTGGGCGAATCTGGCCCAATTTGCGGCAAAAACGGCCCCAAACCGATGCCGATCAAAACATAACCGAGTAAAGCCGGCAGGCCCAACGCCTTCAGCACGCCAAGGGCGATCACGCCAGCGGCCAGTAAAATAAGGGTGAGTTCTAATGTGGAATGCATGGTTAATCGGCCGCCGGTGCAGTCAAAATATTCAGGTGGGGGGGAGCGAGGTGCGGTTTATCTTGCCATTTTGCTGGACTTTTTGCCGCACTGCTTTAACGTGCCGCCTCGACAAAATTCCAGCGCAACCCGACAACTCGTGCGACAACTCAACAGGCAACTCTTTTTCTGACATTCGCCTTATCGCTATACTTGCAGCTAATTATGACATCTCACACCCCTTCTCCCTCAGCAATCCTCGACTTGGCGCGCCGCACCTTGCAAATTGAAGCCAGTGCGGTGACGCAATTGATCGCGCGCCTCGATCAGGATTTTCTGCGCGCCGTTGAGTTTTTATTGGCTTGCCCAGGCCGCGTGGTGGTTTCCGGCATGGGCAAATCGGGCCATGTCGGCGGCAAAATTGCCGCTACGCTGGCCAGCACCGGCACGCCAGCGTTCTTCATGCATCCGGCTGAAGCCAGCCACGGCGATCTCGGCATGATTACCCGGCAAGATGTGGTGATTGCTTTATCCAACTCGGGCGAAAGTGCAGAAATCGTCGCTATCGTGCCGTTAATTAAACGGCGCGGCGCAAAACTGATCTGCCTGACCGGCAACCCGGCTTCTACCTTGGCCCGCGCGGCCGATATTCATCTTGATGCCAGCGTGGAACAAGAAGCCTGCCCGCTCAATTTGGCCCCCACTGCCAGCACCACCGCCGCGCTGGCACTGGGCGATGCGTTGGCCGTCGCCACCTTGCACGCCCGCGGTTTCAGCGCAGAAGATTTTGCCCGCACCCATCCGGGCGGCGCACTGGGCCGGCGCTTGCTGGTGCATGTGCATGATCTGATGCATCGCGATAGCGCGCTGCCGGCAGTGCATGAATCCGCCAGCCTGAAACAGGCCTTGCTGGAAATGACGCAGAAGGGGTTGGGCATGACGGCCATTGTCAATGACGCCGGCGGGCTGGTCGGCATCTTCACCGATGGCGATTTGCGCCGTCTGCTTGATCAGGATATTGATGTGCGCAGCGCCCAAATCGCCGATGTAATGCAGCGCACGCCGCGCACGGTGGCGGCGGCCGATTTGGCAGTGGAGGCGGTGCGTTTGATGCAGGAATACAAAGTGAATGGACTGTTAGCGCTGGATGAGACGGGCCGTCTGGCCGGCGCATTGAATATGCATGACTTGTTAAGAGCGGGGGTGGTATGAAAATTGAACAACGCGCCAGCGCAATCCGCATGCTGGTTTTTGATGTGGATGGGGTGCTGACCGATGGCAGTCTGTTTTATGACAACCAGGGACAGGAATTCAAAGCGTTTAATTCGCGCGATGGGCATGGCATCAAAATGCTGCGCGCCAGCGGCGTTGACACCGGCATCATTACCGGGCGCACTTCGCAAATTGTGTTGCACCGCGCCCGCAACCTGGGCATTTCGCACATTTATCAAGGCATTGAAGACAAGCTCACCGCCTTGCACGACTTGCTGCAAACCAGCAATTTATCAATCGAGCAAATTGCTTATATGGGCGACGATGTCGTGGATTTGCCGGTTCTCAATCGCTGCGGCTTGGCCATTACCGTGCCGGACGCGCCCGATGAAGTGAAACAGCGCTGCCATGTCATCACCCGCGCGGCGGCGGGGCGCGGCGCGGCACGAGAAGCCTGCGAGCTGATCATGCGTGCGCAAGGCACGTGGGCGGCACAAATTGCGCTATATGATCGCTAA
>CAYWXO010000025.1:5826-12685 GCA_964462255.1 uncultured Thiobacillus sp. | reverse complement strand
CGCGTTTGCCTTTCAACCGTGCGCCGTCCGGTTTTCATGTGCATTGGCCGCCGTTTGTGCTGGCGTTATTGCTGGCGCTGCTGGCCTTTTGGCTGAATCAGGTCAGCGTCCACACGCCTTATGTGGACGATGCCGGTTTCGCGCATGAACCGGATTACATCGTGGAAAACTTCGATGCGCTGTCGTTTGATCTGCAAGGCCGGCCACGCCACCGCCTGCAAGCCGCACACATGACGCATTACATGGATGACGACACCACCGTGCTTACCACGCCGATATTTACCTCGCTCGCACCGGATAATCGCGTACAAGTAACTGCGCAACGCGCGCAAATGTCCGCCGATGGCCGTCATGTGTATTTTCTGCAAAACGTGCATATCGTGCGGCATGGCGTCGCCGGCGAAGCGCCCGCCACGCTAGCCACCGAATATCTGCATGTCACGCCGGATGAACGGCTGTTGCGCACCGATAAGCCGATTACGCTCAGGCAAGGCAGCACGCTCATCTCAGCCAATCAAATGCGCTTGGATGATCTCAGCAAGCAATTGACTTTATCCGGCAATGTTGTCGCCAAGTATCAACCCATCGATTAAGCATATTTACGGCAAACCACAGGAAATCACACCATCATGTCGATCTATCTCAGCGCGGTGTTTTGCGCGCTATTACTGTTGGCCTGGCCGGTCCATGCGGAAAAGGCGGACAAAAGCAAACCGATCAATCTGGAAGCCGATAGCGTGCGCGTGGAAGATGCCAAGAAAACCGCGATCTATGAAGGCCATGTTGTCATGACACAAGGCACGCTGATGATGACCGCCGATCGCATTGATGTGCGGCAGGATGGGCAAGGCTTTGCCACCGGGGATGCCAGCGGCAAACCCGTTTACTTTCGCCAAAAAATGGAAGGCCGCGATGAATTTGCCGAAGGCTGGGCCGACCGCATTTTGTATGACGGCCGCGCCGATAAACTGCGCCTCAGCGGTGAAGCGCGCTTGAAACGCGGTGACGAAGAGTTGCGCGGTAACTTGATTATTTACGATGCCCGCAGCGAGTTTTATCAGGCACAAGGCAGCAGCAACGGCGTGCGCGGCCGCGTGCGTGCCACCATTCTGCCCAAACCCGCGCCGGCCGAAAAATTACCCGGCGTGCAACCATGAGCGCGCAATCATGAGCCTGCTCCGCGCCGATCATCTGGCCAAACGCTATAAATCGCGCCAGGTCATTACGGATGCTTCCATTCAAGTTGCCAGCGGCGAAGTCGTCGGTTTGCTGGGCCCGAACGGGGCGGGCAAAACCACCTGCTTTTATATGATCGTCGGCTTGATTCGCGCCCAGGCCGGGCAAATTCTGCTGGACGACACCGACATCACCCAAATGCCGGTGTATCGCCGCGCGCGCCTCGGCCTTTCTTATTTGCCGCAAGAACCCTCGATTTTTCGCCGCTTGAGCGTGGCCGACAATATCGCTGCCATGCTGGAATTGTGCGGCCACGATGACGCGGAAGTAGAAAGCCGTTTGTGTGCGCTGCTGGAAGATTTGCACATCACACATTTGCGCGAAGCCCCTGCCGCCGGACTGTCTGGCGGTGAACGGCGGCGGGTGGAAATTGCCCGCGCGCTGGCCACTTCGCCGCGCTTTATTCTGCTGGATGAGCCGTTTGCCGGCGTTGATCCCATCTCGGTGCTCGACATTCAAAAAATTGTCAGCTTTCTCACCGAACGCGATATCGGCGTGTTGATCACCGATCACAACGTGCGCGAAACACTGGGAATCTGCCAGCGCGCCTATATTCTGAATGAGGGCAAGGTGCTGGCTGCCGGGACGCCGGATGAAATCATTTACAATGAAGCGGTTCGCAAGGTTTATCTCGGTGAACATTTTCGGCTTTGACTACACAACCTTTACGACACAACCTTCACGCGTTCGACTTCTCCACAGGCTTGGCTAATGAATATACTGCATGATCAGGATGCTGCTATCGGAACACGCAATGCGAAGCTCGCGCTGAACGCGCTTCAGCCATGAAGCAAAGCCTGCAACTCAAGCTGCATCAGCAGCTCACCCTCACGCCGCAACTGCAACAATCTATCCGCTTGCTGCAGCTTTCCACGTTGGAGCTGAGCCATGAAATCTCGCAGATGCTGCAAGAAAATCCCATGCTGGAGCGCTTGGATGGCGAAGATCGCTTTGATGGGAACTTTGGTGAAAACGTTGGTGACACATTCGCTGACAAGTTCGCCGAAAAACAAGAAAAACCCTACGACATCCCCGCAAGCAGAGTCGCTGGCGAGGTATCCTGCAGCAGCAGCACTGATCACAACAACGATCACCGCAACGAACACCCTGGCGAGCAGCCCGCCGCCGATAGCCGTCAAGAACGCAGCACAGAAGACGCCGCGCCAGGCCGCGATGACATTTATGACGATATGGCTTGGGGTAACCGCGCCACCGCCTCCGCCAGTGGCAGCGATGACGATGACGAAGAGCACAGTTTTCAACAGGCCGACCCCAGCCAAACCGGCCTCCACCAACATCTCATTGATCAACTTGCACTCTCGCCACTGAGCCAGCGTGACCGCCAACTCATCACCCTACTAATCGAAGCATTGGATGACGACGGCTACCTCACCGTGCCGCTGGAAGAGCTGCAAACCCTGTTTCCAGAAGAAATGGAGTTGGAGCCGATTGAGCTATCCACCGCCTTAAAGCTGCTGCAAAGCCTGGACCCCACCGGCGTCGGCGCGCGCAATCTGGGCGAATGTCTCTGGTTGCAGCTAAGAGCCTTGCCCGCCGAAACCCCCAATCTGGAAAAAGCCAAGCAACTGGTCAGCCAACATCTCACGCTGTTAGCCGATCGCGAATACGGCAAACTGAAGCGCGCACTGCACTTGGCCGACGACGAACTCACCGGTTTGCGCCGCTTGATTACCTCGCTTAATCCGCGGCCGGGGGCCAAGTTTTCCTCCAGCAACACGCACTACGTTGCCCCGGATGTATTTGTCAAGAAAGTAAAAGGCGTCTGGCTGGTCAGCCTCAACGCAGAGGCGATGCCCAAATTGCGCATCAATGAACTCTACGCCGGCATTTTGCGCGGCAACAAAGAAGGCAACAGCTCTTTGGGCACGCAACTGCAAGAAGCACGCTGGTTAATCAAAAACGTACAACAGCGTTTTGAGACTATTCTTAAAGTGTCGCAAGCCATCGTTGATCGGCAGCGATTATTTTTTGAACATGGAGATGTGGCCATGCGGCCGCTGACACTAAAAGAAATTGCCGATACCGTGGAATTGCATGAATCCACCATTTCGCGCGTCACCACTCAGAAGTACATGATGACGCCGCGCGGTTTGTATGAATTCAAGCATTTCTTCGGCAGCTCATTAGCCACGGAGGAAGGCGGCGCAACATCCAGCACTGCCATCCGCGCATTGATCAAACAATTTATCGAATCGGAAGATCATGCCAAGCCCTATTCTGATAACACCCTAGCAGAACAGTTGGGCAAACAAGGTTTTGTGGTTGCCCGGCGCACCGTAGCCAAGTATCGGGAGTTGTTGAATATTCCTCCCGCCAACCAGCGCAAGTCGATTTGACTTACGCATTATTTTGAAGGAACGCTTTTATGAACCTCACTATTACCGGCCATCATCTGGAAATTACCCCTGCCATTCGCGGCTACATCGAAGAGAAAATGGGGCGTATCAAACGGCATTTTGACCAGGTCATTGATATATCAGTCATTCTCACGGTCGAAAAACTGAAGCACAAAGCCGAGGTCAACCTGCATTTGCGCGGCAAAGACATTTATGTCGAAGCGATTGAAGCAGATATGTATGCCTCCATCGACGCCTTGACTGACAAACTTGATCGTCAAGTGGTCAAGCACAAAGAAAAAACCAATGACGTCCATCGCGCTTCCGGCGGCGTTAAAGGGCAGCACGCAGACCAATCCGCTGAAACGGAATAATTCAGTCGATTAATCGGCTCGGCAGATGCCTTCGGCGAAAAACCGTATTGCACAGCAAGCTATTCGCACAAGCGCCAGCGGCTCGGCCGGCGCTTCTGCGGGGGCTGGTATCTGCCGTTCACCCGTTCCCTGAACCATCACTCCCTAAGCCATGAACCTGATCACCCCCTTATTGCAACCCGTCAATACCTTGGCGGATTTTGAAATCAGCAGCAAAAAGCGACTGTTTGAACATGTCGGTCAGTTGTTCATGAATAGCAACGGCGTCGCCGCCCCTGAAGTCTTCGACAGCCTGTTTTCGCGCGAAAAACTCGGTTCAACCGCCTTGGGCTATGGCATCGCCATTCCGCATGGGCGCATCAAACACCTGAAAGAAACCGCCTGCGCTTTCATTCGCCTGAAAACGCCGATTGATTTCGATGCACCCGATAGTCAGCCGGTGGACCTGGTCTTTGTCTTGCTCGCCCCCGCTGCCGCCACCGATATTCACTTACAGATTCTGGGTGAATTGGCCGCCATGTTTTCTGATGAAAACTTCCGCAAACAATTACGTGCCACCCCCAATAACATCGAACTACATCGCCTGATTACCGAATGGACTCCTTGAGGCCAAGGCCATGCACTCTACTCACACTGACGACCATTTAATTACGCAACACCCCATTTCCGTCGGCGAGTTATTTGATCAAGCGCAAGAACGCTTGCAGCTGACCTGGATTGCCGGTCGCGCGGGCGGCGGCCGTATCCTCACTTCCGACACCATTCAAAAGCCGACCTTAGCCTTGATTGGTCACGCTAATTTCGTCCATCCGAATCGTTTGCAAGTGCTCGGCTGCGCGGAAATGGACTATCTGCGCAACATACCGTCAGAGGATTTGCACACCACCATCAAAAATCTGTTTTGCAACGAGATTGCCGCCATCTTCATCGCCAATGGCGAAGCGGTGCCAGCCACGATTATCGACAGCGCCAACGAAACCAGCACGCCGCTGTTCACTTCCCCTGAACCCGGCCCGCAATTGATGCGCGTGCTGGCGCACATGATGACGCAAGCGCTCGCCCCCTCCACCATGCTGCACGGCGTTTGCCTGGAAGTTTCCGGCTTGGGCGTGCTGATTACCGGCGAACCTTCCGCCGGCAAAAGTGAGCTGGCGTTAGAACTGATTACCCGCGGCCATCGTTTGATCGCCGATGATGCAGTGGAAGTGTTTGCCGTCTCGCCCGATACGCTGGAAGGTCGCTGCCCCAACATATTGCTGGATTTCATGGAAGTACGCGGCTTAGGCATTCTCAATGTGCGCCGCCTGTTTGGCGATACCGCCGTCAAGCAGAAGAAGAACCTCAAACTGATTATCCATTTGGCCCCGGCTGACGAATTCGCCCACAAATGGCAAGAACTTGATCGGCTCAATATGAGCGCCAGTACGCGCAAAATTCTCGGCGTTGAAATTCCGGAAGTGCGCATTCCAGTCGCCGTCGGCCGCAATCTGGCAGTTTTGGTGGAAGTGGCGGTGCGTAACCATATTCTGAAGTTGCGCGGCTTTAATTCTGCGCAAGAGTTCGCTGAACGCCAACGCGTCGCCATGACGGCCGAGGACTAACACGTAAGGAAACCAGCATGATGCGTCTTATTGTCATCAGCGGCTTGTCGGGTTCCGGCAAGAGCGTCGCCCTCAAAGCGCTGGAAGATACCGGCTTCTATTGCGTTGATAACCTGCCCGCGGCCTTGCTGGCTAAAACGGTGGAATATCTGCGTATTTCTGGCGTCAAACAGGCCGCCATCAGCATTGATGCCCGCAGCGGCGCAGATTTACCCAGCCTGCCGGAAGATCTCAATCACCTGCGCCAGCGCGTCGAATTGAGCGTGCTATTCCTTACCGCCAAGAATGAAACGCTGGTGCGCCGATTCTCCGAAACGCGCCGGCGGCATCCGCTAGCCACCGGCGAGCGCTCGCTGGAAGAATGTATTCGCGCGGAACGCGACATGCTTGAGCAAATTGCCGCCCATAGCCATCTGATGGATAGCAGCGATTTGTCCGCCAATAATCTGCGCGCCTGGATCCGCGACTTTCTGCAATTAAAAAACAGTAACTTCACGCTGGTGTTTGAGTCATTCGGCTTTAAGCACGGCATTCCGATGGATGCCGACCTGGTGTTTGATGTGCGCTGTTTACCGAATCCACACTACAACAATGAATTACGGCCATTGACCGGCCGTGATGCGCCGGTGATTGCCTTTCTGCAAGCGCAAGCAAGCGCGCAGGAGATGCTGCAGGACATCTACACCTATGTCGCCAAGTGGTTGCCGGCTTATATCGCCGATAACCGCAACTACTTCACGGTCGGCCTTGGTTGCACCGGCGGCCAACATCGTTCGGTGTATTTCGCGGAAACCTTGGCCAGCCGCTTTCGCTATTCCGAACATAGCGATCCGCAAAATGTGTTGATTCGCCACCGCGAGTTGAACGCGCGAGTTGAACACAACAGCAAGCACGCAACACCACTAACCCCGCGTCTTGAACTAACTTGATTCAGCATTCCATTCGTCCCGGCGATGTGCTGTTGGCTGGTGCAGCCCTTGTGCTGATTATTGCGCTCTGGCTGCGTCAGGCCGATAGCCTGGAAGGCCGTGTTGTTATTCGCGTCAATGGCCAGCTTGCGCAGGAAGCCAGCTTGCGCCTAAACCGTCAGATTGAAGTAAGCGGGCCGCTCGGCATCAGCCGCATCGAAATCCGCGCTGGTCGCGTTCGCGTCGCCGCTGACCCCAGCCCGCGCCAACTTTGCGTGCAACAAGGCTGGATTCCACCCGGTGGCGCAGCGGTCTGCCTGCCGAATCGGGTCAGCGTGGAAAACGCCGCCGCCGGCTATGACAGTCTGAACTATTGATGCCCT
>CAYWXO010000025.1:0-5726 GCA_964462255.1 uncultured Thiobacillus sp. | reverse complement strand
GCGGCTGCGGCAATTGGGCTGACACTGGCCGAAGCGGCTATTCCGTTGCCCATTCCCGGCATCAAGCCCGGCCTGGCCAATATCGTCACGCTGTTGGTGCTTTATCGTTATGGCTGGCGCACTGCAGCGTGGGTGGCCGGTTTGCGCATCGTGGCCGGTGCGCTGGCATTAGGCCAATTTTTAACGCCGGCCTTCCTGCTCAGCGTCAGTGGTGGCTTGGCCAGCCTGCTCATTTTGGCTGCCGCCATCCATCTGCCGCCGCGCTGGTTCGGCCCGGTCGGCATTTCGTTGCTGGCCGCCATGGGCCATATTGGCGCGCAATTGTGGGTCGTTGATGTCTGGCTGATGCCCGGTGCCAGCATTCTCGGCCTGCTGCCTTTTTTCCTCAGCGCGGCTTGGCTGACCGGCCTGGGCAATGGACTCGCCACGGCACATCTGCTTAAATCCGCGCCCCGTTCAGAGACTGTTAATTCATGAAGCGCATCACACTCGCCCTCACCGGCGCTTCCGGCATGGCCTATGGTTTGCGTTTGCTGGACTGTTTGCTCAATGCCGGTTGCCGGGTCGATTTATTGGTATCGCAAGCGGCACGCATCGTCGCCAAACAAGAACTTGATCTGCAATTGCCCAGCGGCAATGCCGAGATGGCGGAATTTTTCCTCAAGCGTTTCAACAGCCGGCAAGGCAAATTGACCGCTTACGGCAAAGATGAATGGTTTGCGCCGCCCGCTTCCGGCTCCAACCCGGCCGACGCCATGGTGATCTGTCCCTGCACCATGGGCAGCCTGGCGGCTATCGCGCACGGTTTGGCCGACAATCTGATCGAACGGGCAGCCGATGTCATCCTGAAAGAAAAACGGCCTTTGATACTGGTCGCGCGTGAAACGCCGTTTTCTCTCATCCATCTGCGCAACATGACCGCACTGGCGGAAGCCGGCGCGACCATCTTGCCGGCCAATCCCGGTTTTTATCACCGGCCGCACGATGTGGCGCAAGTCATCGACTTCATCGTCGCACGCATCCTCGATCAATTGCACATCGCACATACGCTGATACCGCGCTGGGGCGAGACCAAGGAATAACCCCACCAAGAAGCAACCCGGCTAAGGAGTAACCTCACGCAAAACGCGAAAGCCGAGGTTAACATCCAGTTCGTCAAACCAGCGTGGCTTGCGCGCACAAGATCGCGCCTGCCAGACCGATTCAAACCACGAGCCGCCTTTGGTGACAAACCACTGCCCCGTTTTACCCGGACTATTAGGGTCCGCCTGACCTTCCCAGAGATCTTGCGTAAATTCCCAGACATTGCCGTGCATGTCGTGTAATCCCCAAACATTGGCCGGATAAAGCCCCACCTCCACCGCTTGATTCATCGGCGCACAAAACGGCAGAAAGCGTCGCCAGCCTTGCACACTGCGCCCGACAATTTGAAATGAGCCGGTATTGGCTTCGCTGCAGCCCAGCGTCGTACCGAAGCAGTAGGGCGTCACACTACCCGCGCGGGCGGCATATTCCCACTCCGCTTCAGTCGGCAAACGATAGGTCTGGCCCGTCTGGGCGGATAACCAAGCGAGGTAAGCCGCCGCATCAGCCCGATTAACGTTGGTGACCGGCTGGCGACCTTCCGTGCGCACCAAATGATCTGGCCAGCGGTGTCCGCTTGCCGCGCTGTAACGCTCAAACTCTAGTGCGGTGACGCAGAATCGCCCCAGCGCAAACGGTTGCGTCAAGCTGACATGCCGCGGCGCAAGCTCGCCGAATTCACGCGTAGGCGCCGCATTACCCTGCGTAAACATACCGGCCGGCAGCAAGCAGAGTTCCGGGCCGGCGCTGCCATCCGCCAGCACATCGTTAAATTGCACGCTTAAATTGCACTGACGGGCACTGTCCGCCTGTAAATCGCGCAGTTGCACCGGCGTCAAATCATGCACAAAGGTGAGTGATGGCTCGGTTGTTGCCATGGAAGGGGTTTGTGTTAAAGGAGATTGCGTTAAAGGGGTTTGCATCTCAAGACTCCACCGTGTCGGCATGCCAATGGCCAGATTTACCGCCCAGCTTTTCCACTAAGCGCACCGATTCAATCACCATGCCGCGATCCACCGCCTTGCACATATCGTAAATGGTCAGCAGCGCAATGCTGGCGGCGGTCAGCGCTTCCATTTCAACGCCGGTGCGCCCGACGGTTTCAGTCATGGCGCGACAATCAATGGCATGACGCTCTTCATCCAGGCGGAAATCAATCGTCACCTTGGTCAGCGCCAGCGGATGGCAAAGCGGAATCAAATCCGCGGTGCGTTTCGACGCCATGATGCCGGCCAACCGCGCCACGCCCAAAACGTCGCCTTTTTTAGCTGCACCCTCGCGGATCATCGCCAAAGTCGTGCTTTGCATCACGATACTGCCGGCAACCACCGCCACGCGGCGTGTTTCGGCTTTCTCCCCGACACCGACCATCAGCGCGCGGCCCTGCTCATCAAAATGCGTAAAGTTGTTCATATCGAAGTGGAACTGGTAAAGAGGGCTAGTATCATAGCCGCATGCTAAAAATTCATCCCATTGTCTTGGCGACGGCGCTTATTTTTGCCGGTTCGCCGCTGTTGCCGCCGTTTTTTCCTGCATCACACGCCTTCGAATTGCCTGATTTGGGCGAAGTTTCGCGCGCCACGCTAAGCGAATCGAATGAAGATCGCATCGGCCGCGAAATCATGCGCCAGATGCGCGACAGCCCGCATTATCTGAATGACCCGGTCATCACCGATTACCTCAACAACCTCGGCTTGCGGCTGGCGGCGGCATCGCCTGCGCCGGGCCGACAATTTGAGTTTTTCGCGGTGCAAGATAGCAGCATCAATGCCTTTGCCATGCCCGGCGGCTTCATCGGCGTGCATACCGGCCTGATTTCCGCGGCACGCAACGAATCGGAATTGGCCGGCGTGTTGGCGCATGAAATTGCCCACGTCACGCAGAGCCATATTGCACGCATTGTCGATACGCAAAAAAACGCCGGCCTGGCCTCTCTGGCGGCAATTGCCATCGCCATTATGGCTGCGCGCTCCAATCCGGAAGCGACCCAAGCGGCGATTGTCACCGCGCAGGCGATGAACATTCAGAATCAACTGAATTTCACCCGCGAACATGAACGCGAGGCCGATCGCATCGGCTTGCAAACGCTGGCCGCGGCCCATTTCTCGCCTCTCGGCATGGGCTCTTTTTTTGAGCGCTTGCAAATGCAAAGCCGCTTGTATGAAAACAATGCGCCCGCCTATTTGCGCACCCATCCGCTGACTCACGAACGCATCGCCGATATTCAGAATCGACTGGATGCCATTCCCTACCGGCAGTTTGAAGACAGCATTGAGTTTTCATTGGTGCGCGCCCGCGTGCAAGCCGCAGAAGGAGAAGCGCGCGATGCGTTGCGTACATTCGAAGCCCGCGTGCGTGAACAGCCTGGCGTCGCGGCTTGGTATGGATTAGCGCTGGCGCACGCACGCATGGGCCAATTTGATCTGGCCGAGCAGGCACTGACACAAGCACAAGCACAAGCACAGAGCCTCACCGCACCAGCCAGACTCACCACGCCTTACAGCGCCGACGCACCGCTACTCGATTTAACGCGCGCTGAATTGCTGATGGCGCGCGGTCAGGCCGAGCAAGCCGCCAAGGTGACCGCCGTTGCACTGGTGAAAACCGGTGCTTACCGGCCGCTGGCTTATCAACATATCAAAGCGTTGCAAGCCGCCAACCAGGCGGAGGAAGCCCTCAAATTCATCAACGAGCGGCAACGCATCTGGACTGCCGATGGCACCTTGTTCGCGCTAAAAGCGCAAGCGCATCAGGCGCTGGGACACAAAGCCGAATCGTTTCTGGCGCAAGCCGAGGCCTATGCACTGGCCGATCGAATCGGCGCGGCCATCGAACAATTGCAACTGGCCCAGCGCCAAGGCAAAACCGATTTCTTCACCTTGTCGATTATTGACGCCCGCTTGCGTGAACTGCGCGCGCGCCAAACGCGAGAGACATCGCGCCAGTAAGACAGTGGCGGCCGACCCATTTCCCCTTGTCTTTAAAGGGTTAAAGCCTGATCGAAATTTCCGCTTTAACCGCTTCAACATGCAGCAAATGCGAATTATTTGGTAGTAACATAGACGCCTTGAAAAATATCGTACTCAGCTAAACATAGGCACTTGTGTTCGCTTCGATGTTGCGAATATTCTTCAGCTCCACCAAACAGAGCCGTTTATTTTTTACACACAACCTGAGGCGAGAGGCATAAAAACACTATGCGCATGCTGCAAAGACACACTGCCAAGCTAGCTGGAATGCTGCCCGCGCTGCTGCTGTCGTGCGCTGGGTTATTTGCCATCCTTGCCATCCTGACCAGCAACAATGCGCTGGCGCAATCGCTGCAAAAAATTGAAAAAGTAGAAAGCGGCAAAGAGATTTCCTTCAACCACGAAAAAGGTCATTGCCTGGCGTGTCATGGCTTCCCGACACAGCCTGATGCAGAACAAAGCGGTAATAGTGGCCCACCGATTATTGCAATGCAGGCGCGCTTTCCCGATAAAACGGTATTACGCGCCAAGATATGGGATGCCACCGCATCTCATCCCACCAGTTTCATGCCGCCGTTTGGTAAACATAAAATACTGAACGACGATGAAATCGATAAGGTCGTCGACTTTATCTACAGTTTGTAACCAACCTAATAGAGTCAAGGAGTGCAAATGAATACTCAACGTAGAAATGTACTGAAAAGTGCCGGTGCAGCCGGTGCAGTGAGCGTGGCAATTGCCGCAGGTCTGTTGAAGCCCGGTATGGTGATGGCCGCCGACTGGAACAAGGCCGCGTTTGATTCCAAGAGCCTGGATGCTGCGATGAGCTCTATGGGCGTTTCCGGTGCCGCCAACAGCGGCGACATCAGCGTGAAAGCGCCTGACATCGCTGAAAACGGCGCAGTGGTGCCTGTTGAAATTACCTCCAGCATTGCTGGCACCGAGTCAATCACCATCTTCGGTGAAAAGAACTCTCTGCCTTTAATCGCCGCGTTCAATTTCTCCAACGGCGCACAGGGTTACGTTTCCACCCGCATCAAAATGGGTACCACTTCCAACGTTCGCGCAGTGGTAAAAGCCGGCGGCAAGCTGTATTCCGCGGCCAAAGAAGTCAAAGTTACCATCGGCGGATGCGGCGGTTAACTTGGTCTTTAATTCGACCTTTATGGTCCTGCTAGTTACCGAATGTGTAACGGCACACCTCTTTAAATTGCAGCAGAATCGTATATATACAGGAGCAACAAAATGGCAGAACCGATGAAAATCCGCGCATCCATGGCCGGCAACGCCGCCGAAGTGAAATGCTTAATGAATCACCCAATGGAAACCGGCTTGCGCAAAGACGCTAAAACCGGCGCTTTGGTCCCGGCTCACCACATTACCCAAGTCACCGCCGCGTTAAACGGTACCCAAGTGCTGGACGCCCAATGGGGTGGCGGCATTTCCAAGAACCCCTACCTGGCCTTCAAGGTAGCCGGCGCTAAAAAAGGTGACAAAGTCACTGTTAACTGGGTTGATAACACCGGTGACAAAAACAGCGCTGATGCTGTTGTTGGCTAAGCGCATTGTTTAATCACCGCGTACTTCATTAACCTGAAGTCGATCGGGCCGGTTGCGGTGTTTACACCCTGCCGGCTTTTTTTATTTGTTTGCAATTTGTTTGCAATTTGTTTG
>CAYWXO010000024.1:21516-22721 GCA_964462255.1 uncultured Thiobacillus sp. | reverse complement strand
GGCAATATGGCCAGCGTCTTTAGTGGCTTGACGCTGTGAATCGTTGAAGTAGGCCGGCACGGTGATAACCGCTTCACTCACTTCTTCGCCCAGATAGTCTTCAGCGGTTTTCTTCATCTTGCGCAGCACTTCGGCAGAAATCTGCGGCGGGGCAGTTTTCTTGTCGCGCACTTCTACCCACGCGTCACCGTTGTCGGCCTTGACGATCTTGTAGGGCATCAAAGCAATATCCTTCTGCACTTCTTTTTCTTCGAAGCGGCGGCCGATCAAACGCTTGATGGCATACAAGGTGTTGGTCGGGTTGGTGACGGACTGACGTTTTGCCGGAGCGCCGGCCAGAATTTCACCATCTTCCGCATAAGCGATGATCGACGGTGTTGTGCGTGCGCCCTCAGAGTTTTCGATGACTTTGGGTTTGCCGTTCTCCATGATTGCTACGCAGGAGTTGGTGGTGCCCAGATCGATACCAATAATTTTGCTCATTTTTATATTCCTCAGAATGAATTAAACGTGTGTGCCAAGTGGGATTGAGATAGCCAATTTCAAGACGTTTGCAGCGTGGGTTGCGTCGATCACTTCGGTTTGACGACAGTCACCATGGCCGGACGCATGACGCGATCATTGAGCGCATAGCCTTTTTGCAGCACGCTGGAAACGGTATTCGCATCGCCCTCTGCTTCGACCATGGCGACCGCTTGATGGAAGTTTGGATCAAACTTTTCGCCGATGGGATTCACTTCTTTGATGCTGTTTTTGTCGAACACGCCAGCCAGCAATTTCAGCGTTAATTCAACGCCGCTTTTCAAGCTGTCCACACTGACGTTGTCGTTGGTAGCCAAGGCGGCTTCCAGACTATCTTTCACCGGCAGTAAATCGGCGGCAAATTTATCCAGCGCGTATTTGCGCGCCTTGTCGATTTCATCCAGCGCCCGCCGCCGCGCATTTTCAGCATCGGCTTTTGCACGCAACCACGCATCGTGATGTTCTTGCGCGTTCAACTCGGCCTGACGCAATTGATCGGCCATGCTGGGCATGGCGTCAATGGGCGCACTTGTTGGCTCTGCTGCACTGGCGTTGATCTCGCTGACGCAATCGGTGGCAATGCTGGCGGTGGTAATGCTTTCATCACCCTTTTCGGTGTTGTTTGTATCTGACATGACATGCTCCATTTCAAAAAACCCGACTGTTTTTGGGGGCGATAGCAG
>CAYWXO010000024.1:17632-21416 GCA_964462255.1 uncultured Thiobacillus sp. | reverse complement strand
TTTTGGGGCTTGCATTCTACGTCGGCTAGTTTTTCAGAATTTTTGGACGGTAAATTGGCGCTCCGCCAGCAGTACCGCGAGATGTACACCCAAGGTCTGCAGATGGGGCAGGCGTTACGCAATATCCAGCTTGATCCAGATAACCCTAAAGCCCATGCAAACCTGGAGACTGCGCGCAAGGATTTTGGTGAGGCATACGCGGCTGCCAATAAGCTGGCCAGCCAGATTTCGCTGTTTGAGCAAGAACTTAAGCGGCTCGACCCCTTGCTTGCGCAGCAGGTACAGGCGCAGGCGGCGGTGTTGGGTGCTATCAAGGCCGGGCAGACCGATGAGGCTCGCCAACTGACCAATACGCAAGAAACGCCGGCATGGCGGGCGCTGAAGCAAGCCTTGCTTGATGATGTTGGCGTGCTTAAGAAGCTGACCGATCAGCATCGCGAGGAGATGACCCAGCGCGTGAATCAGCTGGAAATGGCCAGCTTGATTCTGACTTTGCTGGCGGTTGGGGTGGGCTTGGTGTCTGTTGTGACGACATTGGCTTACGTTCGGCGTGAGCTGGGCGGCGATCCGGCTTATGCGCGGTCGATGGTTGGCGCGGTTGCGGCCGGCGATCTGACTCAGCAGGTTGCGCTCGTGCCGGGTGATAGCGGCAGTTTGTTGGCTGCATTGGCTGGCATGCAAGAGAGCCTGCGTAAGCTGGTAACAAGAGTGCAGGCGCATGCAGATACGGTGGCGGCGGCTGCCACCCAGCTTGCCGGTGCCGCCGATTCGGTCGCTTCTGCCAGCGCGCAGCAACTTAGTAAAGCAGGGGATATGGTGGGAGACGCCGCGCGCTTGGGCGATAACCGTAATCAAGTCGTGTCGGCGGTGCGCGAGGCGAGGGGTATTGCGCAGGAAGCTTCTGCCGTATCCAAAAATGGGGCTGGGCTTGCCGGCAGCGCGGCAGCGGGGACGGAAGCCATGTCGGCATCGGTGCGAGAAACGGCGAATCATGTGCAGGAGCTGGGGGCGATGTCGGCGCGTATCAGTGCCATCCTCGGTGTAATTTCTGATATTGCCAACCAGACTAATCTGCTGGCGTTGAATGCAGCCATTGAGGCCGCCCGCGCTGGTGAACAAGGTCGAGGCTTTGCGGTTGTCGCTGATGAGGTGCGTAAATTAGCCGAGCGAACTACGCAATCGACGGCAGAGATTTCCAGTATGACGCAGAGCATTCAAAGCGGCACTGAGCGTGCGGTGCAAACCATGCAGGCGGGCTTGCAACAAGTCGATAAAAGTGTGGGGCTGACCCGGCAAGCGCGCGAAGAATTCGAGAAAATGAGTCAGGAAGCACAGCAAGTCACCGATGTTGTTCAGCGCATTGATGAAGCCATTGCGATTGAGGGCGAGACGGAGCGCAATATGGAAGCGAACATAGCGCAGTTGCAAAGCTTGATAGAGCAGAATGATCAGGCAGTGCATGCCGTCACCTGTTCAGTGTCGGGTTTGCAAGCGATGTCAGCGCAGTTGACCAGCGAAGTGTCGCATTTCCGCACTTGAGAGCGCATTCGTCTGCTGCGTTTGATTCCGCGATAATCGCGTTCCCCCACAGGCTTTGGCACGACTAGGAGATTTTTTGGTGACGTCCGCATCCCTCATTGAAATCAAAGAGTTGCATTTTTCTTATGGTGACCGAAAAGTGCTGACAGGGCTTAACCTGAATATCCCACGCGGCAAGGTGGTGGCCATTCTGGGATCAAGCGGCTGCGGTAAAACGACTTTGATGCGCCTGATTGGCGGCCAATTGCGCCCGGCCGCTGGCCAGGTCAAGGTGGCCGGCGAGGTGGTGCATCAACTGAATGACACGGACCTTTACAAACTGCGCCGCAAGATGGGCATGATGTTTCAGGCGGGCGGTTTGTTCAGCGATTTATCGGTGTTTGATAACGTCGCTTTTCCAATGCGTGAACATACTGATTTGCCTGAGGCGATGATTCGCGATTTGACGCTGATGAAGCTGCACGCGGTCGGTTTGCGCGGTGCCCAAAGAATGATGCCCGGCGAGCTTTCTGGCGGCATGCAACGCCGGGTAGCCTTGGCGCGCGCGGTGGCTCTCGACCCCATGTTGACCATGTATGACGAACCTTTCGCGGGTCTTGACCCCATTTCACTGGATGTTATTGCTAACATTATTCGTCGCCTAAGCGATGCCCTCGGCTTAACTTCTATTGTGGTTACCTACGACATTGCCGAATCGTTGAAAATCGTCGATTACGCTTATTTTATTGATAACGGCATCGTCGTCGCCGAAGGCCCCGCCGCGGAAATGCAACAATCACGCCACCCGTTTGTGCATCAATTTGTCCATGGCGAAGAAGATGGCCCGGTCAGCTTTCATTACCCGGCCCGGAGTTTGGCAGTAGATTTAGGGTTGCGGGTGGGGTAGGGTTACTGCCGCAAGGTGTTGCCGTGAGCTTGTGAAATAACTCTCTCTTACTCACCGGCATTGTGGCGGCCTTGACCGCCGACTTGGTGTATCTGCGTAATGAGTGGGAGAAAATTCATGGACATCCGTAACGAGGAATATGAAGCAGCAAACAAGCGCGCAGCGAAAAGTCGGCGCAAGACGCCCAGGGGCTGGATGGTTTCCTGGGTTCACGGCATTGGATGGCGGCTGAGATGGGTAAGCGCGGTGGCGTCCCCTCTATCAATACATAAACCGTGTTTTCAATTCGTCCAGATTTAATGTGTGCAAAATGTGTTCTAACCGTTCTTGCGCATTTTTACGTACGCCGCCATGCGGGGCGGTGGCGCGTTCGGCAATAATCAGTTCATTTTTCATGGAATGTTCCCAGCCGATCAACTCGGTCACGGTGACC
Organism: uncultured Thiobacillus sp.; assembly: GCA_964462255.1. Classification (GTDB taxonomy): domain Bacteria; phylum Pseudomonadota; class Gammaproteobacteria; order Burkholderiales; family Thiobacillaceae; genus PFJX01. The sequence continues at coordinate 18,558 of CAYWXO010000024.1, read as the reverse complement.
TGGTAGCCATGCGATTCCAGCAACAAACAGCGAAAGACGTTGGTGAGATGGCTGCCCAATTCGCGGCTATGAATGGGATGTCGCCAAAGTTCGGCCAGCGGCGTTTTGGAAAATGAGGCGTTTTTGTTCTTGCGCAATACGGCGGCAACTTCAGCCTGACAACACGGCACCAAAACAATAAAGCGCGCCTGTTTGTGCAAGGCAAAGCGAATGGCGTCATCGGTGGCGGTATCGCAGGCATGCAAGGCGGTGACGATGTCAATTTGCGCCGGTAGTTCGGGCGCAGCGATGGATTCTTCCACCGTCAGATTGAGAAACGACATGCGCTGAAATGCGAGCTGTGCGGCCAGTGCTTGCGATTTTTCCACCAATTCTGGCCGGCTTTCAATGCCAAAAATATGACCACTCTGGCGATCTTTCAGAAACAGGTCGTACAAAATAAAGCCTAAGTAAGATTTGCCGGCACCATGATCCGCCAGTGTTAAATCTCCCGTGGCCGCCATCACGCTTTGTAACAGCGGTTCAATAAAGTGATACAGGTGGTAAACCTGTTTGAGTTTGCGCCGGCTGTCCTGATTCAGTTTTCCGTCGCGGGTCAGAATGTGCAATTCCTTCAGCAACTCAACCGATTGACCGGGTTTTATTTCCGGTAAAACAGGCGTTGATTCAGGTTTAGTGCGGGAGTTAATTACCTTAAATTTTGACTTAGCCATGTTCACCTCAAAAAATCGTTTTACTTATTCACCCTGCTTCTAAGGTACGCTTGCGTTCTACTTCACTCGCATCAGAAACGGATCGATTATGGCAAAACCTAACTATGCCTTCGAAAAGCGGCAGAAAGAACTGGCAAAGAAACAAAAGAAACAGGAAAAATTGGCGCAACGCAAAGCCGCCGACAATCCGGATAGCCTCGATAATCCAGATAA
>CAYWXO010000024.1:12601-17532 GCA_964462255.1 uncultured Thiobacillus sp. | reverse complement strand
CCAGATAGCCCCGACACCCCGGATTTCGATGCGGATACGATGCGCGAGGTTGCGTCAGAGGTTGCAGAATCGACGGAATCAGTGCCGCCCACCACCCTTGCCTAGTTTTGGGTTTAACGGTGCTTTGAGGGCACCGTTTTTTATGTTTTATCGACGGGGGGGGATGCGTCCGGCGCAGATAGCCCCAACGCCCGCCAACCGGCAATGCCCAATCGCTGCAAAGTTTCAATATTGCGACCGAAAATGGCTTCCGCATCTGGAAACGCCTCGACGGCCCGCGCCAGACTTTCTTCCCGAATCAAATGTAACGTGGGGTAGGGCGATCGGTTTGTGTAATTGCTAATGTCGTCCGGCTCTGTTTCGGCAAACTGAAAGAGCGGATGGAAACTGGCGACTTGCAGCACGCCTTCCAGGCCATGCTCTTCCACGGCCGCTTCTGCGATGAGGGTGAAATCATTAAAGTCGAGAAAATCCGGCAACAGGCTGGGATGAATCAATAACGTGGTGTCAATTTCAGCCGGATCCGCTGCCGCCAGCAAATCCAGTTCACGATCCAAATCCTCCAGAAATCCATCCAGATGCTTCGCCTCGCTAACGACAAAACGCACCTGATTCTTGACGTAAACCGCTTTGGCAAATGGACAGAGATTAAGGCCAATCACTGCTTTTTCTAGCCATTGCCGCGTGGCATTGAGGACGTGTTCATGATTCGTTGAGGTCATTAATTTACTTCTCCAATGTTTAAACACCTGTCGATTAAGCTGAATGCAGCCACTCGATTAAATGATAGCGCTTTGCTGTCAACTGCCAAATAGCCGTTTGCCGGGGCAACTCAGGGCAAATTCCGCTGCACTCATGATCGTAAATTTCTAACTCACCGCCGTGCCAATAGTGCGCCAGCACGTCGGCCAATGCTTCGGAATGCGCGTATTGACAGACACCCATGACATCAGGCGGTCGCGTGGTGGAGGCTAGATCGTGCCAACTCGCCCAAATGCGCCCTTGCATGGCAGGCACTAGGCCAATTAACCAGCGTTGCCGTTCAAAGTGTGCCGGCGCACTGCCCATGAGCTGCTGCCCGAAAAGATTACAAAATAGAAAAGCCGCCTTGGGATAATACTGCGCCAGATGATCAAATCCGTCTGGCTGCGCGAGTTTCAAGGTGGGTGAGTCTGTCACTTCGTCGGCCATTTCAAAGCGGCAAGCAGGAAATTTGTGCTGCAGAATCCTGCGCGCCAACCCATCAGGCTCCAGAACAGTGAGGCGCGCAAAGTGGGCTAAAAAATCCGCATTGAGCGCATAACCGCCACTCGGCCCGACCAGCACTAACTGTTCTGCCTTGTGTTGTGAAGTGCCTTGCCATTGTTGCAACCACTGCGCCAACCACTGAGCAACCGCTGCGTGAAACGGCCGCCATAAAGTACGCTGCCATCGCAGTGCCCGGCCATGATAAATCAGGCCTCCACTGGGATGAAAAAGCATTAAACGCCTAATACCAGCTTCGCCACATCTTGATAATGTTTGACGAAACTGACCGAAACGCCGGCTTTAACGTAGTCCGGCAAGCGGTCAAAATCCGCCTGATTAGCGTGCGGCAAAATTAATTCATGCAAGCCGACGCGTTTGGCGGCAATCACCTTCTCGCGAATACCCCCCACCGGTAACACCTGGCCGGTTAGCGTCAATTCACCGGTCATGGCTAACGGGCGCTCAATTTTTTTATTGCGCGCCAGGGAAAGTAACGCCGTGGCCATGGTGATACCGGCGGAAGGGCCATCTTTTGGCGTTGCCCCTTCCGGCACGTGCAGATGCACAAAAGCTTCATCGAAGAATTTTGCGTCCGCCTGATATTGATTTAAATGACTGGCGATGTAGCTGTAGGCAATTTCAGCGGATTCCTTCATGACTTCGCCGAGTTTGCCGGTCAGCTTAAAGCCGCGATTAAGGGTGTGAACCTTAGTTGCTTCAATGGTTAAAGTGGCGCCGCCTAAGGCCGTCCATGCCAACCCGGTTACAACGCCAATCCCCGCCATCGGCTTTTCTGGAATGTAAGGCGGTTCGCTGATGTAATCACCTAGATTATCGGCGGTGACATGCAGTTTTTCCGCTTCTTTGCGAACAATTTTGACCACCCCTTTACGAATCACCTTGCCCAGATTCATTTCCAATTGCCGGACGCCGGCTTCACGCGCATAGCCTTCGACAATGTTGCGCACGGCCGCTTCAGTAATGGAAACCTGGCCACGCTTCAAGCCGGCTTTTTTGATTTGCTTCGGCCAGAGATGATGTTTAGCAATGGCCAGCTTTTCTTCCATCAGATAGCCTGATAATCGAATTACTTCCATCCGATCCACTAAAGGAGCCGGGATGGTATCGAGCTGATTAGCCGTACAAATAAACAAGGTTTTCGATAGGTCAAAGCGCACATCAAGATAATGATCAAGAAATTCTGAATTCTGTTCAGGATCAAGCACTTCCAGCAGGGCAGAAGCGGGGTCGCCTTGATAACTGGCCCCGATTTTGTCAACTTCATCCAGCATGATGACGGGATTTTGCGATTCAACTTCTTTGATCGCCTGAATGAATTTCCCTGGCATGGCACCAATGTAAGTGCGACGATGGCCTTTGATTTCTGCTTCGTCACGCATACCGCCAACAGAGAAGCGGTAGAACTTGCGCCCGAGCGCCCGTGCCACGGAGCGGCCCACCGAGGTTTTACCGACGCCAGGCGGGCCGACCAACAGCAAAATTGAACCGGCTACTTCCCCTTTTAGCGTGCCCACCGCAAGAAATTCGATGATGCGTTCTTTGACATCGTCCAAGCCGTCGTGGTCTGAATCCAGCACCTTGCGCGCCCGCACTAAATCGAGTTTATCCTTCGTGTGTTTTCCCCACGGCAAATTGGTTAGCCAATCGAGATAATTGCGCGTCACAGTATATTCAGGCGAGCCATGCTCCAAGCCGGATAGCTTGGTCATTTCATCGTTAATTTTTTTGTCCGCATGCGGGGGCAATTTCAGTTTTTTGATGCGACTTTGGTAAAGGTCCAAATCGGCGGTGCGGTCGTCCTTGGCGATGCCCAGTTCTTTCTGGATCGCTTTTAATTGCTCGCGTAAAAAGAATTCCCGTTGTTGCTGGGTCATCTTTTCTTCCACTTTTTCCTGGATATGGCTTTGCAGCTTGGCGACTTCCAGCTCTTTCTTGATCAGCAGCAGCACTTTTTGCATGCGTTTGCGCAAGTTCAGGGCTTCTAGAACATCTTGCAGCTTGTTTTTCGGTGCGGTGGTCAGGCTGGCGGCAAAATCGGCTAACAAGGCGGGTTCGTTCGGCGAAAACCGATTCAAGAAAAATTTCAGCTCTTCGCTGTATAGCGGATTGAGCGGCAATAAATCCTTGATGGAATTGATAATGGCCAGCGCATAAGCCTTGATTTCTTCGCCGCCGCTAGGCGCGCGCGTCTCCACCGGATATTCAACCCGCGCGAAATACGGTGCTTTGCCTGATAACCATTCCACTACCTTGAAGCGTGTAATACCTTCGGCAATAAATTGGATCTTGCCATCCGAACGCAGCGGGTGATGCATACGCACCAAAGTGCCAATACCATAGAAATCTTCGGGTCGCGCGTCATCGGAAATATCGCCATGCACCATCACCAAGCCGACCAGATGATGGCCCGCATCGCCGATCCGCTTCACCGTTTCCATCCACGGCGGCTCATTCATGATCAATGGCAAGGTCTGCGCCGGGAAGAAGGGCTTCTCGGTCAACGGTAAAATATAGATTGATGCAGGCAGGGTTTGCGCCGGCAAATTAGCCCTGGCAGGCGCATTGGATGAGTTCAATTCATCCATGGATAAAAGGCTGCGCTCCTCGCCTATCTCTTCAGATTCCATGATTTCACCTTCGATAGGTGTCTTGATCGCATCAGTTTTGTCGTCATTCATTGCAAAATTCCATCAACAGGCAGGTTTACTTCTTGCGGCCGCATCGTCAATTTTCAAGCACAATCATACTGCCAGAAAAAGTTGTCTTCGTTATACTGGGAACGTTTATTCCGCTTATTCCTTTAATTCCTTCATTAACCTTATCGAGACCGATATGAAACATACCCTGATGAAACGCATCTTTCTCCCCGCACTGTGTTCACTGTTGTTTTCCAATGTATCTATTGCAGGGGATATAGATCAACTCAATACCCTCGTGCAAGGAGAATTCAAAAACCTGTCAAAAGACCTGACTGCTGCACTCAGCTACAAAGCCGTGCAGCCTGCCGAGGCGATGGGTATTACCGGTTTCGACCTTGGCATTGAGCTAGGCGCAACCGAGATGAAGCACAGTAACATTTGGGAAAAAGCCACCGGGAGCAGTGAAAACTGGTTGCCAGTGCCGAAACTGCATATCAGCAAAGGTTTGCCATTCGGCATTAATGTAGGTGGTTTCTATACCCAAGTGCCAACGACTAACATTAAGCTTTGGGGCGCAGAAGCCAGCTACGCTATTTTGCCAGGCAGCACGTTGGTGCCGGCCCTGGCTGTGCGCGGTGCCTACACCAAATTAACCGGTGTTTCGCAGCTTGATTTTGAAACCAAGAGTATTGATATCTCCGTTTCAAAAGGGCTGGCCATGTTCACCCCGTTTGCCGGCATTGGCCATGTTTGGGCGGATAGCACGCCCAACGTGACTGGGCTAAATGGCATAACCTTGGCTGCAGAAAGCATTGAAGCCACTAAAATATTTGCTGGCCTTAACTTCAATATTTTAACTGGCAACCTCGCCGTTGAAGCCGACAAAACCGGCGATAGTATGACTTACAGCGTAAAATTGGGTTTGCGTTTTTAACGGTTCGTTAATCGTTACGATTGCTGGTAATTACCCGTAGCTTAGCCCCATTGCTTCGCGTACATCACGCATCGTCTCACGCGCTAAGT
>CAYWXO010000024.1:9558-12501 GCA_964462255.1 uncultured Thiobacillus sp. | reverse complement strand
CCGTAGCTTAGCCCCATTGCTTCGCGTACATCACGCATCGTCTCACGCGCTAAGTCGCGCGCTTTTTCGCAGCCGTCATCAATGATATTTTTCACTGTATCCGGCTCTTCGGTATAGGCGCGCGCGCGTTCTTGAATCGGCTCCAACTCTTTCAGCACCGCATCAATCACCGGTTGTTTGCATTCAATACAGCCAATGGCAGCACTGGTACAGCCTTGCATCACCCAACTTCGCACATCATCGCCGCTATAAACCTGATGCAATTGCCAAACGGGACATTTCTCCGGCGTGCCAATATCATGCCGGCGCACGCGGGCAGGGTCGGTTGGCATGGTGCGAATTTTTTTGGACACCTGCTCCGGCTCTTCGCGCAGAGAAATGGTGTTGTGGTACGACTTGGACATCTTCTGCCCATCCAGCCCCGGCATTTTTGACGCGACGGTCAGCAAGGCTTGCGGCTCGGTCAAAATCATCTTGCCGCCGCCTTCCAGATAACCATATAAGCGCTCTTTGTCACCCAGCGATAAATTTTGCGTTTCGCCCAGCAAGGCGCGGGCCGATTCCAACGCTTCGTCATCGCCTTCCTGCTGATAACGCGTGCGTAATTCTTGGTACAACTTGGCTTTTTTGCCGCCTAATTTCTTCACGGCCGCTTCCGCTTTTTCTTCGTAGCCAAGCTCTTTGCCATAAAGATGATTGAAACGGCGGGCAATCTCACGCGAAAACTCAATGTGCGGCACTTGATCTTCGCCGACCGGCACTTGATTAGCGCGATAAATCAGAATGTCCGCACTTTGCAGTAGCGGGTAGCCGAGAAAGCCGTAAGTTGAGAGGTCTTTTTCGGTCAATTTTTCTTGCTGATCTTTATAGGTTGGCACCCGTTCCAGCCAGCCGAGCGGTGTCATCATCGACAGTAATAAATGCAATTCGGCATGTTCGATCACCTGTGACTGGATGAACAGGGTGGCCTTGGTGGGGTCAACGCCGGCCGCCAGCCAATCAATCACCATTTCCCAAGTGGCGCGCTCAATACCGAGCGGGCTGTCGTATTGGGTGGTCAGCGCATGCCAGTCTGCGACAAAAAACAGGCACTCATGTTCGTGCTGTAGCCTAATCCAGTTCTTGAGAACACCATGATAATGGCCGAGGTGAAGGTTGCCAGTAGGGCGCATGCCAGAGAGAACGCGATCTGCGTACATGAAAATAGTCCGTTAGTTCAAAACAATTTGGATGAGGGCGAGAAGTTCAACCGGATTAATCATGAAAATGAAAGCTGCCAGTTGAATTAAAGCTTGAATGAGCGGCCACATAAAAATGCCGAGTAAACCCATAAACATCAAACCCAGTAGGATAAAAATCCCGTATGGCTCAATGCGTGACAAGGCATAAGCCAGACGATGCGGCAGTAAACTGACCGCAATACGACCTCCGTCAAGCGGTGGCAGGGGGATGAGATTCAGCGCCATCAGAACGGCGTTGATGAATATTCCGGCCGCGCCCATTAACGCCAGTGGCATGGCGAAGCCGCTTCCCGGCATGAAGAGGGCGACTTTAACTAATCCAGCCCAGATCATCGCCATCAGCAAATTCGCCCCGGGGCCGGCCGCAGCGACCCAGAGCATGTCCTGCTTTGGGCGGCGTAATTGATTGAAATTGACCGGCACCGGTTTGGCCCAGCCAAACAAAATGCCTGCGCCACCGCTCAATTTGGAAATTATTAAAATGGCCAAAGGGACGATTAACGTGCCCACTAAATCGAAGTGACGAATGGGGTTAAGGCTGATTCGGCCCAACATTTGTGCGGTGCGATCACCAAATCGCAAGGCGGCGTAACCATGTGCTGCTTCGTGCAGTGTAATGGCGAAAATCACCGGCAAAGCGAAGACAGATATTTTTTGTATAAGATTTAGTTCCATTCGGTTTTAATCAATACCTAATGTTTTTAATATAAAAATTATTCGAAACCTAATAAACGTACGTCACCGCTGCCCCGCCTGACTAACTCGGGGGTGTCGCCGGTTAGATCAACGACGGTGGTGGATTCAATACCGCAAAAACCACTATCCAGCATGATGTCGATGCGATTGCCTATGCGTTCCAGAATGTCTTCCGGGTCGTTGAGGGGGTATTCATCGCCCGGCAATTGCAACGTCATCGACAGAATTGGTTCGTCTAGTTCGGCCAGCAATGATGCCACAACAACATGTTCCGGCACGCGTAAACCAATGGTGCTGCGTTTGGGATGCTGCAATCGACGTGGCACTTCTTTAGTGGCTTCAAGAATGAATGTGTAGCCGCCCGGCGTTGCTGCTTTCAGCATGCGGTATTGTTTATTATCGACCAGCGCAAAACGGGCAATTTCCGATAAATCGCGGCAAATTAAGGTAAATAGATGTTTATCGTCAACACCACGCAGCGCTCGAATGCGCTCCATGCCGTCTTTGTTGCCGATCATGCACCCAATGGCATAACAGGAATCGGTTGGGTAAACCATCACCCCTCCCGATTTCAGCAATTTTACGGTTTCCCGAATTAATCGCGGTTGTGGATTGTCTGGATGTAAATGAAAATGTTGGCTCATAATTGATTCAAAATGCACTCATAAACGCTTTGCAATAATTTATTTAATAATGCAGAGAGGGTTTTGATGATTTATTATTTATTTTCATTAAAGTTGGATACGCGCGATTTTAGCATGAGGAGGGGGATTTTGGGGGGGGCGTGTTGTGGGTGCATTGTGGGTGAATTTTGATTTCCCGTTTATTGTTTTCGTGCTGTTGTTAGGGGTAAGTTTGCGAGATTTTCCATGGCATCATTGCGATTTGAATCGTCCCATTTAAAAACTTGCCAGTTACCTGGAAACGCATAAATAAAATCGCCTTCACTGAACGTTGTCATCCGCATATCCTTTAGGGTAATGCCAAGTAACGATCTGACTGATGC
>CAYWXO010000024.1:0-9548 GCA_964462255.1 uncultured Thiobacillus sp. | reverse complement strand
TATTGGCGGATTTACAGGTATTACCACGCCGAATTAGGTTGTCCAGTTTGCTTGGCTGAAACAGGCCGAGTAAGCGATCTTCAAAATAGGCTTCAGCGCGCTTTTGGCTAAGTGCAGTGCGTTTGTACATCAAATCCGGCCAAGCACGATTCATGAGATATGCCGCTTTCAGCAACTGTGTTTTGCCGGTACCGTTTTGACCGACGATTACATTTAAACCCGCGCAGAAATCTAGGTGTGCATCGGTAAAAACAGTAAAGTTTTTTAGGTGAAGCGATTTAATCATCTTTTTTCCGTATTAACCCCAAGCATGCCATATCGGCCGGCAACGTTCCGGCAAGGCCATGAGCCGGCCCAGTTCGCGGCCGCCTTCGCCGGGGGCATGAAAATCTGAGCCGATTGACGCCATGAGTTCAAACTCGACAGTTAAGTCAGCGTAGAGCGGTACTTGATCTGGAGTGTGGCTGCCAGTGACTACTTCGATGCCGCTGCCGCCCAGCGCTTTGAATTCACTCAACAAGGCGCGCATTTTTTCACGACCAATTTGATAGCGACCGGGGTGCGCCAGCACGGCAACACCGCCGGCGGCATGAATCCAGGTAATTGCGTCGGCTAAAGCGGCCCATTCATGGGGCACGTAGCCCGGTTTGCCTTTGACCAGAAATTTCTTGAATACGGTTTTAAGGCTTTTGGCCACGCCGCGCTCTACCAAAAAGCGGGCGAAATGGGTGCGACTAATCAGCTCTTTATTGTCGGCCAGCGCGCGCGCGCCTTCGAAAGCACCGGCGATGCCGATACGCGCAAATTCGTCGGCAATTCTTTGCGCCCGCTCGGTGCGTCCGCTGCGATTGCGAGCCAAACCTTGCAGCAGAATCGGGTCAAGCGGATCTACATTCAGCCCGACGATATGCAACGTCGTGTTGCTCCAGCTCACTGAAATTTCCACGCCATGAATAAAGCGGATGCCCACCTCTGTTGCGGTTAAGGCAGCATCGGCAAGCCCTGTTAAAACGTCGTGATCGGTCAACGCGAGCACTTGCACGCCTTTTTCGTGCGCGCGCAGAACGAGATCATGCGGCGAGAGCACACCATCGGAAGCCGTTGAGTGGCAATGAAGATCATATAGGGTCATGGTGTAGTGCAAAAAATAGGGCGTTAAGTTAACTGCGGATAAATGGGCAAAGAATGCTGATCACTATCGACTTGCCAGCCTGTGTAATCCCCATCGCCAAACCGAATCAAACGTTGTTTTTGCGCTCCGAGTTGAGACAATGGCTGGAATCATAGCAAAATGCCTGCCTCTATTCTTTTCATGTTCAATTCATGCGGCACACTCAACGCGTCACTGCGACTAAATTGGGCGCAAGTTGACACCCCTTGTCACTCCCGGACACCCGCAGCTACCCCGCAGCTACACCCGGCGGGAGGCCGTCTAGCACGGCGCAGCTATGGGACTGGCTGCGGCATCGAAAAAATGGAAGCCCACGCTACTTTATTGGCTTTTTGCCTTGTCGTTGGGCTTAGCGCCCTTATTATTTGAACGCAACCTGATCCGGCAGATGATGCAAAAAAGCGTCTCCCTGCCCGATGCGATCTGGACGCGACTCAACTTGACCTGGGCAGTTTTTTCGCCTTGATGGTGGTGTTTATTATTGGCCGAACACTGTATCTCTCGCGCCATATTAAGGAAGATACGAAAGATAAGGAAGAATCATGAATCTACTTTACGTCATTGAAGGTATTGATGGCGCTGATAGTCTGGAAAAACGCCTGAGTGCGCGGCCAGCCCATTTGGCGCGTTTAAATCAGTTGAAAGACGAGGGGCGGCTGATCCTGGCCGGCCCATTTCCGGCGATTGATAGCCCTGATCCCGGCCCCGCCGGTTTTACGGGCAGCTTGATTGTCGCCGCATTTGATCATTTGGCTGCAGCAGAAGCTTGGGCCGCAGCCGACCCTTACGTTGCCGCCGGCGTTTATGCCAGCGTTAGCGTCAAACCCTTCAAGAAAGTATTGCCATGAATGACACTAATAATTCGATTGACACTATTGCTGAAATCAAAGCACGGCTGGCGGTTCTCAGCCCAACCACGATCGAAATAATTGACGATTCCGCGCAACATGCCGGTCACGCCGGCGCAAAATCTGGCGGCGGTCACTATCGGCTCAGTCTGACTTCAGCCACGTTCAGTGGGCAAAATATCGTCGCTCGACACCGTGCCATTTATCAAGCGCTCGGCGATTTAATGCACACGCGCATTCATGCGTTGTCGATCAACGCCAGCGTTCCGGAAGAGCGCTGATCGTTCATCCTGAATGCCTTACCCTGCGGGAACTCGAAATTGCCGCCAAACTCAATGCAACCCTTTGTTTATCCATTGGAAATCTCATGAAACTGAAACGACTCATCGTCCTCCTTTCCGCTAGCTTTTCTGTCGGCTTTATTGTGCCGATGCAACTTGTCAACGCAGCTGAGCCGTCGACCGCTGGCAAGCCATCTTCCGCTGATAAGCCTTTAGCCATGGTCAACGGCGTGGAGTTGCCGTCGATTTATGCCAATTTTGTTCGTCAAGGTCGTATGAATCGAGGCGGCGCGCCTGAAACGCTGACCGATGAAGCGATCCGTGATGCGGTGGTGGTCGCTGAACTTCTATCCCAAGAAGCCGTGCGTAAAGGGCTCGATAAAGGCCCCACTTTGCTAGCCGCGATGGAGTTTCAAAAGAAAGAATTATTAAGCCAGGCGACGATTGAAGCCTTCGTGCGCAGCAACCCGATCAGCGAAGAAATCCTCAAGGCCGAATATGATAAAGCGCAAGCCAAGACGGGCGGGACAGAATACCGTGCCAGCCATATTCTGGTGGAAAGTGAAGCCGAAGCCAAAAGCCTTATCAGCAAGCTGACCACCGGCAAGAAGGCCAAATTTGAGGACCTTGCCAAGAAGCAATCGAAAGATACCACCGCCAGCAATGGCGGCGATTTGGGTTGGATGGTGCCCGCCAACCTGGTGCCTGAATTTGCTAACGTCATGACCAAGCTGAAAAATGGCGAAATTACCCGGACACCGGTGAAAACTGAGTTTGGCTGGCATGTGATTCGTCTGAACGAAACGCGCAAACTGGACTTTCCCACTTTCGATAAGCTGAAAAACCGTATCGCCAGTCAAATGCAACAACATCAACTGCGTAAATACATTCAAGAATTGCGTGCTGGCGCAAAAATTGAGTAATAGGACATAAATTATTTACCGTGAATGCACCCCGGCACATTTAGCGGGGTGTTTTGATGTTTATTGTGGTGTTTTGACTACTCGGCTACTCGGCCGCTTGATTCATCTTCATCAATCTTTGTGCGAGTGAGCCGATGATGCGGCGAGATAGCGGCGCGGAATAGTGCATCAGCTCTTCCAGCATTTCTGGCGGCAATACCAAGGCAGTAACTTCGGTTTTAGCGCGCACGCTGGCGGTGCGGCGTTCATTGAGTAGATAGGCCATTTCGCCGAGTAAACTGCCTTCATCAATGAAAGAAAGTTGTTTTTCGCCGTCGGGAAAGCGTTTGAAAACCGCGACCTGGCCGGCGTAAATGAAAAAGGCTTCCCGCGAGCCGTCGCCTTCTTGAATGAGGTTATCGCCGGCCGCAAAGGTTTTGCCGTATTTCGCCAGCAGTCGATTGGAGCGCGCGAATACGATGGCTTCCAGCTTGTTGGCACCGCCTTGTTCACCGCCCAGGAAGAGTTTTTCCAGCGCGGTGACGTCCAGTTTGATCAGTGCGTACAGAAATTGCGCCCAAAAATAGAAAATCATGCAGGCGATGAATGCGCCAATCAAAATGAACACGACGCCGCCCAATGCGCCATAAATGGCCTGATATTTTTCGACGCGGAAAAACAGGCCAAAGCCATAAAACAGCAGCGCAAAACTGAGGGTGGCGATGCCGCTGACCAATAAAGTGGGCCGAACGGGGGGATGGCGCAGCGGCAGGCGGCGCAGTGCCGCATAGAACAAGCCCCAGACGGTGAGCAGCGCAATCAGGGCGTTGATGGCTTTCCAGAAAATAGAACTGGACGAGCCGAGTAATTCGACGTTGGCAAAAAAGGTGAGCGTGGCTTGTACCGCCACCGCCACCGCCACCAAGACGAAAACAAGCGGGATAACCACCAACGGTAACAACCAGTTGAGCATGAACGGACGTTTCGATTCATCCGGAAAAATGACGCGAAAAGCACTTTGCACCGCATTCACCAAGCCGCGCGAAGAAAAAATCAGTGTTAACAAGCCGACGCCGCTGGCGGTGACTTGCGCTTTTTGCGGGATAACGCCTAATTCAGACAGCTTGTCCAGATTGAATTGTTCATACAGCGCGGCCAGCAGCATGACCGCCGGCACAGAGTTTTCCGCCACTATGGCGAGGTATTGCGCGGCATAAGCCAGCAACAGCACAAGCGGCGCGGCGGAGAGCAGAAAATAGAAAGCTGTGGCGGCAGCATGATTCTGCAGCTCGTTTTTGATGAACAGGCGAAAGGTGGTCACACCGGCTTGCAGCAGCGCATCCAGACCGTTTAGGTGGCCGGAAAAAAGGCCCGAAAACCAGGCTGAAAGGCGGCCTGAATAGCGGCGGGAGAGCCATCGTTTGAGCAGGGAATGTTTCATGGTTGGAAATATATCGTGTATTGGGTCAAATAGCAGGCTGCTAGAATCCTGTTCATTTCAAATTCATTGAAGCTCTCCATGTCACTGATTCGACCTTTTCCTGCTTTGCGTCCCGCGCCTGGCCGCGCTCAAGAAGTTATCGCTCCACCTTACGATGTGCTCAATACCGCGGAAGCGCGCGAGTTGGCGGTTGGGCGGCCGTGGAGTTTTCTGCATATTTCCAAGCCGGAAATCGATTTGCCTAGCGCGACCGACCCTTACGCGCCGCAGGTTTACGCCAAAGCGGCTGAAAATTTGCACAAGATGATCGCGGCGGGATTGCTCAAACAAGATGCTGCCGCCGCTTATTACGTTTATCGCTTGATTATGGGCGAACAGGTGCAAGTTGGCTTGGTCGCTGCCGCCAGCGTGGCGGCTTACGAAATCAACCGCATCCGTAAACATGAATTTACGCGGCCGGATAAAGAAGATGACCGTGTCCGTCAGATAGAGGCGTTGAACGCGCAAACCGGGCCTGTGTTGTTAGCCTATCCGCCACAAGCGGAAGTCGATGCGATTCTGGCCGCGGCGACGCAACAGGCACCGGATGCTGATGCGGTGGCGGAGGGGGCTGGGGAGAGTGGCGTAATGGGTGGCGGCGTGCGGCATACGCTTTGGGCCATTGATGACGCCGCCACGCTGGCGCGTCTGACGGCGCTTTTTGACGCCATGCCCGCTTTGTACATCGCGGATGGTCATCATCGTTCGGCATCCGCCAGCCGGATTTGTGCCACCCGGCGAGCAGCCAATGCAGCGCATTGCGGCGATGAGGCATACAACTTTTTCTTGTCGGTGATTTTTCCGCACCATCAAATGCGGATTCTGGATTACAACCGCGTGATCAAGGATTTGAATGGTCAATCGGAAGCTGAATTCATGGCGAAAGTAGCCGAAAATTTCATGGTTGAAATGGCGGCGACAGCGGTTAAACCGTCGCGTCCGGCCGAGTTTGGTCTTTACCTGAATGGCCGCTGGATGAAGTTGACGTTGCGTGCCGATCTGATCCCGCCAGACCCGGTGGGACGGCTGGATGTCAGCCTGTTACAAAATAATCTGATTGCACCTGTTTTGGGCATTACCGATCCGCGCCGCGATAAACGAATTGATTTTGTCGGCGGTATTCGCGGGCTGGACGAATTACAAAAGCGCGTGGATTGCGGCGAAATGGCTTTGGCGCTGTCCCTGTTTCCCACCCGCATGGAAGATTTGATGGCGGTGGCTGACGCCAATGAAGTGATGCCGCCCAAATCAACCTGGTTTGAGCCGAAGTTAGCCGATGGCTTGGCATCGCACTTGCTTGATTAAGTGCGACTTTATTCGAAAACCATGTCCTCCCTATGAGTGAACCCGCAAATTTTATTGATTACCGAAGCAAGAAAGCCTTAGTCATCGACGATTTTCCGGGCATGCGTTCGGCGTTCAAAATGGCGTTGGCCAGTTTCGGTATGACCAAAGTGGATCTGGCTTCCACCGCGTCTGAAGCGATCATGCGGGTTAAAAATCTTGATTACGATGTAATAATTAGTGATTACAACTTGGGTGAGGGGCGCGATGGCCAGCAGTTATTAGAGGAAATTCGCCACCGTAATCTGATTGGTCTGGAAACCGTATTTTTGATGGTGACGGCGGAAAGCGTGTACGAACGCGTGGTTGCAGCGGCCGAGCTGGCACCGGATGATTACCTGATCAAGCCGTTTAATGGTGAAATTCTGCGCACGCGGCTGGATGCCATCCTGACCAAGAAAGAAGCGTTCAAGAAAACCTACCGTGATTTTGCGCAAGGCAATCTTGAATCGGCGCTGGCCAATTGCGAGGCGCTCAAACTCTCACATCCCAAATACTATATTGATGCAATGCGCTTCAAGGGTGAGATCTTAGTGGCGATGGGGGATTTTGAGGCCGCCGAAGCCTTGTATAAATTGGTGATTGAGTTGCGTGCCGTGCCTTGGTCACGATTGGGGTTGGCGCGCTCGCTCTACCTTCAGCGCAAAACAGCGCTGGCGGAGCCGTTATTGCAGGATATTATTAATCAGAATCCAGGCTTGGTGGCCGGTTACGATTTGCTGGCGGACGTGCAGCTTGAGCAAATCAAGCAGCAGCAAGCGCAATGCACATTGGTCCGCGGCGTCGGCGTATCGGCTAAATCGCCGCGTCGCCAGCGTCGTCTCGGCGAGGTCGCTTATCAGAATAACGATCTATCTTGTGCCGAAAACGCTTTCAAGTCTGCCATTGATAAAGGGCGCCATTCCATTTTTTTGGCACCGAACGATTACGCCAACTTATCACGGGTTTATCTCGATCAGAACAACGTCAAGGCCGCCACCGAAGTGGTAACGGAGAATCGCAAGTTATTGCAGGACACTAACGAGGGTAAGCTGGTTTCTGCCGTCATACAGGGCCAGATTTGTGCGCGCAAAGGCAACCACGAAGAAGCCAAAGTGTTGATGGAAGAGGCCATGCAGATTCGGTCGATGGGAGTCAATTGCCAACCGGAATTGATGCTGGATATGGTGGAGGCCTGTGTTAAATCGGGTATGGATGATGCCGCGGCTACGTTGCTGGAAGAGGTGGCACGCAATTCGCACGACAGCACTAACTTGCTGGATAAAGCTAAGCGTATTTACCGCGATGTGGGTAATGAGGAAAAGGCCTCCGAGATTCTGAAGAAATCGACTGAACGGGTGACCAAGCTGTCGAAAGAAGGGGCGTTGCTGCTGCAAAAAGGCGAGTTGCAGAAGGGCGTTGAGATGCTGATCAAAGCAGCAGAAGAAGCGCCGCGCAACCCGCGTGTGTTGATGAATACCGCTTGGGCCATTCTGAAATTGATTGAACGTGAAGGGCGTTCGACGCGCGCGTTCAGGATGTTGAATCAAGCCAAGCGTTTGCTGGACGATGCGGTTTATGTTGCCCCTGATCATCCGCGTGTAGCTGGGCTTAAAACCTTGCTGCGTAGTGTTGAAACCCTTTTAACTGCACAATAACTCTTTTTTTCTGAGGTTTTCTTTGAGCTACGACCGATGAGCCGCCTTATGCCAAGTGATTTGTATGCGGCCTTGCTGCATGAAATGAAAAACAACCTGGTTTTGATGGGCATTACCTTGGACCGGGTCCCACATGTTGGTAATAGTGATCACGATCTAGTGCTGGACGAAGCACGGCTATTGTGCCGGCGAACCTCTGAACGGTTGATGCAGGCCTTGTTTGTTTACAAAAATGATCTCGGCGGCCCCTTGCTCAACGCGGTGGATGCTTATTCGGTGGAAGATTTTGTGAACGAGATGGTGGTGCAGGCGCAATCGCTGCGCGCCAGTTTGCGGGTGGAAAGTCATCTTTCCGCCGACACGCCGGTTATTTGGTTTTTTGATCGCAATATGCTGGAAATGGCCCTGCTGAATGCCTTGCATAATTCTGTTGCCTACGCGCGTGAATGTATTCGCATTAGTGCCCGCGTGGCTGATGGCATGTTGTGTATTGCAATTGAAGATGATTCTGAGGGTTACCCCGAGCATATTATGAGCTCGGTGGAAGATGATTTGCTGCTGAGTACCAATGGAACCGGCCTGGGTTTGCGTTTTTCCAGCTTGATTGCCAAAGCGCATATCAACAACGGACGCGCGGGGCGTTTGGTGCTGGAAAACCGTGGCGGCGCGGTTTTTGAAATTTGGGTGCCGTAAGTTGAAGCTAGCTAAGTGATTGAGGAGCAATAATACATGAATTCTACCTACACTATTTTTGCGGTTGATGACGATAAAACCTCCCGTCTTCTCATTGAGTCGATGCTGGGTGATCGCTACGTTGTTGAAACATTTGATTGTGCGGAAAGCTGTTTGTCGCGTCTGAATGAAAAGTGGCCTGATCTGTTTTTGCTGGATGTGGAATTACCTGGCATGAATGGACTTGATCTTTGCCGCGAAATTAAAGGCGTGCCGGAAGCGCTCAATATTCCGGTGGTGTTTTTGTCGGTGCGCAGCGATCCGGAAGATGTCATGGCCAGTTACGAGGCAGGCGGGCAGGATTATATTTTTAAGCCGTTTGATGTGATCAGCTTGCATCATAAGATTGAGAACTTACACCGCATAGAAGAAGATAAAAATTCCTTGGCGGTGCAAGTGCAGGCTTCGGATGAAGTGGCTTCGATTGTCATGGCTAATCTGGATGAATATGCCGTTTTAATCAAGTTTTTACGCACCTTGAATGAATGTACAACAACCGCTGAAGTGGTGGAGGCGGTTCTGCATGTATTAAAAGTTTCGCACTTGGAAGGGGCCGTGCAGATTCGCATGCGAAATGGGGATAAGACCTTCAGCCAGTCAGGTGAGAATTGGCCGCTGGAAGTCGCGGTGATCAATCATGTGCGCACTATGGATCGGATTTTCGAATTCAGGAAACGTGCGGCTTACAATTTTGATCATGTCACTGTTCTGGTGACCAATATGCCGGTGGAAGACCCTGATTTGTGCGGGCGGATTCGCGATAATTTGTGCATCGCGGCGGAAAGTGTCGAAGCCAAGTTGGTGGCGCTGCAGTCGTTTGAAGATAATGGCAAAATTCGTAATGAGATTCATGGGTTAATGCAGAATACAGCGCAGACCATTCAGGCATTTAGTCAGCGTTATGAGCAGGCTTACGCAAAAGGCACCATTTACACCGCCCATTTTCTTGATGATTTGCTGGGCTCGTTTGCGCATCTCGGCATGACTGAACAGCAAGAAGAGGAGATTCTGCAATTAGTCAAAACGCGTACCAGCGGCTTGATTGAGATTTATGACGTGGTCGATGAAACCAAAAATACGTTGGCTAAACTCATCACCAAACTTGAGCTTATTCTGACGGAAACGCAGCAATTGCACGCTAAGGATTGAGGCG
>CAYWXO010000023.1:15490-23302 GCA_964462255.1 uncultured Thiobacillus sp. | reverse complement strand
TGGCGTTGGCGTTGGCGTTGGCGTTGGCGTTGGCGTTGGCGTTGGCGTTGGCGTTAGATTCACCGGCGGGTACAACACCTCGCGCAGATCGAGATTCAGCGTCGTGTTCAAATAGTCGCAGCATTGATCAACCGTAGCGCGAAACACCGCTTCATTGGCATATAAGCCCTGCGCCATATTCAGGTAATGATCGCCTACACCAGGGAACATAAACACAACAGAACGCGGCGCAAGTCCGTCAGCTACGCTGGCCGCAATGACGCGCTTTTGATTGCGTTGCACCCAACTTTCGCCTAATGCAGCAGCTGCATCTGCTCGCCCTTGATGCACCAGCATGGCACGCACATTGCCGACACCGAGCTGACCTTTATTGAGGTGGTCTTCACCGATGTGGTCTTCACCGATGTGGTCTTCACCTCCAGCCGCCGCCGCCGCAATCTGCGCCTCGCCCAACTGCGCCAATGCCGTTTCATTCTCCGCCGCCAGCAGCAATACATGCCAATCACCCAAGGAATAAGCGCTGGTCTGCGTTTGCGGTGCAGGTTTGCCGTCGACGACCCCACCCATCTGTAGGTTGGGCTGAGGGACGAAGCCCAACATTCCCTCAGGCTCCGCCTCTGCCGCCTCTGCCGCGTTTTGCGTTTGTGGCATTGCTTTGCTGTCGGCGGTGGTGTTGGGCTTCCTTGCGTCAGCCCAACCTACTTGGGCTTGCGTTGGCGTCACTCTGCTGCGCAAAAAAACCAACTGCTGTGCAATGACTTCATTAATGGCATTTGATACCGCCTCTAATTGTCCGCCGAGCAATCGCGTCAAATCGCGCTCATCCGACGCTTGCATGACTGGAATGGGCGCAGGAATAACGGCAGTGGCCACCACGGAATTTTCAGCAACCGCTGATTTCACAGCCACTACGGAATCGTTCACCGGTGCCGGTGCTGCAAGCGCTATCGCGGCACGGTCTGCCGGTGGAGCGGAGGTAACGAGAGGAACGGAAACACCCGATGCAACAGCAGAAGCCGTAGCCTCCTTTGCCTGCATGCGTTCCAGCCAGAAATACTCATGCTGAAATGGATATCCCGGCAAACGCACACGGGGCCAGCCATAGCCAGCATCGTATGCGGCCCAATCGACCGACAAGCCGCGTCGATAAAGCATGGCGAGCGTATCAAGCACTTGCGGCCAAAGTGACGACTTCGCTTGCGCCGTTCGCTCGCTCGCGCCTAATGAATTCTCGCCAGACAAAATAGTTAAGTTAGATGATGTATCTTCAGCCTCAAGGCTGCGTAGTGCGCAACTTACCCGAGCAGGGGCAAATTCAGGGGACATCACTGTGCCAAGCGCAGTCCCACGCTCCTTGCCGTGATTTCCCCGCGTGTCCCCTATCTGCAACACGATTTTAATGCCAGCCGCTTGCAAGGCCGGTGCCACCGCATCACGCCCAGCGCCAACCTCGGTGTGAGACGATGCTGACCTCTCCCCACCCTGCGTTGAAAAACGAAACGCCGGTGTTGACGTAAATGGTTGCATCGAACCATCAGCAGCATAGACGGCAATTTCCGGCGCGTTTGCCGCCACCGCCATGCCAGCCAAAGCCTGCAAAGCCTGCAGCATACTCAGGGCACCAGCAACGCACTGGGCAGTCAAGGCACCCATCCCCACCCCGGACACTGCCGCCGGCCGCACACCCCAAGACCGCCACATCTCCGCCAGTGCATATTGGCAAGCGAACATCGCTGCCTGCCCGGCATCAGCAAATAAATCCGCTGCGCGATTGGCAGCGACACCATCCACACCAACAACTCCAGCCCCAGCCAACGCACCGCCGGCTGGGCCAGCATTGACCTGCACCTCAGTAAACGCGGCCGCACAGCGCGCTAACGTCGCTGCGACATGCGGCTGCGTCAGCGCCAATTCGCGCACGGCGGCCACATCAATCTCAGCGCCAAACAGCCACGCTAGCCGCCCCAAGCCGCCACGGGCAACCTGCGCCATACCACGCCCATCCGCAATGAAAGCCGTCAAGCCCGCACGCAAGGCCGCCATGGAATCAACGCGCAACACCAGACGACAGGCAAAATGATTACGGCCGCCATTCGCGCTGAAACACACCGCTGCCACTCCGTCATCCCCATCATCTTCAACCCCATCATCGGCCCCGCTCAGCACCGGCGCAGCCAGGTAGGCCGCCGCTAACTGACGCAACGCCTGTTCACTCCGCGCCGAAAGGCAGAATAAATGCAACGGCCGCTGACCTGCCCTCCCCGCACCGTCCCCCGCCACACCTTGCGGCGCTTCCTCCAGCACGGTATGTGTATTGGTACCCGACAAGCCAAACGAACTGACTGCGCCACGCCGTGGCCGCGCACTGTGCGGCCAGGGCTGCAACTGCGTCGGCACCTGCACACTAAAACCCGCCCAGGGAATGCGCGAACTTGGCTGCTTAAAATGCAGATTCGGCGCGATCTGTGCGTGCTGCAACATCAGCACCACTTTGATCAGCCCGGCCATACCGGCCGCCGCGTTTAAATGGCCAAAATTGGTCTTTACCGAGCCCAGTAACAGTGCCGCCTGCTCAGTGCCGCGTTGACCAAACACCGAACGAAGCGCTCCCACTTCAATCGGATCCCCTAATTGCGTAGCGGTACCGTGTGCTTCGACATAATCAATATCTGCAGGCTGCAAGCGCGCGCGTTCATACACCCAACGGATTAGTGCTTCCTGCGCACCTTCGCTGGGCACAGTGAGACCGCTGGCCGGGCCATCGTGATTAACCCCACTACCACGGATGACCGCACGAATAGAATCGCCACGCGCCAGCGCATCGGACAAACGACGCAACACAATCGCACCGACGCCTTCGCCCAGCACAAAACCATTCGCCGACTCATCGAACGTGCGGCAACGGCCATCCGGCGCAAACGATTGTGTTTTCGAGAGAAAAATCTGCATCGGCGGTGTCAGGTTAAGCTGCGACCCCGCCACCAAGGCCGCATCGCATTCACGGTTGCGTAAGGCCTGACAGGCTTGATGCAAAGCCACCATTGATGAAGAACAAGCGGTATCTACTGTAAATGCCGGCCCATGCAGGCCCAACACATACGCAATACGCCCCGCAGCAAAACAATGGCCATTGCCAGTGCCGGTATAAGCCTGAATATCATCCAACGGGCCACCGAGCTGCAAGACACCGTAATCGGTCTGCGTCATGCCGACAAAAACACCGGTGCGCGAACCCCGCAACGCCGCCGGCGCTTGTCCGGCATCTTCCAGCGCATGCCAAACCACTTCCAGCAAGATGCGCTGCTGCGGATCCATGCGCTCCGCCTCGCGCGGAGAAATACTAAAGAAGGCGGCATCAAAGCCAGCAACATCCTCAATGAATCCACCGTAGCGGGAATTAATCTTGCCGGCCGCATTCGGATTCGGATCGAATAAACAATCCAGATCCCAACGGTCTTGCGGCACTTCGCCGATGGCATCGATGCCCTTGGACAGCAAGCGCCAATAAGCCTCTAAGCCCTCCGCCTGCGGAAAACGACAATCCATCCCGACGATAGCGATCGGCTCGCGCGTCGCCGCCTCGGCCGCATCCAGACGGGAACGTAATTCCTTAACCGCCAGCGCCGCCTTCTGCAACGGAGAGAGTTCCAATTTTTCCATGCTCACAAACCTCCCAATTCCGCGTCAATCATCGCCGCCAATTCCTCATCCGACATGCCGGCTACTTCATCCCGCAACGGCCGCACTGGCGCAGCCGTAGCCCCCGCCGCAGCCCCTGTTTCAAACTTAACAACCGCCGCATCAAGCGAAGTAGCCGCCGCCGAAGCAGATGAAGCCACTGAGGCAGATGAAGCCACTGAAGTGCTCAAGACCAACACCTCATCAGCGAAATAGCGTGCCAGCGCCTGCACAGTTGAATACTTAAACAGCAACGTGGTTGGCAAGGCGGTACTGACCGCCGTCTGCAAAGCATTACGCAATTCCACCGCGGTAAGCGAATCCATGCCCATTTCGAACAGGCCGACTTCTTCCTCCACTGCCTGCGCCGAATCGAGCCCTAGCACGCGCGCCACCTCAATTTTCACGACTTCCATAATGAGCCGGCGTTGCTCGCCCTGCGGCAAGCCAGCCAAGCGATCCAACAAACTGAGCGCGGGCGTATGCGTCTGAGTCTGTAATTTGGCCGCCTCGGCCGCCAGGAAAAACCGCTCAAATAACGGTTGCCGGCCATATTGCGCCAACAAGCGCTCCCAATTGATTGACGCCACCAGCACTTGTCCGGCCGCATGACGCACCGGGTGATCGAACAGATGCCCCAATATCGCCATACCCTCAGCCGGCGCAATACGCAACATACCGCGCCGATCAAGCTGCGCGTCATAAGCCACCCGCGCCGCCATGCCGATCTCTGACCAAGCCCCCCAATCGATGCTCATGGCCGGCAAACCCTGCGCACGACGATAGGCCGTCAGCGCATCAAGGAACGCATTCGCCGCTGCATAATTGCCTTGCCCCGTTGGCCCCAGCACCCCAGCAGCAGAGGAATACAGCACAAAGAAATCCAGCGCATGACCGGCGCAAGCGCGATGCAGATTCCACGCGCCCAGCGTTTTAGGCGCGAGAACCGCAGCAAAACGCGCCCACGGTAAGGTCGCCAAAATACCGTCATCCAACTGGCCGGCAGCATGAATCACGCCGGACAAGGGCGCGTCTTGCGTAGCCGCGGCCACCAGCGCGTCAACCTGCGCCGCATCGGTCACATCAATCTGCGCAATATCGACCTGCGCCCCCAAAGCCTGCAAGACGGCAATCTGTTCGCTCGCCGCCGCACTCGGCGCACGCCGCCCAATCAAAGTAAGCAGACGCGCACCTTTTTCCTCGACCAGCCAACGTGCAATCGCCAAGCCCAAATCGCCGAGACCGCCAGTGATCAGCACACGGCCGTCTGGCCGCACGCGCAAGGGTGCGTCCTGCTGCAAATCGTGCGGCTCCAGTCGCTGCAAGCGCGGCAGCAGCCGTTGGCCAGCACGCAAAGCAATCTGCGCACCAGAATTAATCACCGCCTCATGCCACAGCGCGGCCGCGGCGTGCTGCACATCATAGGCATTAGGATCAAGATCGATTTGCGTGCAACGCCATTCCGGATACTCATTAGCGACGACACGCCCCAGCGCCCACAACGGCGCTTGCGTAATAGACACTACTTTGTTCGACTGTACGTTGCCGGCTTGATCGCTACGCGGATCAATCACCGCGACGGCGCCCCGGCTGACCAACAACAATTGCTGCAAAGTCGTCAAATGCAGCGGTGCGGCGGTGTGCAAAACATCAAGCAAAACGCGACAACCGTTTTCCTCAGCCGCAACAATCGCGGCGGTATCGAGTGATTCGGTGGTGGCTGCAGCGTTAGGTGTGCTCATGCCCCGCAAATGCACAATACCACGTAGATCAACGCATTGCGTAAGACGCTGCATCAGCAGTTCCTGCGTCAACACAACGTCGCCGGCAATGACGCTACAACGCGCCCCGTGTTGACGCGCGATTTGCGCGAACGCCTCGGCCACACCCCCACCGTCCACACTGCCCGCCTCCGCCAACACCAGCCATTCCCCGGCAGCAACAGCGAGCGGCTTGCGTGCCGTAATCACTGCCTGCCGACCCATCTCACGGCCGACGACGCGATCCGGACTCACCTCCGCCACGCCATCAAACGCACAATCACTCAGCAATTGCTGCCAAGCAGCAGAATTCAGTAACGGGTAATCTGGCCGCAATGTCGTATCGCTAAAGCGCCACCAGCCTTCCGTCAGGCCGAAAGTGATATCCAGCCACGGTTGCGGCGAGGTGCCTTCCAATAACAACAGCAGCCCACCCGGTGCCAACAATTGATTAACGTGCTTTAAGGTCTGCGCCATATCGGCAGTGGCATGTAACACATTGGCGGCCACCACAATATCAAATCCCCCAGCAGCAAAACCTTGCGGTGTCGGGTCTTGCTCAATATCAAGCACATGGAAATCAATAAAATCATACTGATTGAATGTCTCGCGTGCCTTACTGGTAAATACGGAAGAAACATCAGTAAAGACATACCGACAACGCCCCGCCGACAAAGAAGCCAAATGCGGCAACAAATGCGCGGTGCTACTGCCAGTGCCGCCACCAATTTCCAGAATGCGCACACCGCCGCCGGCCGGCAACGAAGCCAGTGCCGCGGCCAAAGTTGCGCGCAACAAATCGTTCATCGCCAGCAAACCGGGCGATTCAGTGTAGAAACGCGAAACAAGGCTCATATCGCCGTTCGGGAACAGCAATTGCAGGCCGTCAATACGACCGTCCAACGCCGGTGCCAACGACGCACCACATTGCGCCACCAACGCCAATTCGTTGCGCACATGCGGGAAGGCAGCGGCGAGTTCCGCCACCAAGGCCGCCGCGTCAATCGGCGCTTGCTCGCTAATCAACCAAGCATCGCCACTGGCCTGCAACTGCCCCTGTTCACCGAGAATGCTCAGCAAACGGCCGAGTAAGCGTCGATACATCGGCAGCACATGCAACAGCGGCATAAGCGCATCAGCCTGCAAGCGCCCCCCCGCCTGCCAAGTCACGCCTAACTTTTCTAACGCGGCACGGGCATAAGCCGCAACAACCCGATCCAACTGCGGAAATAAATCGCCGTACCACTCAACCTTAGCCACCGCAGCGACCATGGCCGGCTGCAATTGCTCGGCCAGAACGGCAGGCTGCGGTAACCAATCGGCCTGCGGCGAAAAGCCGACCGATGCATCCCAATCCAGGCGATAGAGCCAATCGGCGTGACTGAAACGCGCCGCGCTCTGCAAACTGCGCCGCGAAACACGCTGAAAACGCAAGTTGCTCACCGCAGCAATACACTGACCTTGGCCATCCACCATATCGAGATCAGCAGTGAACAACACGCCGCTATCCTCTTTCGGCCGCACCACGCACCACACTTCCGTCCCCGGCCGACGATAACGCTGCAATCTATCCATGCCGACCGGCAGATAAGGATCGTTCCGTGCTAGCAACGGCACGCCGACCATCTGGAACGCCGCATCCAATAACGCCGGATGCAGCAGATAGTCAGCGGCGGAAGCACTCACCGCCGCGGGTAAACACAATTGCGCGAGGATGATAGGCATCTTTTCACTGCCATCCTCGCCCTTACCTTCCCCCTCCATTGGGCTTTGCCATAAAGCTTGCAAAGCGCGGAAATGCTCACCATGATCAATGCCGGCCGCGCGCGTACGCTGATAATAATCCTCCACGGAAAGCACCTGGGTGCATTGTCGTTTTAGCGCGGCTAGATCCAGGGGGGGTAAATCAACGGGTTGATCTACTGATTGATCCACCAGGCGACCACTGGAATGCAGCTGCCAAGGCTGCGCCGCAGCCGATTCCGCAGCAGTTTCTTTTGCTGGCAGAGAGGAGCGGCTGTAAATACTGAACTCGTACGTAGCCAATTGATCGCCGCCCTCAAGCGCACGCAATACAATTTGCACTGAAGTCATTTCACCTTCCGGCAATACCAGTGCTTGTTGAATGCTGATGTCATCCAGGCGCAGTGCCAAGGTCGCAGTATCCACATGTTCAGCGCGGCTTTTAAGCAGTTGCGTGGCTACCGCCATCACCAGCTCCATATGCCCAGCCGCCGGCAAAACCACTTGACCGAAGATGCGATGATGCGCCAACAAGCCCGCCGATTCCGGGCTTAGTTCCGCGGTGAAAACCTGTGTTTTTGCATCGAAGCCAGGGGAATCAAGACGACCGCCTAACAGAGGGTGTTGACCC
>CAYWXO010000023.1:3452-15390 GCA_964462255.1 uncultured Thiobacillus sp. | reverse complement strand
GCCGCCTGCCCCAAACTCCAATCGATCCAGAACGGCCGCCGTTGGAAAACGTAATTCGGCAGGCGTGCTTGCCGCGCGCCCGTGCCGTTGAGCGCCTCCCAATTCACCTCCGCGCCCTTAACCCAGAGATGCCCCAGACTATCCAACATCGTTGACCAAGCCGGTTTGCCGGCACGCAAACTCGGCAGCCAGACGCAGGCATCCGCCACTTCCGCCCCCATGCCAGCGGCGATTTCACGCGCCAGCGCACAGAGCGTCGGCTTCGGCCCGATTTCAACAAAGGTGCGATAGCCATCGTCAAGCAGCGCGCGCATCGCATCGGCAAAGCGCACCGGGGATTCAACATGCCGCACCCAATAATCAGCATTCGCCAATTCCGACGCCGCCGGCTTACCAGTCAGGGTCGAATACATGCGCGTCGTCGGTCGATGGAATTTGATTGCCTGCGCCGCCACTGCGAACGCCATCAGCATTGGTGCCATCATCGGCGAATGGAAAGCGTGCGAGACGCGCAATTGTCGCGCCTCAATCCCCGACGCCATCAAGCCCTCGGTCAATGCCGCCGCGGCCACCGGATTACTGGAAACCACCACATTATGCGGCCCGTTCAACGTCGCCACCGCCAACTCGCCCGACCACGGCCGAATGACGTTCTGCACGTCCTGCTCGCTCAACGGCACCGACACCATCGCGCCTGGCGCGCACAAATCCTGCATCAAGCGGCCGCGCTCAGCAATTAAACCGATGGCATCGGCCAGCGAAAAAACGCCGGACGCGCATGCCGCCGCATATTCACCGACGCTATGGCCCAGCATCGCATCCGGCTGTATTCCCCAAGATTGCCACAAGCGCATCAACGCATATTGAATGGAGAACAGCACCGGCTGCGTGTAGGAAGTGACATTAAGAATTTCGCCGTCACCGTCACCATAAATGAGCTCAATCAACGATTTACTCAACCGCGGCCGCAATAAAGCATCGCACTCATCCAGTGCCGCACGGAAAATCGGCGCTTCGTCATACAACTCACGCCCCATGCCCAAATATTGCGAACCTTGGCCGGTGAACAAAAACGCCACTTTGCCCGCACCACCCGCCGCGGCACGGCCTTGCGGCAAAGCACCGCCGGCTAAACGCTGGGCAACCTGCGCCGCATTTTCACCGCTCACCGCCAAACGGTAAGGCAATTGCGCACGCCCCGCCGCCGCGGTACGCGCCACTTCTGACCAATCTTGCGGCCCCCCCGAATGAGTTGACTCATTCTGCAACGCCGTGCGCCACGCCGCCTTCAACGCAGTCAACGCCGCTTCATCACGTGCCGACACCGGCAGCAATTGCCAACGCCGCGCAGGAGCAACCCCTTGCACTGATGTACCAGCATCAAGCCGCGCCGGTGCTGCGCCCAACACAATATGCACATTGGTACCGCTGAAGCTGAATGAACTGACTGCGGCATAACGTGCTTGCTCCATACGCCCCATTTCAATTTCACTCTGCGGCCAAGCCTGCAGCTCAGTCGGCACACGAACCGGCAATTCCGCCCAGGGGATATGTGGACTAGGCTGCTTCAAATGCAAATGCGGCGGAATCTGGCCATGCTGCAACACCAACACCGTTTTAATCAGGCCGGCAATACCGGCCGCCGCTTCCAGATGACCAAAATTCGTTTTCACCGAGCCAACGATTAACGGCTGCGTCGCCTCGCGGCCGGGGCCATAAGCGCTGCCTAACGCCCGAATCTCAATCGGATCCCCCAAGGCAGTACCGGTACCATGCGCTTCGACATAGCCGACTTGCGTCGGCAAAATACCGCCCGCCGCCAGCGCCTGCCGAATCACCCGCGTTTGCGCGGGGCCATTCGGCACAGTCAGGCCGCCACTTGGCCCGTCCTGATTTACCGCTGAACCGCGAATCACCGCCAGAATGTGGTCGCCATCGCGCTGTGCATCGCTCAAGCGCTTCAACACCACCAGGCCGCCGCCCTCACCGCGCGCATAGCCATCAGCGGCGGCATCAAACGTCTTGCAACGCCCATCCGGCGACAGCATGTGCGCCTTGGAAAAATTGATGAAAGTTTCCGGCCCGAAAATCAAATTGACGCCAGCCGACAACGCCACATCGCATTCGCGCGCTCGCAAACTCTGACAGGCCAAATGCGTCGTCACCAACGAGGACGAACAGGCGGTGTCAACGATCAAACTTGGCCCAGTCAAGCCGAGTAAGTAAGACAAACGCCCCGCCGTCACGCCCAAGGAACCACCGGTGCCAGCGTAGGCGTTGATGCGGGTCGGATCGCCCGACCAGAGCAAATGCGCGGCATATTCCATATTGGAAATGCCGACAAATACGCCGGTATTACTGTTGTATAAACGGTCCGCTGACAGATTGGCATTTTCCAGCGCTTCCCAGGCCAGTTCTAACACCAGGCGCTGCTGCGGGTCGATGCTGGCCGCTTCACGCGGCGAAATGCCAAACATGTTCGGATCAAACTGATCAACCTGCGGCAAAAAACCGCCGCGCCGCGTTACCGTTTTGCCAGGTGCATCAACATCCGCATCGTAATACGCGTCAATATCCCAGCGTCCGGGCGGCAATTCACCCGTAGCATCGCGACCACTGCGCAGTAATTCCCAGTAGGCCTCCGGCGTATTGGCACCGCCGGGAAAGCGGCAAGCCATACCGATAACCGCAATCGGCTCGCGTCGCTCGCGTTCAACGGCGTCCAACTTGTCTTGCAGTTGCTTGATGGCCGCCAAGGCGCGCTTGGTGGCAGAAAGTTCGGTATTGCCTGCGGTGGAACTCATTGCGAGCCTCCCTCCAATTGTTCAAGTTGTGCTAACAGCAAGGCTTCGGCTTCTTCTTCTGACAAAGCGTCAACGGAGGTGTTGGCAGATGCGGTGTTGTTGTCAACTCCGGCGGTGTGCTGTACCGAGCTGGCCAACACCGGGTCCAGCATTTCCAGCAAGTAATGCGCCAACGCTTCGATGGTCGGGTAATCGAATAGCAGCGTCGAACTCAGCGTTTGGTTCAGTGCATTTTGCAGACGATTCTTCAATTCAATGGCGATGAGGGAATCGACACCTAAATCAAACAAGCGCTCGCGCGGGGCCACTTCATTGCGCTGCAAGCGCAATACATCCGCCACCAGCTCAATTAGCGCCGCTACCAGTAATGACTTACGTTGTTCCGGTGACGCTTGCAATAAACGCTGCCGCAATGAACTGGCCTGATTTTCCGCTGCCTGCACCAAATTCGCCAAGAAGGGGGTGCCTTCACTGCGGCCCTGCGCTTCAGCATACAACGGCCAATCCATCGCCAAGACCGCGACTTGCGCTGCGGATGGAGAGGCTGAGGGTGAGGCTGAGGCTGAGGCTGAGGGTGAGTCAGAGGTCAAGCGCGCCAGCCAAGCCAGCGCCGCCGTTGTATCCATGCCAAACACGCCCTGCCCTTCAATGCGCGCGCGCTGCGCCGCATCCAAGCGCGCCGCCATACCCACTTCACCCCACGGCCCCCAATTAATGCTCAACCCGACTAAGCCAAGCGCGTGCCGGTGTGCCGCCAGCGCATCCAATGCGGCATTAGCGGCGGCATAGCTGGATTGACCGGCCGTGCCCAGCAAAGACGCAATGGAAGAGAAAGTAACGAACACCCGCAATGGCAAGGTCAAGGTCAGTTGATGCAAATTCCAGGCACCGTCGACTTTCGCCGCCAACACACGCTGCCAGCGCGACCAACTTTGCCCGGCAATAATGCCGTCATCCAGTAAACCCGCTAGATGGAAAACACCGCCTAACGGCGCTTGCTGCTGTTCAATTTGATCCAACACCAAAGCCAAGGCGACGCGATCAGCCACATCAGCTTGGTAATAACGCGGTTGTGCGCCCAGTGCCGCCAGCTCCGCCAATAAAGCCATGTCGGCCGGACTGCGTGCCATCAAGGCGAGATGCTTGCCGCCGCGTGTCGCCAAATCA
Organism: uncultured Thiobacillus sp.; assembly: GCA_964462255.1. Lineage (GTDB taxonomy): Bacteria > Pseudomonadota > Gammaproteobacteria > Burkholderiales > Thiobacillaceae > PFJX01. The sequence goes on along the minus strand of CAYWXO010000023.1, from coordinate 11,419 downwards.
AGCGCCAACGCCCGCCCCACCGCCCCACTCGCCCCAGTTATTAAATAAGTGACATCGGCTGGCAGGGGGGCCGGAGGGGTAAGAGGAGCTGCCGTCTCAGTTCTCTGCAGACGCGGTACGTAAGCGATGCCATTACGCCAAGCCAGACGATTTTCGCCTTGCGGCGCAGCGAAAGCGGCAAACACCGCATCCGCTTGGTTGCTTTGTTGTGCTTGATTCGTTTGCGGGGCTTGCGCTGCCAAATCAAGGCACACGCAATGCAGCTCCTGCAATTCCTGCGCCGCCACCTGGCCCAGCCCCCACAACATCGCCTGCTGCGGCGACACTACGGCATCATCGGGTAGCACGGCTTGCGCACCTTGCGTCAATAACACAACCGGCAAACGCGGCTGCGCCAATTCACCGACGGCAGCTTTGCGGCCCGATAAGGTTTGCAATGAGGCTTGCAATGAGGCTTGCAATGCGGTTTGCAATAAGGCTTGCAGCAAATGCAGCGCACCGGCGATGGCGCGATCCTGATAAGCAATGAGACCAGCCAGCGTATCGTCATCGCTAACGGCTAACAATCCCCACGCATAAACCACGCCATCTAGCGGCCCACACGCTGCCAGTAATTGACTAAACGCCATCGGCGACTGCGCGGACAGCACATAATGGTTAACCCCATTCACTTCACCAAGCTGAGCAAACTCGCTGGCAGCCGGTTGCGTTGACGCATGCACCACGCTCAAGCGCACGCCCTTGGCTTGCAAAGCCTGCATTAAGGCTGAATCTTCTAAAGCGGCATCACAAAACAGTAACCAATGTGGTTGCGTCGTCTGGGCAGCGGCAACCGCGGTCTGATTCGTCGCAGCCTCCTGCCAAAGAATGCGGTAAGTCTCAGGCAACGGCTTGCTAGCGGCCGCGCCATCCGCCAGCAAGGCATGACGGCTGGCGCGCCGCCCTTCCAGGCCAATAAACGCCGCCACCACTTCACCTTGTTCACCATACAAATGAATGTCACCGACCATGCGCATATCGTCGTAGGAACGCACCGTGGCATGGGCAATGAGTGCTTGCGTCGTCCAATCGAAGGCGGGGCAATAAAAGTGCAACGCCTCAATCGAGAAGGGAATAAAGCTCTCCGCCACCTCAATCGACTGCGCCATCACCATGGCACCAAAACAGGAGTCAATCAGCCCAGGATGCAGGGAATAATGCTGAATCGACGCGCTCAAAGCCGGCGGTAAGCTGAATTTGGCGATAGTTTCACCGTCACCGCGCCGCAAGGCGGTCAACCATTGATAACTCGGGCCCACCACAATATGCCGCTGACGTTGTAATTCAAACACTGCCTCAACCGGCAAATCTTCCGTGCATCGCTGCCAAATGGCGCGTAAATCGGGCAAGGCCGCCGCCGCTGTAATCGGCTCGATTCGGCCTTTGGCGTGCAAGGAAGGCTCTTGATCATTCCCTTGCAAACTGACCAAACGGAAATCTGCCAGCGCACCGGAGGGTTGATTCACCCCATGCGGACTCACCACCAGTTGCACAATGCGCTCGCCATCTTCAGGTACGCGCAGCGCCATCGGGAACATCACTTCCCGCAAGGTACACGCACCATGTGCGGCGAAATCAGTCAGCGCCGCCGCCGACAATACCAACGACAAATGTGACGCACCGGCCACGACCAGTTGGCCAAACACGCGATGGTCTTCGATAAATGGCAGCGCTTTTTTCGAGAAATCGGTTTCAAACAAGGTTTCGCGCAATAACGGCGATACAAAGCGACGCGCTAACAAAGGCAGTTCCAAGGCGGTAACACCATGCAAGCCATCACGCGGCGCATCCACTTCGACCTTGTGCCAAAAGCGCCGATGCTGGAAGGGATAAGTCGGCAAGCGTAATCCACGTTCCACCTTACCAGCAAACGCCGCCGCATTCAGTTCACCACCATGCGCCCAATACGCGCCCAGTGCAGCAAACCAGGTCGGCTCATCGGCTTCACCTTTGCGCAGACTATTCAGGAAAAGCATGACGGCGTTTTCCTTGGCCACGTCTTTGTTAGCTTCCTGGCCACTCTCCTTACTATCCTCAATGGTTAAACGGGCCATGCCCAATAAGGTTGCGGACGGCCCGACTTCAATCAACACAGTCATAGCCAGTTGCTGCAACGCAGCCACGCCCTGGGCAAAACGAACCGGCGCACTGACATGACGCACCCAATAATCCGCGCTGGCGATCTCATTACCGGCAATCTCACCAGTAACATTTGAAATCACCGGCAAACGCGGCGCGGTGTACACCACGCTGGCTGCCACCGCGCTAAATGCCGCCAACATCGGCTGCATCAACGCGGAATGGAACGCATGCGACACCGCCAAACGGCGGAATTCGATACCCTGCGCCTGCATCGTGGTCAGCACTGCCTCAACCTCGCCGGCTGCACCTGAAATCACGCTATTACGCGGCCCGTTGTAGGCAGCAATGCTGAGGGTTGAATTTTTTGGGGGGGCTGCACTTTCTATAATTGCATTTTCAACACGCTCCGCCGCGGCAAAAATGGCCGCCATGGCTCCACCGGCAGGCAGCGCTTGCATTAAGCGTGAACGTGCAGCAATGAGACGCAAACCATCGGCCAAGGAGAAGACACCCGCCAAACAAGCGGCAACATATTCGCCAACACTATGCCCCATCACCGCCGCGGGTGTAACACCATAGGCTTGCCACAATTTAGCTAAGGCATACTCCAGCGCGAACAAAGCCGGCTGGGTATGGGCGGTAGCGTCCAGACGCGCAGCGTGCAGTGCAATTTGTTCTGCGCTGGCGTCTTCAGCTGGGTATAACAGTTCAAGCAAGGAGAATGGAGAAGACATCTCCGCACGCAACAAGGCATCACATTCATCCAAAGCCGCACGAAACACCGGCTGAGTGCGATACAGCGCACGCCCCATACCAACATATTGCGAACCTTGTCCAGTGAACAAAAAGGCCACACGCGGCCGTCCCCGTTCAGCCAGCGCAGCGACGGCACCGCTTGCAACGCCGTGTGCGGCATATTCCGTCAAAATTTCCCGGGCTTGTGCAGCATTTTGCGCTAGCACGCTTACACGCTGCGCAAAGGTCGTGCGGCTGGCGACGGCCGTGGCACACAAGGCAGCAAAATCAGCAGAATCTGTCAAATCAACCGTCGCCAACGGACCATCTACCCAGCGCTGCGCCAATGCACGCAAAGCCTCTTCACTCCGTGCCGATAGCCGTAACAACGTGTAGGTCCCTTCAGCGATTTCCACAGCATTCAACGCCGGGTCAACCGCTTGTGTGGAGGATGAGGAATTCCCCGCTCCCTTAGCAACCGGTGCATCCGACAGCACCAGATGCACGTTGGTGCCACTGAAGGCGAAGGCACTAATACCGGCGACACGTTCGCCATCGGCGGCGGGTGGCCACGGCGTCAATTGCGTCGGCACCGTAATCGACAGCTCCGACCAAGGAATCAACGGATTCGGCTTATGCAAATGCAAATGCGGCGGAATCTGCCGATGCTGCAACGCCAACGCCACTTTCATCGCGCCGGCAATGCCGGCACTGGCTTCCAAATGACCGATATTGGTCTTCACTGAACCGACCAGCAGCGGCTGTTTGAACACATTAGCCAAAGCACCGAGCTCAATCGGGTCACCCAATGGTGTACCCGTACCATGCGCCTCAATGTAATTCACCTTGGCCGGGTCTATGCCGCCGCGCGCCAAAGCCTGCCGCACAACTTGCTCTTGCGACGGGCCGCTTGGCACGGTCAAACCGCCACTGGCACCGTCTTGATTCACTGCCGAACCGCGCACCAAAGCCAAAATCGGATCACCGTCGCGCTGCGCGTCGGATAAACGCTTCAACACCATGATGCCGCAGCCTTCGCCGCGCGCATAACCATTGGCAGCAGCGTCAAACGTCTTACAACGACCATCCGGTGCCAACATGCCGGCCTTGCTGAAGGCGACGAAATAACCGGGATGAAACAGGAAATGCACGCCACCAGCCAAAGCCAAATTGCACTCGCGCCGACGCAAACTTTCCGCCGCCAAATGCAGCGACAGCAAGGAAGATGAACAGGCCGTATCCATGACAAAACTGGGGCCGTTAAAGCCAAAGTTATAGGAAACTCGCCCAGCAATCGGTGCTAAGGCACAACCGGTGCCGTGATACGGGCCAATCTCAGTCAACGGCGTCTCGCCAATCTGATTGAGAATTTGATCCAGACTACTCACCCCCACAAAAACACCCGTGTTGCTGTTGTACAGGTTTTCCGGCACTAAATTGGCATGTTCCAACGCTTCCCAACACACCTCCAACAGAATGCGCTGATGCGGGTCGAGGCTTTCTGCTTCGCGCGGCGAGATGGAGAAAAAACTGGCATCGAAGCCGCTGATATCGTCAATGAAACCACCTTGACGGGTGTACGCCTTGCCCGGCGCATTACGATCGGCGTCGTAAAACCGCTCGACATCCCAACGCTCCGCAGGAATTTCCTGAATGGTATCCACGCCATCACGCAGCATTTTCCAGTACGCGTCCGGGCTGTTGGCACCACCGGGAAAGCGGCAGGCCATGCCGACAATAGCAATCGGTTCTGCGCGTTCTTCTTCATGCCGCTGCACGCGTGCTTTCAAATCTTTGATTTCAAGCAGCGCTTTGCTCATCAAGACGCGGTAGTCAGGGCTAGGTTGGCTCATGTTTTCTAATTGTTAACGTTGAATAGGTAAATACTCAAACACCCAACTCAGCGGCCAACATCCTGGCCAATTCATCGTCGGAGAAGGCATCCAAATCTTCCACCACAGCAGCAGGCGCAGCCTCTTCTACTGCCGTGGCATAGCCGAGTACGTCATGTTCCAGGTGATCCGCCAGCGCGACTAAAGTCGGATAATCGAAGATCAAGGTAGCCCGTAGCGTACGGCCCATTGCCACAGCCAAACGATTACGCAATTCCACCGCGCCAAGCGAATCCAGGCCCAATTCAAACAAGCGCTGACGCGGCTCAATGCTGTGCGCATCACTCAAGCCAATCACCCCGGCAATGGCGACGCGCACATGCTGTTCCAATAATTCGCGCCGCTGAACGGGCGTTGCCGCCGCTAGCCGCTCAACCAAACCACTGGCAGCGGTAGCTTGCGCGGCGGCGGCGCTGCTTTGCGCAATCGATTCATCATGCAATTGACGGTACATCGGTGGAAATTTGCCACCAAACTGACCACTGTACAGTTGTGCCAAGTACGTTTGCCATTGCACGGGTAATACGGCAAGCGTTGCTGGCGTATTAGCGACTGCCGTCGTCGTTTGCTGCATTAAATAGCCGAGCAAAGTCATGCCGGCGGCAGCTTGAATCGGCTCAATGCCATAGCCGGCGAAACGTTGCCGTTCCTTATCCGACTGCGCTGCGGCCATGCCCGATTCCGCCCACGGCCCCCATTGAATGCTCAATCCAGCTAAGCCCACAGCACGACGCATTGCCATCAACGCATCTAAACCAGCGTTAGCGGCGGCATAAGGGCTTTGCCCCATCGAACCAGTCAACCCCGCGACGGAAGAGAAGCAGACAAAATAATCCAGCGGCTGTCCTTGCAACGGTCCTTGCGACTGTCCTTGCAACGGTCCTTGCAACGGTCCTTGCAACTCTCCCAGGAAGGCGCGATGCAAGTTACATGCCCCCTCCAATTTAGGAGCCAATACGGCAGCAAAACGCGCAGCATTTTGCTGTTGCACCATGCCGTCATCCAACACCCCAGCCAAGTGGAAAACACCGGCAATGGCAGGCTTATCCTGACGCGCCGCCAAAGCCCGCTGCAAATCCGCCGCATCAGCGATATCAACGGAGACGACTTCGACCTGCACGTTCTGCTGCGCAAGCGCCTCAATCCGCGTTGTTGCTGCAGGGTTTGGCGCACGCCGGCCCAGTAAAACCAAATGCCGCGCCCCCTGCTTAACTAACCATTCGGCCAGTTGCAGCCCTAACGCGCCAAGCCCACCACTAATCAAATAGGCGGCATCATCGCGCAACGTCGGCAAGTTCCGAGCGGTTAACTCACGACTGCTTAACTTATAACGGACTAACTTCGGCAGCCACACCCGCTGACCACGCAAAACGAGATCAGGCTCCTCGGTTTGCGCCATGGCGGCAGCAAGGTGATCCAGCGCGTCGGCCTTGGTGTCAACATCGGTATCAATATCAATACAAGCACAAGCCAACTCTGGATGTTCCAAACGCACAACGCGCGCCAACCCCCACAAGGCCGCCTGCCATGCAGCGCCTGCCGGCTGCACCGAATCCAGGGAAGTCAGTGTTTCCACCGCTTGCGCGGCCTGCGTCAGGAAAATCAAACGTGGCACGGATTGATTTAACGAGGCTTGCAGCACAGACAACGCACGCGTGAGGTCGGCGTGCGGGGGAGTTGTGTTGCTAACCGAGTTTTCAGCTGAATTTGCAACATACAAAACACCCGACAACGGGCCCAGCTCAGCCGCAAGATTCGCCATTGTTTGTGTCATTGTTTGTGTTATGGCGTCCGTATCATCGGAGGGCAAAACATGAGGGGGAGGCAATATCAAGGAGGCCGCGCTGGCAGCGTGACCGGATTCATTGGCGAACACTGCCGGCACGCATTGCAAGTTAGCGCTCACCGATGCGCTGGCTTGCACACGCTGCGCCACCGCCGCCGCATCATCGCCAACAATCAACCAAACACCACTTAGACCACTTGGCGCGGCAGTCGCTGGTGAGGCTGAGGCAGAGGCTGAGGCAAAAGCCAAAGTCGCAGCAGACTCCTCCCAGCGCATCGCGTACATCGCCTCATCCAAGCCCCCTGCGCTTTCCTTCAACAAATTTCGGCTAGCGATACGCCGCGCACGGAAGCCGATCGCCTCAGCAATTAAACGGCCATCACCGGCATACAAGCGCACATCGCTCAACACCTCATCACGGCTGCTTTCCGCCGTCCGTAAGCGCACGTGACTCCACAATTCGGTGGTCTGCGCAGCGCCATCACCCGCATCGACCGGAGCCAACATCCTGAACTGGCTAAAGCTGAACGGCACCAGCGCTTCGCCGGCCTGCTGTACCGCCACCGCCGCTAACACCTGAAACGCCGAATCAAGCAAACCAGGATGCAAGCGGAAATGGTCTGCCGCCGCCGAATCCGGTCGCTGCAAACGCGCCAGAATCTGCTCTTCACCCTGCCACAATTCACGCACCCACCGGAAACGCGGGCCCAGATCAATCGCCGCCTGCCAAATGTCTTCATAAAAGCGACTTGACATTGGCTGCGCGCAAGCACTCCGCACGTCAGCCAGGGTGGCGATGGCCTGATCCGCTTTGGTGGCAAACCCGGCCTCCTGCAGCGTCAATAGACGGCCGCTAGCATGTTCTTCCCAAGCAGGTTCTTGCCCGGATTCATCAACGGCCGTCGCCATGCTAATCAGGTTGAACGGACGCCCATCGCGATCCGCCTGCTTAGCGATGGCCAACTGAATCTGGCGTGCGCCCGGCTCTGGCACAACCAAAGCCTGCGGGAAAATTACGTCCTGCAAGACACAGGGCTGATCACCCCACTCACCGCCAAGTCGTGCCGCCGCTTCCAATACTAATGATAAATGCCCAGCGCCCGGCACCACCACCTGCTGGAATACGCGATGCTCTCCCAACCAAGCCATCTGTTGCGTATCGTAGCGATTTTCAAACAAAATCTGCGTGAGCAACGGCGACGACATGCGCTTGCCGGGGAAGGCACTCACCCCACCGCGCTCGCCTGATAGAGGCGGTAGCCAGTAATGCCGTCCCTGGAAAGGATAAGTCGGCAATGCCACTCGCACACGCGGCGCATCATCAGCAAAACCACGCCAATCAATCCCTACTCCGCGCACATACAAACCCGCCAAACTCTGCAACATCTGCTGCAGGTCTGAGCTGGCGGAAACAGCAGACTTGTGTGATAACT
>CAYWXO010000023.1:0-3352 GCA_964462255.1 uncultured Thiobacillus sp. | reverse complement strand
GATAACTTTGAAGAGGACTGCGGACGTAAACTCGGCAGCCACAGCACCTCAGTCGCATCAAGGGCAACATCACCTACATCAATCAACTGCTGCGCCAAAGACAGCAAGGTTGGGCGCGGGCCAATTTCAATGTACGCCTCCATACCATCAGCATGCATGGCGCTAATGCCTGCGGCAAACCGCACCGGACTGCGTAGATGTTCCACCCAATAATTAGCATCCATAGCCCCGCCCAATACGCCAACTCCACCCAATACGCCACCACTGACATTGGAATAAATCGGCAGGCTAGCCGGATGATAAGTTAACGTTGCCGCGACCTCGGCAAATTGCGCCAGCACCGGCGTCATCAACGGGGAATGGAAGGCATGCGAAACCTTAAGCGGACGCACTTCCACACCCGCCGTCTGCAACCGTGCCACCACCGCATCCAGCGCAACACGTTCACCGGATAACACATGATTACGCGGCCCGTTATAAACACCAATAACAACGCTTTCTTCGTAGCCGGCCAAGGCAGCACGACACTGCGCCAAATCAGTCAGCGCCGAAACCATAGCGCCATCTCCGGGCGCGGCCTGCATCAAACGCGCCCGCGCTGCCACTAAGCGCATCCCCTCTGCAACACTAAACACGCCGGCGATTGCCGCCGCCGCATACTCGCCAACACTATGACCCAATAACGCCGTCGGTTGAATGCCCCAGTGCTGCCATAAACGCGCCAATGAATATTCCAACGCAAACAACACCGGTTGCGTCAACTCAGTTTGTGCCAAGCGTACTTCCGCTGCTTCACCTTCTGCAACGTAAAGTAAATCAATTAAGCTCACACCGAGGATTTCACGCAACAACGCATCACAATCATCCATATCGCGCTTGAAGCTGGGCTGCGTGCGATACAACTCGCGCCCCATACCAACATACTGCGCGCCCTGCCCGGTAAACAGAAAGGCAATACGCATGGGCCGTTGTCGCGTCGCCATCGCGGCCAGCCATGCCCCCGGACGTGCTGCCAAATAATCGTCCAATGCCGTTGTTGCGCTCGCGGCATCGGCGGCAATGAGCGCTAATCGTGCCGGCAACGCTGCACGGTCACGCTGTGCCGCAGCGCACAAATCCGCCCAGGCGGCAGCTGTGCCTGCAGGAATCTTGCTGTTCTGCGAATGTTGCTGCAAATATTGCTGCCAGCGCTGCGCCAAAGCACGCAAGGCCTCCTGATCACGCGCAGAGAGCGGCAAAAATAAAGGTAAATCCTGTACTGGCTGTGCTGACGCAAGCAACTCAGGCGCTGGTGCAGTGTGCGACATCGCCTCCATCACCACATGCGCATTCGTGCCGCCAAAACCAAACGAACTCACCCCTGCCAAACGCCGCCCCGCCGGCCACGGTATCGCCTCAGTCGGAATATCAAACGGCGTCTGCGCCAATTCGATCAAGGGATTAACCTGCTGCAAAGTCGGATGCGGCGGAATTACCCCATGCTGCAGGCTGAGGACCGTTTTCAGCACGCCCGCCACGCCAGCCGCCGCTTCCAAATGGCCGATATTGGCTTTTACCGCACCCAAAGCACAGCGCTGAGCTGCACTGCGCCCAGCACCCAACACCAAGCTCAGCGATTTCACCTCGATCGGATCACCCAATGGCGTGCCAGTACCATGCGCTTCGACATAGCGGATTTCATCGGCACGCACCCCTGCCACCGCCAACGCCTGGGCGACGACACGTTGCTGCGCCAAGCCATTCGGCGCAGTCAAGCCATTGCTACGACCATCCTGATTGACCGCCGAACCACGAATAATTGCCGCAACCTGATCACCATCACGCAAGGCATCATCCAGGCGCTTTAACACCAACATAACGCAGCCTTCACCGCGTACATAACCATCAGCTGCCGCATCAAACGTCTTACAGCGTCCATCGGCTGCCAACATGCCGGCCTGCGACAAGGCAATGCTCATCTGCGGTGCTAGCAGCAAATTAACGCCCCCCACTAAGGCCAATGCGCATTCCCCTTGCCGCAAAGCATGCCCAGCTTGATGTATTGCCACTAAAGAAGACGAGCAGGCCGTATCAATGGCCATGCTAGGGCCGACAAAATCAAATTGATAAGAAATGCGATTCGCCGCAATGCTAGCCGCCTTAGCCGTGCCAGTATAAGCAGAAATAGCGGCGGCATTCCCCAACTGCCAAGTACTATAATCGTCAGTACTAATCCCGACAAAAACGCCGGTATTACTACCAGCCAGGCTGTCCACATTCAAGCCGGCGCGCTCAAGCGCTTCCCACGCCATTTCCAGCAACAAACGCTGCTGCGGATCCATAATCTCGGCTTCACGATGGCCGATGCCGAATAAATCCGCATCAAAAAGATCGACGGCGCGATTTTCCTCGGCAAAAAATCCCCCGCGCAACGTCGTCACACAACCAGGGCCGATGCCGGTCTTGACTTCGACCCCCGCACCCTGCCAGCGCCCAGCCGGCAAAAGACGCGTCGCATCACGTTTATCCAATAACAATTGCCAGAATTCTTCCGGACTATTCGCACCCGGCACCCGACAGGCCATGCCAATAATGGCCAGCGGCGCGTTACGCTCAATAGCAGCAGGCACAGATTCAGATTTATGATCGACCCCCGCCAAGTATTCGCTTAGCGCTGTCACACTTGGGTATTCCCATAGCAACGTCGGCGACAAATCTTCACGGCCCAGCCATTGCTCCAAATCACCCACCAACTCAACGCCAATGCGCGAAGTCATGCCATGACTGGCAAAAGGCTCATTTGGATTAATTGCATTCACGGGTAAATCAAGCCGATGCGCGAAGGCAGTCATCAACCAATCAGCATAACGAGATACGGCAAGCTGCACCGCTGCAGCGGTAAGCGTCACGCCCTCGGCTGCAACCGCCGGCGCGATGGGGGTCGTTGTAAGCCTGCTCGGCTTTTGCCACATCGCCCGCTGATCCAAACTGCCGTCCAGGAAAGCAGCGCGACAATTGCGCCGCTGCAATTTACCGCTAGAAGTCTTGAATACGCCGCCTTTATTCAGCGCCACAAACGCATATAACTCCAGCTCGTGACTGTCCGACACCGCTTGACGCACCGCATCAAACATTGGCTGCCAATCATCAAGCGGCCGCATCACTTCTGCAACAACCACTAAACGCTCTTCGCCATCTTGCTCAACTGAAAACGCCGCACAATGATCCGGCCGAAACTCGGGGTGGCATTGCTGCACAGTCCATTCAATATCTTGCGGGTAATGATTGACCCCAGCCATGATGATCAAATCTTTTAAGCGGCCAGTGACATACAACTCACCGTCATGCAAAAAACCCAAATCACCGGTACGTA
>CAYWXO010000022.1:19534-23631 GCA_964462255.1 uncultured Thiobacillus sp. | reverse complement strand
CTTTGAGTGATGCCCCTTTATCGCCTTCCCTTGAACACCCTGACGGGCTGCCGCAAGCATCAATGACTCGTGATTGCCTTCCGCTCCCTTTGGATTTTCTCGCCGTGGCACTGGCCGATGCTGCCGTTGGATTCATGCTGCTGAGCGCCGATTATCGCGTTCTCGCTGTCAACCAAAGTTTTAGCACAATGACCGGGCATTCAGCGTTTGCGCTGCAGGGCCGTGTATCGCCGTTGTTTCAATCGTTGCAGCACAATCCGCAAGTGCAGGCCGATATGCATCGTTCGCTTGCTGAGATGGGGCGTTGGCGTGGTGAAGTGCAAGTGCATCGGCAAGATGAGACGCCGTTTATGATTCACTTGCATGTACAGGCATTGCTCGACGCGGATGGCTTGGTGAATCGCTATGTCCTGATTTTCTCGGAAAAGACGGTGGGCAATAAGGACTTGTCTAGAGAAAATTATTTGGGTCCTGATACGGGTTCGACTGGCGCAGAAAGCAGTGTTGTTACCCTGCCAAAAAATCGTCAGCCGGTGCTGTTTGTTGTTGACGATACGCCGACCAATATCGAGCTGTTGGCTGGCGTGTTGTCAGCCGATTACCGCATCAAATTTGCAACCAGTGGTGCGAAGGCCTTGGAACTGCTGGAGAAGCCGGATAAGCCTGATCTTATTTTACTTGATGTCATGATGCCGGGTATGGATGGTTATGAGGTATGTCGTCGCCTAAAAGAAAATCCGATGACGCGGCCGATACCCGTTATTTTCATTACTGCCAAGAGTGAGGTTTCCGATCAAGCACATGGTTTTAATTTGGGGGCAGTGGATTATATTTCGAAGCCGTTTGAAGTGCCTGTCTTGCTGGCTCGCGTACGCAACCATATTAATCTGAAGTTGCGTACTGATTTGTTAGAAGCGCAGGCCTCGATTGATGCGCTTACCGGCATTGCTAATCGTCGTCGTTTTGATGATGTATTGCATATCGAATGGAAGCGTGCCGAACGTAATCGGTCGTCAATTGCTTTGCTGATGTTAGATGTTGATTACTTCAAGGCTTATAACGACAACTATGGGCATGGTGCCGGTGATGATTGTCTGCGGCATTTAGGCATGGCCCTGCAGAATTCAGACTTGCGGCCGGGAGATTTGGTGTGTCGATATGGCGGTGAAGAGTTCGCCGTTATCTTGCCCGGTTGTACTGGCGCAGAAGCTGCCACGATTGCTGAGCGGATACGCGGCTTTGTCGAAAGCCTGCAATTACCACACGCTTATTCGCACTGCGCCAGCGTAGTAACGGTGAGTATTGGTTGTGCAATGCAAAGGCCGGATCAAGCGGGAGAAATTAGTACGCTTTTTCATGCGGCAGATCAGGCATTGTATCTTGCGAAACAGCAAGGTCGTAACCGAGTTTGTTTGGCTTAGCGCCGCATTAACTTGAAAACTTCTGGCTTAAGCTTCTTTCTGTTGATTGCCAGTGTGATGCTGGCGATGATGATCAGCGCGTGTTCGCGCGAGGTTTCTCAGCCACTGCGAATTGGTGTGGTGCATTCGCTGACTGGAACCATGGCGATAAACGAAGCGCCGTTGGTGGAAGCGGTGCGGATGGCTGCCGATGAAATCAATCAGCAGGGGGGCGTGCTAGGGCGTCGCCTTGAAGTTGTGGTGGCGGATAGTCGCTCGCAACCCGCACAGGCGGCTATGGAGGCGGAGCGTTTGATTCGCCGTGAGCGGGTAGATGTGCTTTTTGCTTGTTGGACCTCCAGTTGCCGTCAGGCGGTGAAACCCGTGGTGGAAAAATATCAGCATTTGATGTTTTACCCAGTGCAATATGAGGGGCTAGAACTCTCGCCGAATATTGTTTATACCGGTTCAACGGCTAACCAGCAGATTATCCCCGGTACGCAGTGGGCATTACAAAACTTACCGCTTAATAAGGCGGCCAAGCAAACCACTATGCAAACGACTACGCAAACCACTAAACGGATTTTTATTATTGGCTCCGATTACATCTTTCCGCGTTTAGCCAGTCACATTATTCGCGATGTGGCACGCATGAAAAATGCGCAGATTGTGGGGGAAATGTATCGTCCCTTGGGGAGCGATGATTTTATTGGCGTTGCCGAAGCGATACACCAGGCAAATCCTGATGTTGTGATTAATTGTTTGAATGGCGATAGCAATGTGGCTTTCTTTAGTGCGTTGCAGGATGCGGGTTTGCATCATTTGCCGGTGATGTCATTCAGTGTAGATACTAATGGATTGCGAGCGCTTGAACCGATTGGCCACGCTGAACATTATGCTGTGTGGGGATATTTTCAGGATTTAGCGGGCGATGAAAACAAACGTTTTGTCAGTGCCTGGCGGGCGTGGCAGCACAAACATTTCCAACAAAATGGCGTCAATGTGCCGCTGAGTGACCCGATAGAAGCTGCTTATATCGGCGTTAAGTTGTGGGCGCAGGCTGTCACAGCGGCGGGCAGTGCCCAATTGGACGTGGTGAATTTAGCGATTACGCGTCAAACCGTGCAGGCACCGTCTGGCGTGTTGGCGGTTGATGCCACTTCTCGTCATCTTTGGAAGCCAGTGCGCATTGGTAAATCGCGTGCGCAGGGCGGCTTCGAGATTGTGTTTGATTTGGGGGAAACGCTTCGGCCGGAACCCTTTCCCATCTATCGCACGCGGGAAGAATGGCTTCGTATAGTTAATACGGTAGCCACCCAAATTCAACCTGATTAACCATGAATTTAAATAACGCAAACAAGCAGGGTTTATCTGGCTTGCCGCTGAATGCGTGGTTGATGCTGGGATTCGTTAGTTTGGTCATGCTGCCCTTGGTGGGAATCAGTCAATATATTCTCTCTGCTTATGAGGAGTCGATGCGGGTCAGCATGACTGAGCGGATAGAGGATATGGCGGATAAGAAAGTCGAGCAGATTCACGCTTACATCAGTCAGCGCTACGATGATATTCGTCAGGAAGCGACCAATGATTTTTTGGTCAATGGATTAGTGCAATTGAGTGAAAGTTGGCATCGCGATGGATATGATAGTCCGGCTTATCAAGCAATATCAGCTAGGCTTTTCCCGTTTTTACTGGCGCAAAGCCGGAATGATCGCTACTACGATATGTTACTTATAGACGCTGAGGGAAATGTATTGTTATCAGCGAAAGGGGAGGCGGATCAGGGCAGTAATTTGTTGAGCGGGCCTTTGCGAGATTCTAATTTGGCGCATGGTTTTCGGCTGAGTCAGGATTATTTTTATACCAGTTTGACGCAGTTTCAGCGTTACGCCCCTTCGAACGACAAGCCGTCATCATTCCTCGTTGCGCCACTGCTTAAGAATAATAGATTAGTAGGTGCCATTGCTTTGCAGCTTAATGCCCAGCAATTGCAAAAAGTGGTTGCAGACCGCACTGGCTTGGGCTTAACCGGTGAAACCGTCTTGGCTTCGCGTGTGGGTGACAAGGTGTTATACACCGGGCCTTTACGTCATGTTCCTGACGCGGCGTTTAAACATCAAGTTAATTTGGCGGTGGCGGCTGCACCGATGCGGCAGGCGTTATTAGGTCAGCCTGGCAAGGGTATTACCTTTGACTACAAGCAAATTGAGGTTGTTGCGGCTTGGCGTCATTTGTCCGCTTTGCAATGGGGTATGGTCGTCAAGATGGATGCTACTGAAGCCTTGGCACCCGTGGAAAATCTGCGTCGCATGACTTATACCGGATTAGTGCTTGTGCTGATGGTGACCACTTTATTGGCCTGGCGATTTAGTACTGTTTTACTACGTGCTATGCGCCGTTTGATTGAGGGGACGCACCGTTTGGCGCGTGGAGAGGTCGGGGTGCAAGTCAGTGGTATTGAAGGTCCGCGTGAATTTCGGCAACTGGGGAGTAGTTTTAATGAAATGAGTTCGCGCCTTGCAGAATTGACCTGCGGTTTAGAGACGCAAGTAACTGAACGGACGGAAGCACTGTCGGTGGCGATGAAATCGGTTGAAGCGGCGAGTCAGGCGAAAAGCGATTTTCTCGCCAATATGAGCCATGAAATCCGCACACCGATGAATGCGGTGATTGGGTTATCGCAGTTGTTGTTGGATA
>CAYWXO010000022.1:0-19524 GCA_964462255.1 uncultured Thiobacillus sp. | reverse complement strand
GCATTATTGGGTATTTTGAATGATGTGCTGGATTATTCCAAGATTGAAGCCGGCCATTTGGAGATTGAGAAAATAGAGTTTCGATTAGATGAGTTACTTGATAATTTGGCTAGCCTGTTTTCACTGGGGGCGGAAGCGAAGGGATTGGCGTTTTCCTTCGATGTTGCACCTGATGTACCGAATTTGTTGCGCGGAGATCCGTTGCGTTTGTTGCAGGTGCTTAACAACTTAGTCGGTAATGCGCTTAAATTTACTGATGCGGGTGAAATTGTCATCGGTGTGCGTCATCAGGTCTGTGGGGATGAGATTGAGCTGACTTTTAGTGTGCGTGATAGCGGCATTGGGATGACGCCAGCGCAAACTGAGCGTTTGTTTCAGGCCTTTAGCCAGGCAGATTCTTCTACCACGCGCAAGTATGGCGGCACTGGCTTAGGGTTGGCAATTTGTAAACATCTGGTTGAAATGATGGGGGGAAGCATCAAGGTCGATACGCAGACTGGGGTGGGTTCTACTTTTAGTTTTAGCGTGCGCGTGTGGGCAGTGGAACGTGCTTTAGCGCAAGCTAACTTAGAGGAAAGTAAGCTAGTGGAAAGTAAGCTGGCCGTTGCCGAGGCGGCAGAAAAATTAGGCAATGATTGGGGGTTACTACGCACTATTATGCAGAGTTTTTATCAAGATTTCGCCGATGCGGAAGCGAAGTTGGACGCTTACCTTGCCGCCGAGCAATGGCAGGATGCGCGTCGTTTAGTTCACACCATTAAGGGGCTCGCGGGCAGTATTGGTGCGCATGAACTGGATGAAATTAGCCAACGTTTTGAAAGCGAGCTGCGTGGGCAGCAATGCACCTTACAGATGCAATTTAAACATGCATTACGTACATGTTTGCACTTATGTTTGCACCGGTTACCCGCGTTGTTACAGGATGAACTGACCGTGCAAGCCGATGTGGTCGCGCCGGCACAGTTGCGAGAATTATTGCAAAAACTGGCTGAGAAACTTTCCGATTCCACCTTGTTGACGCAAGATTGCAAAGCGCAATTGTCGAGCGCACTGGCCGGGCAGGTGGATAGCAAGCAGGCGAACGCGCTCATGCATGCGATTGGTCAATTGGATTACGCTGCCGCTGCATTGATACTGGAACAAATAAGGCAAGAGTTAGGTTGGCAAAATCAATAAATGATGTTTTTTGCTTGGTTTTTCCAGGTTTTTTCCAAGGATCTATAGGTGTTTTTTTCATGTTGAAGCCGGGCTGGGTCGTGTTGTTGGGGATGAGTGTGATGAGTATGTTAGCGGCTTGTCGTGAGGAGACACCGGTTGTGCCAGTGCCGCCGCCGAGTGTTTTGGTGCAGGCGGCTGCACCGGCGGAGGCGGGTTGGACGATTTATGCCGGGGAAGTGCGGGCGCGGCACGAAACTGATTTGGCATTTCGTGTCGGCGGCAAAATGCTGTCACGCTCGGTGGATGTTGGTACGACGGTTGCACCGGGGGCATTGCTGGCCCAACTTGATCCGGCTGATTTGCAGTTGAATGTCGCTGCCGTGCGGGCGCAAGAGCGGGCGGCTGAAAGTGATTTGGCGCTGGCGCAAGCTGAAGTGGATCG
This sequence comes from uncultured Thiobacillus sp., assembly GCA_964462255.1. Classification (GTDB taxonomy): domain Bacteria; phylum Pseudomonadota; class Gammaproteobacteria; order Burkholderiales; family Thiobacillaceae; genus PFJX01. The sequence continues at coordinate 17,924 of CAYWXO010000022.1, read as the reverse complement.
TTATGCCGCCTTGGCCGCGCAGAAATTTGTCAGTTTGGCGTTGTTGGATGCGAAAACAACGCTGCATAAGGCGGCTTCGGCCCGTTTGGAGCAGGTGCGCGCGCAATTGGCGGTGAGTCGTAATCAGGCCAATTATGGCGAGTTGCGACTGGGGCAGGAGGGTGGCGGTGGAGGTGGAGTTATTACGGCAGTTTTTGCCGAAGCAGGCCAAGTAGTTGCCCCCGGGCAAGCGATTGTACGGGTGGCGCGAACAGCTGAAAAGGAAGTGCTTATCTATGTGCCGGAAGGGCGGTTAGGCGAATTGAAGGCGGCCTCTTCTGTGCAGATTAGTGTGTGGGCGCAGCCGTCGCTCAAGTTGCGCGGTCAGTTGCGCGAACTGGCACCGGCAGCGGACCCGGCGACGCGGACTTATGCGGCGCGTATTCGTTTGTTGGAGCGTGCAGCAGAGTTGCAACATACAAGCTTGCAACTGGGTATGACGGTGCAGGTGGCGATGCCTGCATCACAAGCAGCAGGGATACAGCTGCCATTATCTGCAGTGATTGATCGCGGTCAAGGTGCTGAAGTTTGGGTGGTGCGGCAAGACGCTGGCGTCAGTAAGGTACAGCGGCGGTCGGTGCAAGTGGCTACTTATCAAGATGAAGTGGCTATTTTAACTGCCGGTGTCAAGCTAGGTGAATCGGTGGTGGTTATTGGCGCGCATAAATTGTTGCCAGAACAAGTCGTGCGGCCGCAGCCTTTTCAGACGGCGGGAAAGTAATTTATGACTGGCTTTAATCTGTCTGAATGGGCATTGCGGCATCGCGCGCTGGTCGGTTATTTCATGGTTTTGCTGGCCGTATTAGGGATTTATGGCTATCGGCAACTGGGTCAGTCGGAAGATCCGGCGTTTACCTTCAAAATTATGCTGGTGCGCGTCAATTGGCCCGGTGCTTCCGCCGAGGAAGTGGCTGCGCAGGTTACCGATCGAATTGAGAAGAAACTGCAAGAAGTACCGTACATTGATCGGGTCACCAGCTTTTCACGGCCGGGTGAATCGACGGTGCTGTTTGTCACACGGGATAACACGCCCCCCTCCGAAATGGCTAATGTGTTTTATCAGGTGCGCAAGAAAGTTGGTGATATGCGACACACCTTGCCTGCCGGCGTGCAAGGGCCATTTTTTAATGATGAATTTGGTGATGTGTTTGGCAACATTTACGCGTTGACCGGGCCGGGATTGAGTTATGCTCAGCTTAAAGATTACGCTGATAACATGCGTGACCAATTATTAAAAGTGAAGGATGTCGCCAAGGTCGAACTCTATGGTGTGCAGGATGAGCGTATTCATATTGACATTGCCAATGCGCGCCTAGCGGCATTGGGGCTTGATTTGAATAGCATCGCGCAGGCGCTGGCGCAACAGAACGCGTTGGTGCAGAGCGGTTTTTTTGAGACCGGGCAAGAGCGGATTTATCTGCGCGCCAGCGGCCCGTTTAACACGGTGGCTGCCGTGCGAGACACGGTGCTTCGTGTTGGCGGGCGCAGTGTGCGCATTGGTGATATCGCCACAGTAACGCGCGGTTATGTCGATCCGCCGGCACCGACGGTGCGTTTTATGGGGCAGCCGGCCATCGGCATAGGCGTTAGTATGGCCAAGGGGGGTGACATTATTCAATTGGGTGAAAATCTGGTTGCAAAAGTCAGTACCTTACAACAAGGGTTACCGTTAGGTGTCGAGCTTAATCAGGTGGCGAATCAACCTATTGTCGTGCAACGTTCAATTCGTGCTTTTGTGCACTCATTAGCTGAGGCGGTGGCCATTGTTATGCTGGTCAGCTTTCTGAGTTTGGGGTTTCGCCCTGGTTTGGTGGTGGCGTTGACCATTCCGTTGGTGTTGGCGGTAACGTTTTTTGTCATGTGGCAAACGAATACCGGCTTGCACAAGGTGTCGCTGGGCGCTTTGATTTTGGCGCTAGGCTTGCTGGTGGACGATGCCATTATTGCCGTAGAAATGATGTGGGTGAAAATGGAGCAGGGTTGGGAACGTCAGCGTGCGGCTTCTTTTGCCTATGTCAGCACGGCTGGCCCGATGTTGACCGGAACGTTGGTGACCGTGGCCGGATTTTTGCCGATTGCAACGGCGCAATCCGCTGTCGGCGAATACGCTTTTGCCTTCTTTTCGGTCAATGCCAGTGCCTTATTGCTGTCTTGGGTGGCGGCCGTGCTGGTGGTGCCCTACCTAGGCTTTAAGTTGTTACCAGATCCACACGCGCCGCGGCGGCGTTGGTTGCCGTGGCAGCGCAGCCCGGAGCCCATCTCAGTGAATACACCAATGAACACTGCAGAGCCTCCGCTAGTGCTGCATAACCCTTATGAGACGGTGTTCTACCGTGGATTACGTCGCTTGGTGGATGGCTGTATTCAGTATCGTTGGATCGTGATTATTGCTACGTTGGCGCTATTCCTGCTGGCGGTAAACGGCATGAAAATGGTGCAGAAGCAGTTTTTTCCTTCTTCCGTCCGGACAGAGTTAATCGTTGATTTGCGATTGCCACAAGGCGCTTCGCTCAAAGCGGTGGAGGCTGAGGTGCGCAAAATGGAAGCGCTCTTGCAGCAGGATAAAGACATTGAGTATTTCACCGCTTATGTCGGTTCAGGTGCGCCGCGTTTTTACCTCAGTTTGGATCAACAGTTACCGGCGGCCAATTTCAGTCAGTTCATTTTGATGACGCGCGATGTTGCGGCGCGGGAAGCGGTGCGTGCGCGGTTAATCAAGCGTTTTGCAGAAGATTTCCAAGGGCTGCGCGGGGCGGTGTTCCGCATTGAAAACGGGCCACCGGTTGGTTTTCCGGTGCAATTTCGCTTAAGTGGGGAAGATGTGCCGGCGTTACGTGTGTGGGCGCACAAAGTTGCGGACGTGGTGCGGCAAAATCCGTACATCTCAAATGTGCAGTTTGATTGGGATGAACAATCCAAAATTGTGCGCATTAAGATTGATCAGGATAAAGCGCGATTATTGGGTATCAGCAGTCAGGAGTTGGCGCAGTTTGTCAATGCTGCAGTGAATGGCTATGCCGTGACGACTTATCGCGAGGCAGACCGCAGTATTGATGTGGTGTTGCGTGGCGATACGCAGGAACGTCAGCATTTAGCGCAGTTGGCTGATTTGGCCATCAGCACGCGCGCTGGCAAAAGTGTGCCACTCGGTCAGATTGCGCAGATTGAGCAGGCATTTGAAGCTGGCATGATTTGGCGGCGAAATCGTATTCCCACCATTACGGTGCGCGCCAATGTCTATGGTGAAAAATTTGAAGCTGCTACCGTTACCGGGCAAATATTGCCGCAATTGGAGCCGATTCGTGCGCAATTGCCTGCCGGTATTACGCTGGAAGCTGGTGGCTCGGTAGAAGAGTCGGGTAAGGGACAGCGCTCGGTATTTGTTGGTGTGCCGTTGTTTCTTGCCGCGGTGCTGACGGTGTTAATGCTGCAATTGCAGAATTTTTCCCGCGTTATCATGGTGTTATTGACTGCGCCCCTAGGCATTATTGGTGTTGCGGCCTTTCTACTGTTGTTTGATAAGCCGTTTGGCTTTATGTCTTTATTGGGTGTGATTGCCATGCTGGGCATGATTATGCGTAATTCGGTGATTCTCATTGATCAGATTGATCAGGATATTGCCGCCGGCAAGAGCGAGTGGGAGGCAATCGTCGGCTCGGCCGTTCGCCGCTTCCGCCCGATAGTCTTGACCGCTTCGGCGGCCGTATTAGCCATGATTCCGCTGTCTCGCGATGCCTTCTTTGGCCCGATGGCGGTGAGCATCATGGGCGGCCTGATTGTGGCCACCTTACTTACCATGCTGTTTTTACCGGCCCTGTATGCGGCGTGGAATCGCGTCAAACGGGTAGGCTAGGTGTATTCCAGGTTTAAAATCGCGTGGTTATGACTCTATTAAAACCCGGTGTATGGCCGGCACGACTGGATCTATTGCAAAGTGTGAGCGGCCTGCTGCTTGGTCTTTTCATGTGGTTGCACTTATTTTTTGTTGCTTCCATTTTGCTGGGCAACGAGGCGATGTGGCGGCTGGCGCGTTTCTTCGAAGGCTATTACTTCTTCGGGCGGAGTTTGCCTTGGTTGGTGTCGTTATTGGTCGCTGCTATTTTTGCTTTGTTTGTTTTGCATGCTTGGCTGGCGTTACGCAAGTTTCCCGCGCAATGGCGACAATATCGCGTATTTTGGCGGCATTTGCGTGCAATGCGGCATCAAGATACGACACTCTGGTTAGTGCAAGTGGTTACCGGGTTTGGCCTGATTTTACTGGCACCGGTACATCTATATGGTTTGATGATGCACCCGGAGTTGATTGGCCCGTATGCATCGGCTGATCGTGTCTGGACTGGCGCGATGTGGCCGCTGTACTTGGTTTTACTTTTTTTAGTTGAAATACATGCCAGCGTTGGCTTGTATCGTTTGGCGGTGAAATGGGGCGATTTTGCTGATCCGGTTAGCGCGCGACTGCGTTTAAAACGCTTGAAATGGGCGTTGACGCTGTTTTTCCTGGTACTAGGTTTGGTGACTTTGGCCGCATATATCCAATTAGGTATTGAACATGCGCCCTTTGCCGGTGAGCGCTACTTGCCGGCTGAGCTATCCGTTAAATCATGAAAATAATTTACACTGATGTTTTGGTTGTCGGCGGTGGACTAGCCGGTTTACGCACGGCAATTGGCGTAAAAAGGCGCGGTTTAGAAACATTAATTGTATCGCTGGTGCCGGCGAAGCGTTCGCATTCGGTGGCGGCGCAAGGCGGCATGCAGGCCAGTCTAGCCAATAGCGGTAAAGGCGAAGGCGATAACGAAGATGTGCATTTTGACGACACGGTGCGCGGTTCCGATTGGGGCTGTGATCAGCGGGTAGTGCGCATGTTTACCCATATGGCACCGAAGGCGGTGCGTGAATTGGCCGCCTGGGGCGTCGCCTGGAATCGGGTGCAGCAGGGTGATCGCAGCGTCATCATTAATGGCCAGCGCGTTACTTTGACGGAAAAAGAGGCTGCACACGGTTTGATTACCGCGCGTGATTTTGGTGGAACACGCAAATGGCGCACCTGTTTTACGTCAGATGGCACCGGCCACGCCATGCTTTATACGGTAAGTGATCAGGCGATTGCCGAAGCCATTCCTGTGCATGAGCGGAAAGAAGCCTTAGCGTTGATTCATGATGGTCAACAGTGTCAAGGCGCGGTGGTGCGCGACCTGATCAGCGGTGAACTGAGCGCTTATCTTGCCACCGCAACGGTGTTGGCGACGGGCGGTTATGGCCGTATTTGGGGTGTTTCAACCAATGCTTTAATTAATGAAGGTATGGGCGCTGCCTTAGCGTTAGAAACGGGTGTCGCCCGTCTAGGTAATATGGAGGCGGTGCAGTTTCATCCGACAGCAATTGTACCGGCGGGCATTTTGGTGACCGAAGGGTGCCGCGGCGATGGTGGATTATTGCTCGATAAAGATGCACATCGTTTTATGCCGGATTACGAGCCGGAGAAGAAGGAGCTCGCCTCGCGTGATGTGGTGTCGCGTCGCATGGCCGAGCATATTCGGGCAGGTAAAGGCGTGTCTTCGGCTTACGGTGAGCACCTTTGGTTGGATATACGCAACCTGGGGGCAGCGCATATTGATATCAATTTGCGCGAAGTGAAAGACATTTGCCATTATTTTCTCGGCATTGATCCAGCGAAAGCGTTGATTCCGGTGCGGCCGACGCAGCATTATTCTATGGGTGGAATTCGTACTGATTATCGTGGTGAATCGCCGTGGTTATCTGGCTTATTTTCCTGTGGTGAAGCCGCTTGCTGGGATATGCACGGTTTTAATCGGTTAGGCGGCAATTCGGTAGCCGAAACGGTGGTGGCCGGCATGTTGTTAGGTGAATACGTGGCTGATTATTGCGCGTCGCCTGCGGGGCAGCTGAGTTTTTCACCGGCGTTGGCACGCGAGTTTGTCGCACGCGAACGGGCGGCTTTGTCGGATTTTCAGCAGCGTGCCGGCACTGAAAATGCGGTGGCCTTGCGAACGCGGATGGAGCAAATCATGATGGAGAAGGTGGGTTTATTCCGCAATGGTGCAGACCTACAAGATGCAGTGGCAGAATTGGCCGAATTGTTGCAGCGCAGCCGCAAGGTGGCGGTGCGCGCGGCCACTCTTGCCGCCAATCCGGAGCTGGTGCTGGCTTATCGTTTGCCGCGCATGTTGAAAGTGGCACTCACCGTGGCAATGGGGGCGTTGCAGCGCACAGAAAGTCGTGGTGCGCATTATCGCGAGGATTATCCGGCGCGAAATGATCGTGATTGGTTGAATCGCACGCTGTCTTATTGGCGCGAAGGTGAGACTTTACCCAGCCTGGATTACGAAATGCTGGATGTGATGCACATGGAGTTACCGCCTGGTTTTCGGGGGTATGGCGTCAATAATACGGTTGTGCATCCTGATAGCGCCTTGCGGCAACTTGAAGTGGATGAAATGCAGCAGGCCAAATTGGATCGGTATGCCCGTCAATCGGCTTTAATGTCTTATCAACAGTTATTACCGAAGCGTTATCGGGCGCGCAATGAACGTTTACTCTGAAGGAGCGTTTGCCATGAAAGTGCGTAGCCTTGTGTTGACTGTTTTGCGTCACAACCCGAACAATGGAGCGCACGCGCCGTTTTTAGCGTCTTATACCTTGCAAGAATCACCCGGCATGACATTGTTCATAGCCTTGACCCGTATCCGTGAAACGCTGGACCCGAGTTTGAATTTTGATTTTGTCTGTCGCGCGGGTATTTGTGGTTCCTGCGCCATGCTGATTAATGGTCGGCCTGGCTTGGCGTGTCGCACCCTGACCGCGCAGTTGCCGGCGGAGATTCAGTTGTTGCCGTTGCCGGGGTTTGAGCTGATCGCCGATCTTTCCGTTGATACCGGCAAATGGATGCGGGGTATGAGTGAGCGTTTGCAGGCTTGGATACATCAGCAAGATGCGCCTGATCTTGATGCGCTGGAACCGCGCATGGAGCCGGCGTTGGCCGAGGCGATTTATGAATTGGATCGCTGTATCGAATGTGGTTGTTGTATTGCCGGTTGTGCAACGGTGCAAATGCGCAGCGATTTTGTTGGCGCAGTCGGTTTGAACAAGATCGCGCGCTTCCAATTGGATCCCCGCGATACACGCTCAGATGCCGATTTTTTTGCCTTGATCGGCGATGATAGCGGCGTTTTCGGCTGTATGAGCCTGCTCGCTTGCCAAGATGTTTGTCCGAAAGAATTGTCGTTGCAAACTCAAATTGCTTATTTGCGCCGCCGGATGGCGCATCAGGCTTTGCGTAATAATTTTGCCTAGTTTATTTGGGTTAATTAATCTGGGGTAGTTATGGATAAAAGTACGCTGTCTGTTGTCCGTTGGATCTGTCGGTTGGGCGTGATTGGCCTGGTTGGTGCGCTGCAGTTGGCACCCGTTTCAGCTGATCAACGGGCTGGATTTGAGCAGCCGCAGAGTGCATTGCAGGTCGCGCCACCCGATGAGTTTGTTCTGAACGGTATCGGTATTCGAAATTTTTTGTTTTTTGATTTCTATGAAGTGGCGCTTTTTTTGCCGCAAAAATTGACGCAGGCGAATGCGGTGTTGCGGCCGGAGATGCCGCGTCGGGTTCGTATTACTTTGCTGCGCGATGTGGTGGCCGAGCGGGATATCGAGTTTTTGCTGGATGGCCTGGATGACAATAATACGCACGATGAACTGGCCGCAATTCAGGCACCGCTTGATGAGTTCATCGCCATGATTCGTGCTTTGCGTACCGTGCCGAAAGGGAGCGTCGTGGAAATGGATTATTTGCCCGGCAAGGGGACGGAGGTGTGGCTGAATCGGCGCTTCCTCGGCATGGTGCCCGGCGCAGCCTTTAATCGCAGTGTGCTTAAGATATGGTTGGGAGAGCGTCCAATTCAGCGCAATTTGAAGAAAGCGCTCTTGAGCGGTGGCACGATTTCAGCGCATCGATAAAGCAATACAGCGAGCCATACAGCGGAATTTTGAAAAAAATCGCAAAAAAATCTAATTTTTCACTTGCGGCTTTTGAAAGTCATGCCTATAATTCTCCCACTTTCTGACCGCAACGAAAGAAACGGTTGAGGAAAAAGTAGTAAAAACTGGAGTGGTAGTTCAGTTGGTTAGAATACCGGCCTGTCACGCCGGGGGTCGCGGGTTCGAGTCCCGTCCACTCCGCCAACAACAAAACAAAAAAGCGCCTAACGGCGCTTTTTTGTTTTGTATCTTCTCCTCTACCCACCTTTCTACCCCGCCGCCGCTTGATTCTCCGCCTTTGACGTGAATCCTTGCCAAGTTGGCTGCAATTTGATGCCGTTAGCATGTCATTTACCGCCTCGGCGCTACCTGATGGGGCGTTCCCCATGCAAGTGGTCGTCGTCATTGCCGGCAATTGCTCCATTGTGGTGATCTCTGAGCGGAGCGAGTTAGTCAACGTGCTTCATGGGTGTGCTATGGAGCTGCGCTCTATTTGCCGCTTTGATACGCAGCCAGTTGTTGCATCCGTGTTTTATTCAACCGTAGGTATTATTGTCCTAGCGGCTGGAGTCACGCTGCTGAACGTGGCACTATGCGCCGTTTATCAGCGCTTCTGTAAAATTTTGTACGGCAATAATTGAAGTTAATGTACCTAAGATAAGGCCTTGTTATGCACCCCGACCCACACCCCGACCCACACTCCAGCCCTCACCCCAACCCGCCTGAAACAGCCGCACCATCGCGGCTATTTGGCAACTCCCCGATCGTATTGGCGACCCACTGGCTTAAGCGCGGCCTGCGCCTGTTGATGTTTGTTGATTTGCCCATCAAGCAGAAATTTCTCTTGCTGACTGTTGGCACGCTGTTCTGGTTTGGCTCCATGGCCGTCGTTACGGTTTTTTCGTTGACCGCTATTCAATACAAATATCATCAGGTGGCTGAACGGATCATGCCGCATGATCGGGCGGCCGGTGCCGTGTTGGCGCATTTACAAAATCTTGAGCGAGATCTGCAAGTCGTTCTGCAAGCGGATGCCGCCGGCGAATTTTCAGCGATCCAGTCGGCGCGCGACCATATCAAGGCGATTCGTTCCGTCAATGCCGAGCTCAGTTTGCGGCAAACCACCGCTGCGAGCACCTTCATGGAGAATTTCGTCCGTTCGCTCGACCGTACCAATGCGGGCGGCATTCAGTACCTGCAAGGCATCATTGCGGTCACGGATCGCATCGACCAGTCGCTGGATGGCTTTATTGCCGCCAAGCGCAAATCAGCTAGATCGAGTAATTTCAGTAATGGGGAGGATGGTGATGCGACCAGTATGGCCCTCGACGGTGTCAAGGCGCGCGTGGCCGAGGCTAGTGCACTCGCCACTCAGCATGCCAAGAGCGTGGCCGAGGAATACGCTGCTATCAATAGTGAAATCTACGAGATTATCCAGTATTCGATTAACGCGATTATCGTTGTCTTGCTGATCGCATCGACCCTGCTGATCTTCTTTGTGCGCTGGATCATCGTCGCCTTCCAGCAGCCAATCGCGGCGATCATCCAGCAGATCGATTCGCTAAGCACCGGCGATATCAATCTGGCGAAAAAAGTCTCAATTAAATCGCAAGACGAGATTGGCACGCTTTCGAAAAAATTTAATGCCCTCGTCGATAACGTTTATGGCATGACGATTTACAAGAAAGTAATTGAGGAAGATGCCTCGCTGGATGATGTGTACCGGCGTCTCGGCGAAGTGTTCGAAAGTGAGCTAGGTATTGGCCAGTACACCATCTACGACGTTAGTGCGCAGAAGAAGGAAATGCGTGTCGCCTATCCGCCGTTGGTCGGCGATACGGTAATGCATTGCGATGTCGAGATTCTGACCGATTGCAGCCAGTGCCGCGCCGTCAAGACCGGGCACAATGTCTCGTCGTTTGAGTTCCCTGGCATCTGTCGTCGTTTTGTCGCCGAAGCGGGCGTGGGCCATGTCTGCATTCCGCTGATGGCTGGCGGCAACACCGGTGGCGTCGTGCAACTGCGCTTCCCCACCGATGCGCGTGGTGCCATGCTGGATAGTGCGGCACCGCAGAAGCTGTTTAATGCTGAGACTTACATGAATCAGTCTCTGTCGGTGATTGAGGCCAAACGCTTAATGCAGACTTTGCGCGATTCCGCCATGGTGGACCCGATGACTGGGCTCTACAACCGGCGTTTTCTGCAGGAACATACCAAGCAAATTATCAGTGGTGTCTTACGCCGTAAGACGCAAATTGGTTTGCTGGTGTGTGATATTGACTACTTCAAGCAGGTTAACGATACCTATGGCCACGATGTTGGTGACCAAATTTTGGTGGAAACCTCGGTCATCCTGAAGAATATGGTGCGCGATTCGGATATCGTCATCCGCTTCGGCGGCGAAGAGTTTCTCGTGCTATTGCTTGATGTTGCGCCAGGCGATGCCATGCTGGTAGCCGAAAAAATTCGTCTAGCCATTGAGAAGATGAAGGTCACCGTCAGCGGTACGGTGATCCAGAAAACTATATCCATCGGCGTTGCCGAGTTTCCCAATGATACGGATGGGTTCTGGCAGACCATCAAGTTCGCCGATGTGGCGCTTTATTACGCGAAAGAACATGGCCGTAATCAAGTGGTGCGCTTTGCGCCTGAGATGTGGCAGCACGGCGATTTCTAACGGCCTCGCTTCAGGGCGTTAGTGCTTCCACGGGAGGCACTTCAATAGGGTGTACTTCTACGTACTCGCGCTCTGCAATTAAGCGGGCCCAAGCCAGCGGCGTGACTTTGGCGTCGGCGAAGATGCCAGCGGCTAGCGTCGCCATCGCCGTCACCAAGGGTGGCAGTAACAGCAGCAATGTTGTTTCACGCCAGCCCCGTCGTGCAATATGTTCTTCCGGCCAAACGGTGGGTGCCGGCCGCAACCATGCCCGCCAAAGGATGGGCAGGAAGTAGGCGGCATTCAACAGGCTTGAAGTCCACAACACCCAGATTGCCCATTCCATGCCGGCTGCCGTTGCGCCGTCGGTCAGCCACGCTTTGCTGACGGCACCGGCGGTGAGTGGCGCACCCATCATGCCGAGCGCGCCGATGGAGAAGGCCAGCGTGGTGAGCGGCATGCGCCGGCCGACTCCTTCCATCTCGCTTACTTTGTGGATGCCCAAGGTTTCTGCATAATTTCCCGCACAGAAGAACAGTGTAATTTTCATGATGCCTTGATGCACCAGATGCACCAGTCCACCGATAGTGCCGATGGGGCCGAATAGCGCGATGCCAAGCGTGATGTAGGACACTTGACTGACGGTGGAATACGCCAGCCGTTTCTTCAAGTCATCCTGAAATAGCGCAAGTAAACTGCCCCAGAGAATGGTGATGGCGGCAAAAATCGCCAAGGGCAGTAGCAGGTTAAGCGATTGCGCGAATTCGACACCATACACCTCGTAAACGATGCGAACGATGCCGAATGCGCCTGCTTTGACTACGGCGACGGCGTGTAGCAATGCAGAGACCGGGGCCGGTGCGACCATGGCTTGTGGCAGCCAGCCGTGCAGCGGCACGATGGCGGCTTTAACGCCAACGCCGGCAATCAGTAATAGAAAGATGATCTGCAACGCGCCGGCATGTTCGCTGCCGAGCGCAGCGGTGATTCCGGCATGGGCGAATTCAGTATGGCCTAACAGGTGATGCAACCAGACAATACCAGTCAGCAGCGCGGTGCCACCAACCAGCGTGTAAGCAAGGTAGATTGTGCCGCCCTTCATTGCCTTGTCGGTGCCACGATGCACCACTAAGGGGAAGGTGGAAAGTGTCAGCAATTCATAGAAGACGAAGAAGGTAAACAAGTTGGCCGCCATGGCGATGCCCATGGTGGCGGTGACGCAGAGACTGAAAAAGCCGAAGAAACGGCTGCGGTGCGGTGCGCCTTCGAGGTAGCCAATGGCATAAAGCGTGGTGAATAGCCAGAGAATGGCTGACAGGGTGATGAACAGCAGCCCAAGCGCATCGGCCTTGAAGGCGAGGTCAAGGCCGGGTAGCACTTCGAAGCGCACACCATAGGTTTCACCGGCGTAAACGCCAGCCAGCAACAGAAAAATTAGCCCCAGCTTGGCGATGGCACCAAACAGGTTCAGCGTCGTGCGAACGCGAATCCAGTCTTCCGGCAAAGTGAAGATCACCAGGCCAGGTAATAGAGAAGAAGCCAGCACCGCCAGCGGTAACCATTCGTTAGCCGTCATGGGCTGACTCCTAGCAATTGCATTAATTCAACGCCGCGCAGGCCGAGCACGACACTGGCGGCGGCCAACACGAAGGCGGTCCATTCCAGCGTGCGCGGTACCGGTGCGACTGCGCCAGCGCCCGCCGGCACCAGCAGGAAAGCTTGGCGTAGCACGCGGAACACATACACCGCTGCCAGTAAGCCACCCGCCAGTACCACCACGGCAATGATCCAATAGCCTTGCGCTAGCGCCGCTTCGATGATTTGCCATTTGGCGAGAAAACCCGACGAGGGCGGCAGGCCCATCAAGGTCATGCCGGCCAAACCGAAAGCGAATAGGGTGATGGGCAGTCGTTCTACCGTACCTGCTAGCCCGGCCACCGTATCCTGTCCCGTTGCCTTGATGAACACGCCGGCAGCGGCGAACATGCCGGCTTTCGCAAGGCCGTGGGCAAAAACTTGCATGACACCGGCCTTCAGTGCTCCGTGTTCGGCTAGCAGCGGGAAGATCAGGAATAAGTAGCCCAGTTGCGCCACAGTTGAATAGGCGATCAATTGCTTCAGCTTGACGGCACGGATAGCCCGCCAGGATCCCCAGAAGATTGCGCCGGTACCCAGCAGGGCCATTCCCCAGGCGAAGGCGGGCAAGATGGCTTGCAGCGGCCCCAGCCATAGCCGCAGAATCAGGTAGAACGAGGCTTTGACCACCAGCGCCGAGAGCAGCGCCGACACCGGTGCCGGCGCACTGCCATGCGCGGGCGGCAGCCAGAAATGGAAGGGAAATAGCGCGGTTTTGAGTATCAGGCCAAGCACCATCAAGCCGCCAGCGAGCCAAACCAGGAGCGGCGCATCGGCGCTGATGAGTGGCTGCAGCGTGCTGATTGATACCGTGCCGTAAGCCGCATAGATCAGTGCGACGCCGAGCAGATAAGCCCCCGAGCCTAACAAGGTGGCAAAGAGGTAACGCAAGGCAGCGGCAAGTTGGCGCGCACCGCCACCCGCGGCGACAAGACCAACGGCGGCCAGCCCGACCAGTTCGAGGGTGACGTAAATATTAAACAGATCGGCGGAAAGAAATAAGGCATTCAGGCCAGCGATCAGGAAGCCGACCAGTGGCCAGAAGTGGCGGCCGGCCGGGTCATCTGCTTTGAAGTAGGCCCGCGCATAAATGGCCAGCGGCAGCGCCACGCTTTGCGTGAGCAACAGCATGGCAGCAGAAAGGCCATCCGCAGCGAGATCAATGCCCAGCGGTGCGCCCCAGCCGCCGACGGAATGCGTTATGAGATTCGTTAGCGTGGAATTCATTAGCGCCGCCCCGCTCGCGCTGACCTGCTGCGCAAGGTTGAACGCTAGCCACAGTTGTGTACTCAGCCCCACTATCGCCAGCCAGGCACCCCGCCCGGGGCCGAGCACGAAAGCGAATGTGGCCCAGGCGAGCGGCAGCAAAATCAGCAGAATCAGCACAACGGACCCTGTCAAATCGTTAAGCAGCGGATCAATCATTCTCACGATCCTCCGGCAATTCAAGCTGCCCGGTCAGCGCATGCAATTTGCGCACCAGGGCTAGCGCTAGCGCCGTGGCCGCGACGGCAACAACGATGCCGGTAAGCACCATCGCTTGCGGTACGGGATCCGCCACATGCGTGCGCTGGGCTAGCCCAACCAGCACGAGGAAAGCACCGCTGCCCATCAGGTTGAAGGCGAGGATGCGGCGCAGCAGAGGTTTGATCAGCATCACGCCCACCACGCCTAAGGTAAACAGGGCAACACCGGTGAGGGCGAATAGCAAGCCGGTTGTTATGTCGGTTGTCATGAGTCAGCCGCAGCGCGTGAGAGGAAGAGGAATAGCCCGGCCAGGATCAGCGCCAGTGAAATCGTCAAGCCGCTTTCGATGAGTAGAATGAGTCCACCCGCGAGGTCTGGCGGGTATTGCAGTAGCGCACCTTGCCAGAGCAGTGCGGCGGCGACCGCCAGAAACAGTACGAAGCCGCCGACTAGGCCGATGCGTAAAGCCAGCCGCGGTGTGTTCCAACTCGGCAACAATCCGACTAGATGCAGTAACACCGCGGCGGCGGCAAGCACCGCACCAGCCTGAAATGCACCGCCCGGCCGAAATGCGCCAGCCCAAAGCAGATAGACAGCGACCACAATCATTAACGGCACCGCCAAGCGTGCCAGCGTTTGTAATACGGGATGCGCCGCTGGCGCTGGGGAGGAGGGCGGTGCTGAAGAAACGTTCGCATCACCGACCACCGCCAGGATCGCCAGCAGCGCTAGCAGCAACACGGCAATTTCGAGCAGAGTGTCGTAGCCACGATAGTTGAGCAGCACAGCGGTCACCGGATGACTGACGCCGCTGTCGGCTAAATGTGCCGCCACCGGGCCGCGCAAATCGACCGCCGGCGGGCCCAGTTCCAACATGGCCGCTCCCAGCACGACAACAAAAACCAGTGCAAGCGAAACGACGCCAGCAATGAGGGTCTTGTCTTTAATGGATACGTTTTTTGTGGTCTCTGTTTTCATGGTTTCTCTCGCCGCTGACGCAGCGCTCCATAGGCATCAAGCAGGAGGGCACCGGTCAGGCCGGCACCGATTGCCGCTTCGGCCAGCCCGATGTCCGGTGCGGACAGTCGCGCCCAAGCCAACGTCATCAGCAAGCCAAAAGCAATGAACAGCACGATGGCGCGGTCGAGCCGGGGTGTGGTCAATGTGCGCCAGGCACTCCACAGCAGCGACAGGGCAAGCAGCAGGTCGAAGATAATGTTCATAACGTTCATAACGTTCATGGTGCATCCTTCTGCCAAGGGCGAATGCCGAGCGCACGGGCGCGACGCGCGATGGCGAAACTGACGCCGGCGCTTGCCGCCAACACCAGCGGCCAGATCAGCAGCAGTTTCAGGGCGGTCGCCAGGCTGTCGGCGTGCAGGGCAAGTCCGGCCAGAACACAGCCTAGGCCGAGGTTGTCTGCTTTGGTGAGTGCATGTAGGCGGCTGTAAACATCAGGAAAGCGCAGCAGACCCACTGTGCCAGCGAAAAAGAAGAATGCGCCGATGATCAGCAGGGCCATGCTTAACCATTCAATCATGCTCATTCTCCTCTGCATGCCAAGCCCGCTTGGCGAAAGCGATACCGCCGATTGCGGCGAGCAGGGCCAGCAATAGCGCCACGTCAACGAGGGCGAGCGAGGCAAGCAACAGCGAGTCATCCCCGGCGGCGGCCAGCAGGGCCAGCACCGCGGTGCCGGTGGTGCCAAACAGCATCGCCATGAGCATGCGATCGGCCGGTGTGGGGCCGCGTGCGGCGGCAATGAGTGCAACTACCAGATTGGCGAGCAGGAAAAGTGCGATGGCCAGTGCGAGCGTATTCATGACGAACTCCCGAAAAGACGCGCGATCACGGCTTGCAAAGCTAGCGTTTCAGCCTCCACCGGCAAGCGCTCGTCGAGTACATGCAAGCGCAATGTGGTGCCGGAGAGATCAACGCCAAGCGTACCCGGCATTAAACCAAGACTATTGACCAGCAGCAGGCGCGGTCCGCCAGGCGGTAGCGTTATCGTGATTTCGAGCAGACCGGGTTGTAACGCGCTGCGGCCGCGCAAGGCCATCCCGGCCACTTGCAGCCCGCCCCGAATGGAATGCCAGAGAAAATAATGGATAAAACGGAAAAAGCCGAGCAGCGCGGCGATACTTGAGATACGGAGGAGGGGGTTATCAGGTTTTTTATTGGGTGGCAACAGTTTTAGGCTGCTCCAAGTGGCGGCGATAACGGCCACTGCGCCGAGTAGCCAGCCATCGAGGCGGCCTTCGCTGAGAATCCACCAAAGCAGGGCGAACAATAGGCTACGGAAGAGGAGGGCGGTTAGCATCAAGAAGATACCTCGGAGTGTTTGCGGTCTTTATCGCGCGAATGAGGGGAGGATAATGGTAAAGACAATGGTAAAGGCAATGGCGGTGAAAACTGGGAGGACAGCGGTAGCGCCAATGCATTGGCCGCCTTGCTGGCCTGTTCGACCGCACGACGCAGTGCGCTGATGCCGCGCAGGCGGGCATCCATCGCGGGTACGCTCAGTTGCGCCGCGGCACCGGCTTCGAGCAACTCGGCCTTGAGTTGCTGATAAACCGCTTCGAAGGCATTGCGGTCAGCGTGCTCGCTGCCCGGCGCTGCCGGGTCAATGCGTGCCAGAAGCGTTTCACCGTGCGACCGAAAATCGGCCATGGTTGGTGTTTCAGGGGTGGTCACAACATTGGCTTCACGCAACGATGCTGCCGCCTCGGTGGCCAGCTCCGCCGCGGCTTCGTAATAGCGCGCAACTCGCAGTAATTGCGGTAAACGCTGCGCGCTGTTGGCTGACATACCGCCGCGATTGAGTTCAGCAATAAAATCGGCAATAGCCGTGGTAAGGCGATCGGTGATCTGTTGGTTTCTTTCGAGTTGGGGCGGCACCGCATTAAAGGCGTCGCGCACCGTCGCTAGCGCAATGGTGCCGAGATGGCACAATTCCCGCTCAAGCGCGTTGAGGGCGAGCGCGGGTACGGCCAACACAGTCTTGTCGAGGTAACGCGGTCGAGCTTCATCTTCCTCGCTGCTCTTGAATCGAGCCAGCAGAAACGTGGTGAGTCGGCCGGCCAACGGCCAGATCAGCAGGACGCCAAGCAGGTTGAATGCGGTGTGAAATAGCGCAAGAGTGGCCGCCGGCTCGGCGTCAAGGCCGAGCAGTTCGCGCAGGAAACTCAGGGAATCCATCAGCCAAGGCAAAATCAGTAGGGCGACTGAACCGGTTAATACGTTGAACAGAATGTGTGCGGCGGCGGCACGTTTGGCATTCGGGGTGGCACCGATGGCGGCCAGCACCGCGGTGACTGTGGTGCCGACGTTGGCACCGATGATGACGGCGGCGGCCGCGTCCAGGCTAACCAAACCACTCTGCGCTGCGGAAAAGGCAATCACCAATGCCGCCGCTGAGGCCTGCATCAGGACAGTCATGAGGATGCCAACCAATACCATGGCGACAACGCCCATCAGGCCGGGCCATTGCGGTAGGGTGAAATCGGCGGCAACACCGGAGAAGGTTTCTTTGAGCAGGTCGATGCCAAGGAACAGGATTCCAAAGCCGGCCAGTGCCATGCCGACTGATCCGCGTCGGGTGTTATCGCCGGTGAGACGGAGCAGCATGCCAAGGCCGATGAGCGGCAGGGCAAAAGCATCAATCTTGAATTTCATCCCGACCAGTGCGACCAACCAACCGGTCATTGTCGTGCCGACATTGGCACCGAACAGCACCCATAGCGCCTGACCAAGCGAGAGCAGGCCGGCATTGATGAAACCGATCGTCGCCACGGTGACCGCACTAGATGATTGCACCGCCACTGTAACCAGCGCACCAGAAGCCAGCCCTCGCAGCCGCGTTCGCGTCGATAGTGCGAGGATGCGCTCCAGTGCGGGGCCAGCGGCAAGTTTGAGGCCATCGGTCATTAGCCCCATGCCAAGCAGGAACAGACCGACACCGCCAGCAAATCCGCCAATGAGCGCAAAACTATCCATGGATGGGTTCCGTTATGACTTCACGGCATGTTGCCATTGTTTTGCGTTACTGACTATGTGCTTGCTGGGCTTTCAGATGGCGCGCATTCGCTGCTGCATTACGCTTGGATTTGTTTTGAATGCGGATAGCTGATGAGCG
>CAYWXO010000021.1:20477-25188 GCA_964462255.1 uncultured Thiobacillus sp. | reverse complement strand
CCGCGCGCGAGCCCGGCCCCATCGATGTTTTTACATGCGCCGGCATAAACATGCCCTTTTCCACCGCTTTCTTCGCCAGCAAGCCAGCCGCCAACATCACACCCGGATTTGAGGTATTGGTACAAGAGGTAATCGCCGCAATAACCACATCGCCGTGCCCGAGCTGCATCTTGCCATCGGCACAGGTGTATTTAACCGGCAAATCACTTGCGGGCTTGCCGTAACCACCTTGGTCTTTTGGCAGTTCAAACAAGGTTTCGAAGGTTTCTTTCAAAGCATACAAATTGATGCGATCTTGCGGCCGCTTCGGCCCGGCAACGGAAGGTTTGACGTTGCCGAGATCCAGTGTCAGCGTTTGGCTGTATTCAATGCTATCTGCCGCCGGCATGCCAAACAGGTTCTGCGCCTGATAATAAGCACGCATGGCCGCGACCTGGTCGGCATTGCGCCCGGTGGCGAGGTAATACTGGCAAGTGGCCTCGTCCACCGGGAAGAAGCCCATGGTCGCACCATATTCCGGTGCCATATTGGCGATGGTGGCCCGGTCGTAAACCGGCAACGCCACCGCCCCTTCGCCATAAAACTCAACGAACTTGCCGACCACTTTGGCGCGTCGCAGCATCTCGGTAATGGTCAGCACGATATCGGTGGCGGTCACACCGGCTGCCGCGCGACCGGTTAAATGCACGCCAACCACATCTGGCGTCAAAAAATACACTGGTTGACCCAACATGCCGGCTTCAGCTTCGATACCGCCCACTCCCCAGGCCACCACGCCCAAACCGTTGATCATGGTGGTGTGCGAATCGGTGCCGACCAGCGTATCGGGATAATAAACGCCGTCCTTTGCCATGACACCACGCGCCAGATACTCCAGGTTGACCTGATGCACAATGCCGACACCAGGCGGCACGACCTTAAAGGTTTCAAATGCCTGCATGCCCCATTTCAAAAACTGGTAACGCTCGATATTGCGCTCAAACTCAATTTTCATATTTTCCGTCAGCGCATCCGGATGGCCCGATACATCGACCTGCACAGAGTGATCCACCACCATTTCCACCGGTGCCAGCGGCTCCACTTTGCTGGCATCTTTACCGGCGCGCTGGGCGGCAGAGCGCATTGCGGCCAAATCAGCCAGCAGCGGCACGCCCGTAAAGTCTTGCAACAAGATTCGTGCCACCACAAAAGGGATTTCCTCGGTGCGCGCTGCGTTCGGCTGCCAATTGGCCAATTCGCGCACATGCTGTTCGGTAATTTTGACGCCATCAAAATTACGCAGCACCGACTCCAGCACAATGCGGATCGACACCGGCAACCTGGAAACCGCACCTATGCCAGCCTGTTCCAGTTGCGGTAGCGAATAATAAGCACCGGAATTTCCATTGCCGGCGTCGAAAGTTTTACGGGTGTCGAAAAGGTTATGCATGGCGAAGCCCTGAAGTGGTAAAAAAACCAAATATTAACCAATCCGCCGCTTGAACACTTCGTCTGTTTTTTTGCAATGCCGCACGCTAATATCTTGCCATCCCGCTCCTTTCATTATTCCTGTCACCCATCAACACGAGAACAGCATGAACGATTTGAACCAAAAAGCATTGGACTACCACGAGTTCCCCCGCCCCGGAAAAATTTCCGTCGAATCGTCCAAACCCTGCGCCACGCAATATGAACTTTCGCTCGCCTACACGCCTGGCGTTGCCGAACCGGTGCGCCAAATCGCGCTAGACCCGGCCAACGCCTACCGTTACACCAACAAAGGCAACTTAGTCGCGGTCATTACCGACGGCAGCGCCATTCTCGGTCTGGGCAATCTGGGCCCGCTGGCCAGCAAACCGGTCATGGAAGGCAAAGGTATTCTGTTCAAACGCTTCGCCGGCATTGACGTGTTCGACATCGAAATCGCCGCCCCCAGCGTCGCCAGTTTCATCGAAACCGTGGTCAACATTTCGCCCACGTTCGGCGGCATCAACCTGGAAGACATCGCCGCGCCGCATTGTTTTGAAATTGAAGAAGCTTTAAAAGCGCGTCTCGACATCCCCGTTTTCCACGACGACCAACATGGCACCGCCGTTGTCATGTGCGCCGGCCTGCTTAATGCACTTGACGTGCAAGGCAAAAAACTGGATGAAATCAAATTGGTCTGCTTAGGCGCGGGGGCCGCTGGTTTATCGTGTATGCGCTTACTGATTGCCATGGGTGGCAACAAAGCCAACATGACGCTAGTGGACAGCAAAGGTGTCATCCACAGCGGCCGTAGCGACCTCAACAGCCACAAGCAGGAATTCGCCAAAGACACCCCACAACGCAGCTTGGCCGAAGCCATGATCGATGCCGATGTATTCATCGGCGTTTCTGGCCCTAATTTAGTGGATGCAGACATGGTGCGTAGCATGGCAGCCAATCCGATTCTGTTCGCCATGGCGAATCCCGATCCAGAAATCTCGCCTGCACAAGTCCATGCCGCCCGCAACGATGCCCTCATGGCCACCGGCCGCTCGGATTACCCGAATCAAGTCAACAATGTTTTAGGCTTCCCGTACATCTTCAAAGGCACTTTTGACGCGCGTGCCAAAGCCATCACGCAAGCCATGATGATCGCCGCAGCGCGTGCCTTAGCCGCCCTCGCCCGCGAACCTGTTCCGCAAGAAGTGCTCGTGGCTTATCAACTCGACAAGCTGGAATTTGGCCGCGATTACATCATCCCGAAACCGTTCGACCCGCGCTTGATTGATCGAATACCGGCAGCCGTGGCGGCCGCAGCAACGGAGGTCGCGTGATGCCTCAGCAACAGCGGCAGCGCAAGCTTTAGGCTCCCCAATGTCGCAAACCCCGCTCAACGACGATTACGACAATCCCTGGAAGGAAGTTCTTGAACATGCCTTTCCAGAATTCATGGCCTTCTTTTTTCCACAAGCGCATGCACAGATCGACTGGGCACAAGGCCACGAAATCAAAAACACGGAGTTACGCCAAATTGTGCGCGATGCCGAACTCGGCAAGCGCTATGCCGATACTCTCATGCAGGTTAAATTACTCAGTGGTGCCCCACTGTTGGTGTATATTCACATAGAAATTCAAGGCCAGCGTGACGCCACCTTCCCGCAACGGATGTTCACCTACAATTATCGAATCTATGATCGCTGCGGTGTTCCCACCGCCAGCATGGCCATCCTGGCCGATGAGGACAAAAACTGGCGGCCAAATAGCTATGGTTTTGAAATACTTGGCTGTCGGCACACGCTAGAATTTCCTATCGTCAAACTGATTGATTACGCCAATCAAAATATCGACCTGGAAAAGGAGGTTAACCCGTTTGCTTTAGTCACGGCCGCGCATCTGCGCACCCGTGGCACCAAACACGACCCCGAAGCACGCTATCAAGCCAAACTCAGCCTGATTCGGCAGTTTTATCATCGCGGATGGACAAAACAACGCATCCTCGATTTGTTTGCAGTGATCGATTGGATGATGTTTCTACCCGACACCCTTGCCCAAAAATTGATACTCGAAATTGAAAAAATTGAAGGAGAAAAGAAAGTGCGTTACGTAACCAGTGTTGAACGACTCATCAAAGAACGTGAATTTCATCAAGGTGAAATACGAGGTGAAATTAGAGGTAAGGCGAAAGGAAAACTTGAAGGCAAAATCGAAGGTAGCATTGAAGAGGCCATCAAGATTTTGCAACGCTTACTCGCTAAACGTTTTGGGCCATTAAGTGAAACGACCTACACCAGGTTAAATCTTGCCACGTTGGAACAACTCGAAGCATGGACCGATCGCATTCTGGATGCCAACAGCCTGGAACAGGTGTTTCAAGACAACTGACCGACTCAATCACCCCGCGCCGCTCACTCAATATTGAAAAACTCAATCGAGCCTTCTTCCTGAAGCGCGCGCTCCAGGCAGATTTTGATCGCTCCGGTAATTTTTGCCGCGGAGACGGGTTTAACCAAAAAACCACTGGCTCCGAGCTCTCGTGCCGCTTTCACCAGTTGCGCGGTGGCTGTTGCGGTCACCATGACAACTTGGCAAACAGTGCCGTATTCACGAATCGCCTTAAGCGTTTCAATGCCATTGAAATCGGGTAATTCGATATCCAGAAAAATAACTTCTGGCCGCGTTTGCAAGAATTTGGTGATCGCTTCCTTGCCCAAGCTGGCCTTATCGACATACAAATACCCCTCTTTTCGTAACAGCCCGATCAACAGCGTCAGCATAAGGTGATCGTCATCGACGACAAGAATTCGAGGTTGTTTCATGATTGAGATACCAAGATAGAAGAATCAACAGATGCAGCTAATGCCACATCAACACTGTGTAAAAAACGCTCAATATCAATCGGCTTGGTCACGTAATCGATAAAACCCGCCGCAATACCGCGCTCAATATCCCGCGGCATGGCGTTGGCAGTGACAGCAATCACCGGCGTATTTTTCAGATACGCATCCGATTTAAACACTTCCAACACCTGATAACCATCCATGCCCGGCATATTGATGTCCAACAAAATCAAATCAGGGCGATGCGCCAAAGCCAACTCAATGCCAATATCTGGCGCATGCGCAGTCAACAAGCGAATCGAGCGACGCATGCCAAGAATCTGCGCCAGCAATTTCAAATTGGCTGGATTATCATCAATACAGAGTACGCGATATTCCCGAGTAGAGACGCTTAATGCTTCGGCCGACGCTCCGCGCTCATCTTCTGC
>CAYWXO010000021.1:0-20377 GCA_964462255.1 uncultured Thiobacillus sp. | reverse complement strand
TATTTCATTTAATCCCATAGCCACCGGGAACTCAATGGTGAAAGTGGAGCCGCAGCCCGGCTGACTTTCAATAGTAATATCACCGCCCATTAAATCCACCAAACGTTGCGTGATGGTCAGACCAATACCGGTACCCTCCATTTCGCTGAATTCCGCATCCAACCGATTAAACGGTTGAAATACTTCAGCCAAACGATCCGCGGCAATCCCTATCCCACTATCACTGACAGCGATTTTTTGCCGCCCCGCAAACACAGGAAGAACCGTTAAATTTATCCAACCGTTCTCACGGTTATATTTAACCGCATTGGAGAGCAGATTGAGCAACACCTGCTTCAAGCGAACGCGATCAGCACGCACCACGCTGTTGGCGGGAACCTCCAACGTCAACGTAATGTGTCGTTCCATCACCAACGGCAAGATCAATTGTTGGCATTCCTCAGCCAGCCCGGCGACTTCTACCGGCTCCAACGACAGATCAACCCGGCCAGATTCAATCTTGGCCAGATCCAACACCTCATTAATCAAGTCCAGCAAATGTCGGCTAGCCTTAAGGATCTCATGCACATTATCCTGCTGGTCGCTATCCAACTTACCGTCATATTCCAGCATCTGGGCAAAGCCAATAATCGCATTCATCGGGGTGCGCAATTCATGGCTCATACTCGAAAGGAAATCCGATTTAGCGCGATTAGCGCGCTCAGCCGTTTCGCGCGCCGTAATCAACTCCTGTTCGGCCACCACCTGCTCAGTAATGTCCTGCACCGTCCCCACCATGCGAATCATCTTTCCTGAGGCATCCAATTCAACGCGAGCCAATTCATGCACATAGCGCACATTGCCATTCGGTTGCACGATACGGTGAACAACGTCGTGCAGCCCGGTTTCTGCGGCCCGATTTTCACTGGCCCGCATTTTGGCGCGATCATCTGGATGCACGGCCTCATTGAAAGCCGCCACACTAGGTGCAAAGCTGCCCGGCTGATAGCCAAAAATACGGTAGATTTCATCAGACCAATTCAATTCACCACTGCGTAAATCAGCACTCCAGTGGCCGATTCGCGCCAAAGTTTGCGCTTCGCGCAATTGCCGTTCACGTTCAGCCAAGGCCAACTCGGCCTGCTTACGGTCATCTACGTCCTGAACCACCCCCAACATCTGCAAGGGTTTTCCCTGCTCATCACGCATAACCGCCCCGCGTTCCAACAACCAGCGCACACGCCCATCTGGCCAGACAACACGATGCTCAATTTCGTATGGCTCATCGTCTTCAACACAGTGAGTAACCGCATCAATCACGGCTTGACGGTCTTCCGGATGCACCGCCTTGAGAAAATTGTCATAACTGGTTTCTAACTGGCCTTCCTGATAACCAAACAATGGACCAATACGCTCAGACCAGTAAAGGTTACCATTCTGAACATTCCAATCCCAAGTGCCGATGTTGGCGTAAATTTGGCCACGGCGCAGACGCTCGGTGCCAATTTTAAGCGCCATTTGGCTTTGTTTTAGGGCGGTAATATCGGTACGAATCGAGACATATTGGTAAACCTTACCCTTGTCATCAAGAAAGGGGGTAATCGTGGCCGACACCCAATAAAGCTCACCATCCTTGCGTCGATTACACACCTCGCCACGCCAAATTTTGCCTTCTGCCAGCGTGTGCCACATCTCCCGGTAAAAGTCGCGAGAATGCTGCTGCGACTTTAGAATTTTGTGATCTTTACCCAGCAACTCTTCCCGTGAATAACCACTAATTTCACAAAAAGCCGCATTCGCGTAGATAATTTTGCCGGCTGCGTCGGCAATGCTCACTAACGCATGTTGCTCCAGCGCCATGTGTTCGCGTTTGCGCTCGTACAAAGTCACATTCAGCCGATGCATAACGGTGGCATGTTGTCGATAGCGACGGGCGCGGGCGGTTACCGCCAAAACTAAATGGCGAGGGGAAATCGGCTTGAGCAAAAAATCATCGCCCCCCACATTAAGCGCAGACAACTGCTTATCCGGGTCGCTTTCCACAGATAAAAACAGAATGGGAATGAGCGAATAAGCTTCATGCTCTTTAATCACCGCAGCGAGTTCATCCCCGTTCGCCCCTGGCATATACATATCAAGCACAATGACATCGGGCTTAAAGCTCTGCAAAACTTCCAATGTTTTGAGAGGATCAACCACGCTGCGCACTTCCATGCCGGCGTAACGCAAAATCAGCTCATGCGCTTGCAGCACCATAACATCATCATCCACCAGCAATACACGGTAAGGGGGCTGCGGTATGCGTCCAATCACCGTGGTGAGCAAGTGGCAAAAATACTCACCCTCAAACGGCTTGTGTAAATAGCGCGTTACACCGGCACGATAAGCCGTCAAACGTGCCTGCAAATCATCAATGGGCGAAATAAGGATGAGGGGGATATTGCCATCAGTCAGTGCAACAACCGCGTTAATTGCATTGACGTTAATTGCATTGACGTCAATCACAATCGCTGCGGCCAAGTCACCCGCCTCATAAGCGGCACGCAGCGCCTCAAATTCCACAAAAATCTGTACCGTGTAATGATCCGCTTCTAAAACACGACTTAAAAAAGCGGCCTGCTCAGCATCATCAACCAGCAGATGAATCAACGGCCGCCCCGCTAAAGGGCGGCTTGCCGATAGCGCTGCCCCATTCACGGCAGGGTTCGCACCCAAACTGAGTCCCGCATTACGATCAAAATTCATCATGTCTTCTTTCGGATTCGGCCGCCATTTATCTAATGCAATAAGGATTCAATGCAATGCGGGTTCAATATGGCGCTCTCGAATAGCCAAAATTTGCGCTAAATTCTGTTGAAAGTGGCGAATCACTTCCGGATCAAAATGCGTTCCGTTGGTTGCCATCACCTGTTCAATCGCCTCTTCTACCGGCCACGCCTTCTTGTAAGGCCGCGCCGAAGTCAGCGCATCAAACACATCCGCCACCGCAACAATCCGGCCCGCCAGCGGAATAGCCTCGCCCGCCAACCCTTGCGGATAGCCGCTGCCATCCCATTTTTCGTGATGTGATAATGCGATTTCACGCGCTAACAACAATAACGGCGAATCATCCCCATCCAGCAATTCCGCGCCAATCGTCGCGTGCGTTTTCATGATTTCCCACTCATGCGGTTCAAACTTGCCCGGTTTCAACAAAATATGATCAGGAATACCGATTTTGCCAATGTCATGCATCGGGCTGGCGTTCAACATCAACTCGCAAGCCGCATCGTCCCACCCCATGCTGTGCGCCAACAAGGCAGAATATTTACTCATCCGAATAATGTGCAGCCCGGTTTCATTATCACGATATTCGGCCGCCCGCCCGAGACGGCGCACCACCTGCAAGCGCGTCTGATTCAATGCCTCGGTACGCATTTGCACCATTTCTTCCAGCAAAGCCTTTTGATCATGCAGCAGGTGATGCGCTAATTGTGCCTCCAGCAAATTGCGCACGCGCATCAATAATTCAGCGCGATCAAACGGCTTACCGATGAAATCACGCGCCCCGCCGGCCAATGCCTTTAACAAAGAATCACGGCCATGCTGTGCGGTCAGAATCACAATCGGTGGTAATAGCGGGTCATTCAGCGCTTGCAACTGCGCCATAACCTGATAGCCATCCAAATGGGGCATATTAATATCTAACAAAATCAAGTCTGGCCGCGTTTTGTGATAATGATCTAACACTAAGCGCGGATCCTGAATGATAGTGAGTTGGCGATACCCTTGGCTGCTCAACATCTTATCGAGCAGTTTGGTGTTGGCAGGCTCATCGTCAACGATAAAAATGAGCGATTTTTCCAGATGTGCAGCTGTCATACTTGAGTTTCCTTACTGCGTTGCAAGCAGTGTTCAATGGTTTGTATGAAATGTGAAATGTTGAGAGGTTTGGTCAGATAATCGACAAAGCCGGCCGCTTTACCCCGCGCCACATCACGCGGCAACGCATTAGCAGTAATTGCAACCACAGGAATGTCTTGTGTAATAAGGTCTTCTTTTAAATGCTGCAAGGCGGTAAAGCCATCCATACCGGGCAAATTAATATCCAACAAAATGAGATTGGGTCGCTCGCGGCGGGCAATTTCCAAGCCAATTTCAGCCGTATGCGCATCAAGTAGCGTGATATTTTGCCGTCCCAGTAATATCTTGCGCACCAATTTCACATTAGCCGGATTATCTTCGATGTACAACACCGCACATCGCGGCGTGGTTTCTGCTGCAACCTCCGACGATTTTGATGAATCCAGCGACGGTATGGGTGGCAGCAGATCCGTCGATGCAGGTTCAGCGTCAGCGGCAACTAAATGAACCGCAGGCAAAGTAAACCAAAAGATGCAACCTTCTCCCGAAATAGTATCTACCCCGGTTTTAACACCAATCTTCCCACGCATGGCCTCAACCAATTGCTTGGCTAACGCCAAACCGATGCCGGTCCCTTCGATACCCTCATAAGAAGATTCAAGGCGTTCAAACGGCTTAAACAGGCGATGCAGTTGATCCGGTGCAATGCCCCGACCACTGTCTTGCACTTCAAAGCGCAAACACTCACTCATTTGGTCAAATTCAACGCCTATGCGGACATGACCATTTTCACGGTTGTACTTGATCGCATTCGACAGCAGATTAAGCAAAATCTGATTAAAGCGCATTCGATCCGCCAACACGCCCCACTCAGCCAGCAGGGCGGCATTCGCGCCCTGCTCCACCGCATTCACCATCTCAATGCCACGCTGCTCAGCCAGCGGCCGCAATTGCGCCAAACAATTGGCAATTTTCGGCGCAACGCTCACCCTTTCCAGCTTCAACTCGATGCGTCCGCTTTCAATCCGCGACAAATCGAGCACCTCATTCACCTGCACCAGCAAATGATGACCAGCATACAAAATTTCTTGCACGTTATCCGACTGCTGCTCGGTCAGCGGCGATTTACTCGGCAGGTGTAACAGTTGTGCAAAACCAATAATCGCATTAAGCGGAGTCCGTAACTCATGGCTCATGCGCGAGAGAAATTCGCTCTTGGCCTGATTCGCAGACTCTGCCGACTCTTTCGCCTGCTCAGCCTCGTCGCGTGCCTGCCTCATCACCGCTTCGGCATGTTTTCGATCAGAAATATCATGAACAAACGCGTAAAACAAGCGCTCCTCGCCAATCGAAGCCAACGTTACATTGACTTCAACATCAAGCAACGCGCCATCTTTGCGGCGATGACGGGTATCGAAACGATCCTGCCCCTGCCCGAGAATCTTGTAAATACGCCGGGCAATCTCTTCCGTACTTTCAATGGCTTCCACCTGCGGAATAGACAATTGGAGAAACTCGGCGCGGCTATAACCTAACATTTTGCAGTACTTTTCATTGCAATCCAGCATGCGGCCTTGCAAGGTAGCCACGAAGAAACCGTCCATGGCGGCCTGCACAATCAGCGCATTGCGGCGGCTCTCTTCATTTAACGCGGTGCTACGCTGTTCAACGCGTTGCTCCAGCTCCCGGTTTAAATGTTGTAACCTATCTTCACGCCGCCGCACCGCCCTAAACGCATAACCAATTCCGGCCAAGCCCAGCAGCCAAATAGCGCCATGCGTCAAGGTCAAATTTTCTTTGACCGCCGCAATGCGCTGGTAATAAGGGGCCAAAGGCAAATTAACCCCGGTCGCACCGCGCAGATCGCCGGTCTTGTAGCCCAGAACGGCATGGCAGCGGACACAACCTTCATCCATAACCCAAGCCTGCAAAAACCGCAGGTACGGCTGGCCTTGCAAAGTTGAAACTTCCCAGACCGAGGTTTTCTCTTCACGCACAAAGGCTTCAAGCTGCTGCTTTTCCCAGGCATCGGGCGCATTGGCGGGATTAAGATAGCGCAAACCAGTAATGCGCCCAACCACTCCCGTTTGCGAAGCGTACTGATCCATCATCTCGCGCACCATGATTGCCGGCGCGCGTAAGGTCAGTTGAAGTCCCTCGGTCGTTACCACATCTCTATCCGGTATATGCGCCAAGGTGGCAGATGGTTGCGCTTGCTTGGTCACCGGCACATAAACCCCAGAGTGACGTAACGCCCAGCGCCTGAACGCCATATCCTTATCCCGTACCGCACTTGCTTCAGCGTAGGCCATTTCCATGGTTTGCTGCTGACTGCTATGAAAGTTCCAGGTCAGCGAGCCCGCTAAAATCAACGTCCACACCAGTATCGTCAGCACAATAGGCAGAAAAACCCGGCGGGGTGGGAGCTGAACAGTATTCATGAGCCTGATCTTTCCCTCATTACAGCGCTATTGTCTTTACAGCGTAGAGATGACATCGCCACAGCTATGCAAAACATGGTCAATCTTATCAAGGAAATTCACTACATCCAGCGGCTTGATCAGGTAATCAACAAAACCGGCCGCCATGCCGCGCTCAATATCACACGGCATGGCATTGGCAGTAATCGCAATGACCGGCGTTGCTTTCAAACGCGCATCCGCCTTAAAAATATCCAGCACTTGATAGCCATTCATACCTGGCATATTGATATCCAGCAAAATCAAATCCGGCCGTTGCGCCAAAGCCAACTCAATCCCCAATTCTGGCAATTGCGCCGTCAGCAAACGAATATGGGAACAATGCGAAAGGATTTGCGCCACCAGTTTAAGATTGGCCGGGTTATCTTCGATGTACAGCACGCAGCGTTGCACCGTGGTGCCGTCATGCGGCGGAAAAACGGCCGCCATATCAAGCGCTTCCTTTTTAATACGCATCCGCGACGGTGTATCGGCAGCATCAGATATTTCCGCCGGCAATTCGATCCAGAAGCGACTGCCCACCCCAACTTCACTTTCGACGCCGACGCGGCCCTGCATCATTTCGATGATGCGTCGGGTAATGGTTAAACCAATCCCGGTCCCTTCTTCCTCGCCCAATTCCGCATCCAGCCGATTAAACGGCTGAAAGACTTCATCTAAATACTCTGGCGCAATCCCGATGCCTGTATCCGCGACGACAATTTGCCAACGTCCCTCCAACGCCGTTGCACTCAGGTGAATACGCCCGCGTACCTGATTGTATTTGACCGCATTGGACAGCAAGTTGAGCAATGCCTGCTTGAAACGCATGCGATCCGCCCGCACGACCATGCGCGCCGGCAAGGTCAGCACCAATTCAATATCTCGCTCTGCAGCCAAGGGCTGGATCAGTAAACGGCACTCTTCCGCCAAATCAACCACATCAACCGCTTCCAGGGACAGTTCAATCCGGCCCGATTCGATCTTGGCAAGGTCAAGCACCTCGTTAATAAGCTCAAGTAAATGCCGCCCTGCCTTAAGGATTTCGCTCACATTATCAAGCTGATCCAGGGTCAGCTCACTGTCATACTCCAGCATCTGGGCGAAACCAATAATGGCATTCATTGGCGTGCGCAATTCATGGCTCATGCTGGAAAGAAAATCAGATTTCGCCCGGTTAGCCCGTTCCGCCATCTGCATGGACGCCAGCAGTTTCGCCTCAATCGCTTTGTGTTCCGATATATCGCTGTGAATACCGATCATGCGCTGTGGCAAGCCAGCCGCATCACGTGCCACTAACGTACCACGGCATAGCACCCACTTATAGTCGCCCTGCTTAGTGCGCAAACGTAATTCAACCGCCAACACGCCCGTGGTGCCGGCCAAATAATCGGCCAAACTGGCCAGCACATAAGCCAAATCATCGGGATGAACCGAATTTCGCCAAGAGTCGAAATTCTTTTCCAATTCGCCCACCGCATAGCCCAGCATGGTTTCGTAATGGCCGCTATACAACACTGCGTTGGTCTGCATATTCCAATCCCAAACCCCATCGCCAGACCCTTCCACAGCGAAAGCAAAGCGCGCTTCGGTTTCATGCAAACTCGCTTCCGCTTCAACCCACGCAGTAATATCCTGCACTACGCATAACATCTTCAACGCTTCGCCTTGCGCATCGCGCTGCACTGAGCCCCGCTGCAACAACCAATGCACACTCCCATCTGGCCACGTGATGCGATATTTCGTTTCGCACGGCTGATGCACGTCGATGGCGGAATGGATCGACCGATTGATCGACTGATTGACTAATTCGCGGTCCTCGGCATGAATCAAAGCCAGTAGATTTTCGTACGAAGCAAGCGGGCCTCCCGCCTCGGGGCGCTCAAATAAAGAACGTTCAGATAAAGAACGTTCAAACACCGTGCGTGCAGGCAAGCCAAAGAGAGCGGCGATACGCGCCGACGTGAATAATTCGCCCGATTTAATATTCCATTCCCAAGTGCCCATGTTGGCGTAGTCCTGCGCACAACGGAGCCGCTCTTCACTCACCCTCACCGCTTCCTCAGTCGCTTTTAGTGCGGTGATATCGGTACGAATGGAAATGTATTCTGACGGCAATCCCCTGGTATCAAAAAAGGGAATGATCGTCGCTTCAACCCAGTAAATATGGCCGAATTTACTGCGATTGCAGATTTCCCCCTGCCAAACATGCCCGCTGGAAATAGTCTGCCAAAGCGTTTCAAAAAAGGCCGGCGGATGAAACTCCGAGCGCACAACCCGATGGCTCTGACCCAATAACGCATCTTGGCTATAACCGCTAATGTCACAAAATCGCTTGTTAACGTAGATGATTTTGCCGGCGACATCGGCAATGCTGACGATAGCGTGCTCATCAATCGCCATGCGAAACTGTTCTAAACGGTGGCGTGCCTGACGCTCTTGTTTCCGATTCATCGCCACGCTGTGCTGAAAAGCACGATAGCGCGAGGCATGCACTTTGACGGCAGTCAGCAACAGCGCAGGCACCACCGGCTTAAGCAGATAATGCTCGGCAACCACCGCTTCGGCCCCTGCCGTATCCTGCAGGTCATCCAGAGTCGTCAAAAAGAGCACGGGCAAGTGAACATAGTCAGGATATTGCCTTAAGCGGGCGATCAACTCTGCGCCGTGCCAGCCGGGCATTTCACTCGCAAGCAGCAATAAATCAAGCGGATAGCTTTCTAACGCCGCCATCACTTGCAAAGGATCCGCTGTCGCAAAAACCTGAATGCCAGCAGAACGCAACACTGCAGCGTAATCATTTAAGTCATGTGCCGCATCAGCCAGCAACATCACGCGCAACGGCGCGTCATCCAAGTGATCGCATGCGTCTTCAATAGGGAGCGGAATCGCGGCGGCAAGCGGCAATGACGAAGTGTTAGATTGATTCATGCTGAAGATAGCAAGTTAAAGTCACCGGGAAGAATCTAAACAAGCGAAAGGAAAACGAAAGCAAAACGAAAGCAAAACAAAATTTTGCACAGGATAACTGAAAAAACCCGGATTGTTGCCGGCCATGAAAATTACAAACGCCCGGCCGGACAAGCGCGATCCGGTTGCAATTCAACGCTAGGCGGATGCTCAAAGAATGCATCCACTTCGCCTTCCAGATAGCGCCGCACAATTTTCAAGCCATCCAAACTGCTCAACATCAAATCCAGCGGCTGCGCCTGATCAAAACGGGGATGTGGCGTGCGCATCCATTCTTTCGCGCGCTGCGGCGCACCGGCAAACAGCAGATGCAATGCTTTATGAATCGCCATAATCAAACGCACGCGCGCCAGCAACAACCAGTCATCCGCGATCACGTGGCCATCTTGGTAGGCATCAATATCTGCCATCGGCACATCGAGCAAGACAGCCTGTTGTTCAATGGGAATAGAAAGATTACGAAACGCGCGCAACACCGCATTGGTTTCTGCATTGCGACTGGCCAGGCTATGCGGATCGAAGTCATTCAATTCCATAAAACCGGTCGCGCACAAAGTAAAGCCTTCTTTACGTCGCTTCTTGCGCAGGTCATTCAGCGTTTGCAGGCCGTTATCATAAGAAGACACCGGTTTATGTTGCACCCGCCCGGCGCGGGCATCGCGCTTACCGCCGGCCGTGATCAGCACCCAACTGCCAAAAAGATCTGGCGTTAGCACTGCCGTGTAATACGCATCCTTAGACTGCCAATGTAGGGTTATCGGTTGTTCCATAATTTTCCAATCTCCGTGGCCGCCTCACTGGGCAAGCCACTCGTCCACGCGAATATTCCATAAATTTACCGAATCGTCGCGCAGAAAAAGACAGGAAATCGAAATTTAATTGACCGCGATTAAATTGCCACAACACACCAAGCTAGACAACGCCGATTCGGTTGAGCCGCTCAATAATTGCACCGCGGCCATCAATTCCAACCGTCTTGCCAGCATCCTTTTACGTTAAAAAAATACGAGTTCAAGCCAAAGGATTTAGGTAAAATGGTTTAGGTGAGAAAATTTACTTAGCAGAGCGCTCATCTGGCAAAGCAGCGCAAAAAGCCGCTTCAAACGCATTGAAACGGTCTTCTATGTCTTTAATTAACGCGGTGAGATCAAGGACTTCCGGCTCGTGTTTTTGCGTCTCAGCCTCCGCCTGACGAATAACAGCTTCCAATTCAATTGCGCTCTGTTGTAACTGCGTCAAGCCCAATGTTCCGGCCGAACCTTTCAAAGTATGGGCAATGCGGCGCACGCCATCGCAATCACCCGCCGCATTCAACCGCCGCAACGATTTCACGCTATCCGCCTGCGAGAGAATAAAGGTCCGCAGCAGATGCACATATTTGGGCAACTTGCCGCGCAAACTCCGCACACCCAGTTCAACATCCAGCCCATCAATGGCGGCCAACGCAGCGCGCAAGGCAGTCTCATGGGAGGCAGTGGGGAGGAGTGAGAGAGGGAGTGAGAGAGGGAGTGTGGGAGGGGCTTGCAACGGCGCTTGCCGCGTAAGCCATTTAATCAAGGCCGCATACAGTTTTTCCGGATCCACCGGTTTCGCGACCAGATCATTCATCCCCACGGCGATACATTGCGCTTGATCTTCGGCGAACACATTGGCCGTCATGGCCAAAATCGGTGTATTGGCATAATTCGGCAACAAACGAATCGCCGCCGTCGCCGCCAATCCGTCCATCACCGGCATTTGCACATCCATCAGAATCAACGCGTATTGGCGCTCGCCGACTTTAGCCAAAGCATCGCGGCCATCCACCGCCAAATCAGCCTGAATATCAACCCCCCGCAACAACTCCAGTGCCACTTCCTGATTAACCTGATTATCTTCCACCAGCAATACACGACACCCACGCAGCATTTCCATCGCATTGCCAGAATTCGTGTCTAACCATTCAAGGGCGCTATCGTTGAGTGTTGCCGCCGCACTAGCGCCTCTTTGCACGCGGGCAGTGAACCAGAACGTGCTTCCAACACCTTCGGTACTTTCTGCCCCGGCTTCTCCGCCCATCAATTCCGCCAAACGCCGGCTGATCACCAACCCCAAACCGGTGCCGCCATATTTACGCGTCGTCGAACTATCCGCCTGCACAAACGATTCAAACAAACGCGACAAACGATCCGGCGGAATACCGATGCCGCTATCCTGAACTTCACAACTCAACAGCAAGCCCTCTTCATTCTCATGCTGCACACGCAGACGCAGAATGAGTGTTCCCCGTTCGGTAAACTTAATTGCGTTAGATAAGTAATTCAGAATGATCTGCGCTAAGCGGGTTGAATCACCGCGCAAAAGGCCGGTTAGCGCCGGATCAATCTCACGGTATAACTGCAACCCTTTTTCACGCAGACGTTCATCTATCAGCCCAGTCACACCATCAAGTAATTTATCCAGGCTAAATTCAACCGACTCCAAGCTCATCTTGCCGGCTTCGATTTTAGAAAAATCGAGGATGTCGTTAATCAAGCCCAATAAATGATGTGCAGCACCATTAATTTTATCTAAACGAGATTGCTGAGTGGAATCAGCGGTATCGCGCCGCATAAGATAAACCAGACCAACAATGGCATTCATCGGCGTGCGGATTTCGTGGCTCATGTTAGCCAAAAATGCACTTTTGGCCCGATTCGCCGCTTCAGCCGCTTCCATAGCTCCCATCAATTCAGTGGTACGCCGTAGTACTAACGCTTCCAAATCCAGCCGATAGCGGGTCAACTCACGCATATTGTGCTTTTCTTGCGTAATGTCGGTAAAGGCAGTCACTGCGCCATAAATCTGCCCTTGCGCATCAAAAATAGGTCGTACATTCAAATTGACCGGAAAGCCTTCGCCATTTTTACGGAAATACCATTCTTCCCCTGAAAAAGACTTACCGTGTCTGAGCGCCTGTGTAATCGGGCAATCATCACAATGATATTCACGACCATCTGCATGATGGTGATGCGTCATGCCATGCAGGTTAATGCCCATCACTTCATCGCGCGTTAAGCCGAAATTGGCTAATGCACTGGCGTTAATAAAGCTGACGCGACCTTGCACATCAACACCAATAACGCCCTCTCCCAGGCTTTCTAATAACGCATCACGCAGCGCCAAACGCTCCGCTTCCGCCAAGGCAATCCGTAAACGACGATTAACACGCCGCATCATCAGCAAGGCAATCACCCCAATAAGCAACACGAAAAACCCGGCAATGATCCAGTGTTTATAACGTAGCAATAACGTTCTAATATTGAGTTGATGGTCAGGATGCATGTTCAACTTCAACATAATGTTTTCTATCTGGCTGTAATCACTTGCCGGCGAAAAACTGTAAAACTTGCCAGCAATCGCGGCGGGGCTGTTGGCATCCAGTTCAAACAAGGCATACACCACTTTTTTAGCAAACCAGCCCGGCATTGCGTTGGTGGCAGAAAAGGGCCATTCAGGATAAAGATCCGTTGAAAGCATTTGAGGAAAACCCTCTGTATCCGGCTGTTGTAATACCCTGAACATCCCCGGCTTAATCTTGCCCTCCTTAATCATCGACTCAAGGATCCCTGTGCGGATAAAACCCACGTCAGCACGCCGCAGCAGCACTTCGAACACCACTTTGTCGTGCGGCATATCGGTAAATTTTATGCTTTCAACATCCGTCTCAATATCGACACCGTTTTGCAGCAAGGTCCAGCGCTGCATCAAATAGCCGCCGAGCGATTTCTGACTGGGCGAAGCGAGGCGTTTGCCTTTTACATCAGCTAACGTATTGATATCTTTGCGATCAGCGCGGCTAAAAATGACGCCGCCAAATTGATTGACCGGATAACCATTGGCCAACGGCATCAGCGTGGCTTGTGCGGTTAAGCCGTAACGCGAGCGCAGCAAGACGAAATGTTCTGGATTAGTCAGAACCAGATCCAATTGATGCTTGGCGACGGCACGATCCAAATCCTGATAAAACAAGGGCACCACGCGAAAACGGTAGCCCGGTAATTTTTGCGTTAAATGATCTGCCAATGGCGCCCATTGCTTCTGAGTATAATACAAAGACCGGAATGATAAAACACCAAGACGAATCTCTTGTTGCTTAAAGCTTTCTGCCCAAACAGGCGTCAACAAAAAACCAAACAGCAGCCAAACGGCCAGGCAACATAAAGCAATTTTTTTAAAATTCATCACGGAGTGCCAGGCTGACTACCGAATGTACGTAACGTCTTCAATGCTGCCGGGTAATCAAATTGGCCCACTTGGTAACGCAGTTGCGCGAGCTGCATGGGGTCGAAATTTTGCGCCAACATGGGCACGGCTTCGCGCAGTGCATCGCTGGCCCGCATATCGTCTTCGCGCAATAAACGGTCTAGCTCATTAATCACTTCATAATCTACTTCAATTGCACTCTTTTCTGCGGGCTCTGCTCTCGTTATAACCACCGTATCAACAGACAAAACCTTACGCAGCGACGCAACAAACTCACCTTGTACTTTTTCTACCCGGTCCGCCAGTTGGGCAAGCACTTCATGACCCACGCCATTACGTACGGCATGCTCTAATTTTCCGGCTTCCGTTTGCACAGTAAAAACCCCCAAAGACCCCGCAGCGCCTTTCAGCGAATGCGCGATACGGCACGCCTCCTCGCGTTCTCCCGCTGCCAGCCGCTGACGCAAGACAACGATGTCATCGTGATGATTCTCGGCAAAAAGATTCAGCAAGCGGGCATAACTGGTCCAATTACCGCGCACCCGCTGCAGTCCGGTGGCCGCATCCAGGCCGGTAATCAAGCGAACCGCATCGGGCATTTTATCCTGCTGCACCGCTTTCTCTGGCTCGACTGGCGTTGCGCTTGCTGCTGCCCGCATAGACTTAGCCGGCAACAACTTATTTAATGACAAATAAAGCGCATCCGGAACAACCGGTTTAGCAATGTGATCATCCATGCCGGCATCCAGGCAGCGTTGGCGATCTTCCGCAAACACATTCGCCGTCATCGCCAAAATGGGAATGTGTCGATGAGTCGGCATGGCCCGGAGTGCGCGTGTCGCAAGCAATCCATCCATCACCGGCATTTGCACATCCATTAACACGAGGTCATAGGCATTGATAGCCATTAGCCGCAACACCTCGGCACCATTTTCCGCAACATCGACAGCCAACCCCGCTTCATCTAATAACGCCTTCGCCACTTCCTGATTAACCAGATTATCCTCTGCCAGCAAAATATGAAGTCCTTGCCGCTTCTTCAGTGCGGACAAATCACTCAAGGCAGGCTGCGATTCTGCCAACTGCCCCGCGGCAACCTGCCTAAACGGAAGCTCAAACCAGAAGCGACTGCCCTGCCCAAACTCGCTACTCACCCCGATAGTGGGTTCACCGCGCCCGCCCATCAACTCAATCAGGCGTTTACTAATCGCCAAACCGAGCCCTGTGCCGCCATATTTACGCGTGGTTGAGCTGTCGGCTTGTTCAAACGCATTAAACAAACGCGCTATTTGCTCTTCAGTCATACCAATACCGGTATCGGCAATTTCAAAACGCACCCGCACGGTCTCTTCACTGCGTGCAACCTGCGCAACCGTAATGCTCACACTGCCCTGCTCGGTAAATTTGACCGCGTTACTAATAAAATTGAGTAGAACCTGACCCAAACGCAGCGAATCACCGCGTAACGCTGCCGGCAAACGAGAATCTAATGTGTAACGCAATTTAATTTGATTCACGGCGGTTCTATCGCGTATCAAGTTGATTGCGTGGCTGACGACACGCTCAAGATGAAAATCGCCCACTTCAACTTGCATCTTGCCGGCTTCAATTTTGGAAATATCCAGCACATCATTGATGATGCCCAGTAAGTGCCGCCCGGCCTCACCGACTTTATCAAGATGATCCAGCTGCTTGGGATGCGTGATAGATCGACGCAATATGTGGGTCAGACCAATAATGGCATTCAGCGGCGTGCGAATTTCATGGCTCATATTGGCCAGGAAAGTGGATTTGGACTGGTTTGCCATTTCAGCACGTTGGCGCGCTTCCACTAAGGCTACCGTCCGCTCAACCACCAACGCTTCCAAATGCTCGCGATGCGCTTGTAATTCAACCTGGTAATTCATGCGGTCGGTAATGTCGCGATTGACTCCGCGGCGGCCGCGATACTCCGATTTATGGCTACTGACCGCCTGGCATTGATGCTCAATCCAGCGCACATTGCCGTCTTTACCAATAACGCGAAATTCCAGCTTGGCATGCGCTAACGTCTGTGCGTGCACTGAAATTTCATGCCAATGCCCATCCCAAAGCGGCAAATCTTCCGGATGGATAATTTGCCGCATCAAGTCGTCATTATCCAAAAACGCTTGCGGCGAATATCCGCTGATCGTTTCACAGCCCGGCGAAACATAAATGTAACGGCCATCACTGCCTAACCAATACTGCCAATCGGTTGAGTAATCGGCAAGAATGCGATAACGCTCTTCACTTTCGGCTAGCTGCGCCTGCGATTGTTTAAGGTCGGTAATGTTTTGCACCGTGCCATTGGCAAACATTGGCCGCCCCTCATCAAAATCAAGTTGCGCGCGTTCGCGTACCCAAATCTCGCCGTCGTCAAGCTGAATGCGATGCTCTATATCATACGGCGCACCCTGCAAGGCTAAACTCCACGCTGCGGCTACCAAATTACGATCTTCTGGATGGATATTCTCAAGAAAAATATCAAAATTCACCGGCGCACCACGCGGAAGACCAAACAGCCGATAGGTTTCATCCGACCAGGTCAGGCGATCGTTTTCGATATTGAGTTGCCAACTGCCCATTTGCGCCACCTGTTGCGCCAGATTGAGCGCAGTTTCGCTCTCGCGCAGCTTTTCATCGGCCCGTTTGCGCGCTTGAATGTCGATATGGACGCCTATCATGCGTTTGGGTTGGCCTTCGCTGTCGCGATCCATGACTAAACCACGCGCTTGCACCCATTTCCACCAGCCCAGCTTATGCCGCATGCGAAACTCAGCAATGTATTGCGTGGTTTCCGCGCGGAAATGCGCCAGCAAAAGCGCGTTGACCTGCGCCATTTCATCCGGGTGGATCAGATCGTGCCATGCCTCAACATTGGCGGCAAAATCTCCCTCGGTATACCCCAGCATGCTGAGCCACAGCGGAGAAAAATAGGCGTGGCCAGTGACTACATTCCAATCCCAAACACCCAATCCACTACCTTCCAGCGCAAACTTCCAGCGTAACTCAGTATCGCGCTGCGCGGTTTCGGCCGCTTTGCGTTGCGTTATATCGGTCCAGACTGCCGCTAAATAATCGCGCCCATCGCTATGAACCAAGCGATTACTAACCTGCACATTGCGAAAACTGCCGTCTTTATGGCGATGCAGGGTTTCAAAATCTTCGCCGCCGCCGGCCATAATGCCTTCTAGCGCTTCACGCACTTGTTCTGGGCTAAACGCTGGATTGATCTGAATAAGACTCAGCTTGGCAAACTCTTCCCGGCTATACCCTAATGCTTGACAAGCGGCATCATTAAATTCAACAAAACTTTGCTTTGCCACATCAATCAGCACAATGCCATCCGCAATCTGGCGGAATAAAGTGTGCAAGCGTGCTTCACTCTCACGCAACGCACGCTCTATCGCCTTGCGCTCGCTGATATCGCGACACACCGTAACAACCACATTGTTGCCATGGATAGAAGTGCCGCTGGCGCTCACTTCAACATCGTAAATGCTGCCGTCCTTGCGACGATGCTGGCTCTCAAACGTTATGTTTATGCTCGATAAATCAGCAAAGTGGTCGCGGATATCCCGTTCGCTCATGTTGGCATCAATTTGCCAGGTATAAAGCCCCGGCACTTCTTCCGGCTGATAGCCCAACATTTGCGCATAGCGCGGGTTGGCTTCAATGACTTGGTGATCTTGATTGATGATGGCAATGCCATCGCGCGAAAGCTTCATCAATTGATCGCGGCGCGCGCTGGCTTCGCGTGCCGCGGTGATGTCATGCGCAATGCCGAGGATGCCAATTAAATGCCCGTCCGCACTCCACATAGGGGTTTTGGTTGTTTCAAACAATCCTCGGTAACCGCCCTGGGCAAAGGTCAGCCATTCTTCGTTAGTGCGCGCTTGCCCCGCTGTTTGCGCGGCCCGATCATGGGCACGAAAAACATCGGCCAATTCGGCTGCAACAAAATCATAATCGGTCTTGCCAATCAGCTCAGCTTCAGTCACACCGTAGAGTTGTTCAAAACGCGAGTTACAGGCGAGATAGATACCTTCTGGATCTTTCAGCCAGACCAGATCAGGAATCGTCTGAATCAAGGTTTTCAGAAATCCGCGTTCATTGTTATTAATTTTGTGCATGATCCTATTGCCAATAATCTAGGCTGGTTGCGGCCAGCCGTTGCATAAATGAAAGCGTGCTTTCTAAGGTTTTGAACTGTGTAGAACTATTGAATTAAGCCCTGTACCTGCATTCCGGTCAATTTTAATTCGATGGATTCATCGGTATCGGCATGACGCAACATGATTTCGTGAAAGGCCGCTTTGCTCGCTTCAAAAGCCGCCACAATATCGGGATCAAAATGCTTGCCACTGCTTTCGATAATGATGCGGGCAGATTCTTCAAACGACATGGCACTTTTATAAATTCGCCGACTGGACAAGGCATCAAAAACATCGGCCAAGGCCATCAAACGCGCCGGAATCGGGATTTGATCGGCCACCAAATTATGCGGATAACCACTGCCGTCCCATTTTTCGTGGTGCCAAATGGCGATTTCCCGCGCCACAGCCAGAAAAGCCAGCGGCGCTTTTTCAAATGCTTGCCGTTCTTCAACGGTCGTATTGGCACTCGGAACGCAATGATCTGCCAGCAGTTTAAAATCGGCTTCGCTCAGCTCACTGCGCATAGCGATATCAATGGCCTCTCCGCCTATGGTGCTGTGCGTCATCATGATTTTGAATTCGTCGCCGGTTAAGCGCGCCGGCTTCAGCAAAATGCTGTCTGGAATGCCCACTTTGCCGATGTCGTGCAACGGCGCGGCCTTCCCCACCATATGCGACATGGTGTCGGTTAAAAATGCTGAAAACCGCGGATGCGTGCGCAACTGTGCAATCAGCACTTCCACATACGCTTGCGTGCGCAAAATATGCTGACCGGTTTCCATGTCGCGTGCTTCCGCCAGGCTGGCCAGCGCCCGAATGCTGACATCCTGCATCAGTTGGTTATCGCGCATGCGGCTGGCAATTTCTTTTTCCAGATAGCGGTTCTGATTTTTCAACCAGTCGCGCGCCTGCTTGATTTCGATATGCGCATTCACCCGCGCCAAGACGATGGCTGGTTTAATCGGCTTGGTTATATAGTCAACAGCACCTAGCTCTAGCCCGTGTTTTTCATCGGCGTCGCCGTCCATTGCGGTGACGAAAATAACGGGAATCGCCCGTGTGCGCGGGTCTTCGCGCAACAGTCTGATCACTTCGTAGCCGTCCATCTCGGGCATCATGACATCAAGCAGAATGAGGTCGGGGCCCGGCTGTGACTGCGCAATCTGTAATGCGCGTTTACCCGAATTTGCCACACGAACCCGATATTTAGGCTGCAACAATTCACCGAGTACAGCCAGATTTTCGGGGGTGTCATCTACAACTAAAATGGTATTTTTTTCAATGGCTTGCGGCATTGTTCAAAGTTGAATTCAATATAATTCGCTGAAAAAAGGCGGTTGAAGGTCAACGCGTCGAATGAGTGGCGAATATTACTGCAAGCACAGACCAAGATTTCGCCCCACCTGTCAGTCTGTGAAATTTACCGATTGCGCGATGCTTTAACAAATACGCGGCAACTGCTCGCCACTCAACCAATCGACCATGCGGCGGCCGCCGAATCGCGTTTTCATCTGCACAAAGGCGTTGTCATCTTCAACCACTTTGCCGATCAAAGCGGCGTCTTGCCCGAGCGGATGCGCCCGCATGACCGCCAAAAGATGTGCGGCATCTTCCGCCGCGCAGACGGCAATCAATTTGCCTTCATTGGCAATATTGAGCGGATCAAGCCCGAGCAATTCGCACGCCGCTTCCACTTCTGGCTTAACCGGTATCGCCGCTTCTTCCAGATGAAAACCGACACCGGATTGCCTGGCGATTTCATTAATTGTGGCCGCCAAGCCACCACGCGTCGGATCACGCATAACGCGAATAGCCGCGCCACTGGCCAGCATGGCCGCCGTCAAACCATTCAGCGCGGCGCTATCCGACAGAATCGGCGCATCAAACGATAAGTTTTCTCGCTTCGACATGATCGCCATACCGTGATCGCCGACACTGCCAGAAAGCAGAATTACGTCACCGGGCCGCGCTAAATCGCCGGAAAGATGAATGCCCTCCGCCAAAAAACCCATGCCGGTGGTGGTAATAAACAGGCCATCGCCCTTGCCTTTCTCCACCACTTTGGTATCGCCAGCCACCAGTTTGACGCCAGCCGCCAAGGCCGCTTGCGCCATCGATTCGACGATGCGCGCCAGATCTGCCAGCGGAAAACCTTCTTCTAAAATAAACCCCGCCGTCAGATAAAGCGGCGTCGCGCCCATCATCGCCACGTCATTCACCGTGCCATGTACGGATAGGCCGCCAATATCGCCGCCAGGAAAAAACAACGGCGACACTACATGGCTATCGGTCGATACCACCCACCGGCCTGGGCCCGCCGGCAACACGGTGCCGTCATTGCCCTGCGCGAGCAATTCATTGCCTAAATGACGCGCGAATAAATCGCCAATTAACTGCACCATCGCGCGCCCACCGCCACCGTGACTCATATCAATGTGGCCGTGTTTGAGGTCGAGTGGGCGTGCGTAATTTTTTTTGATCGGAGTGACGGTGGGGCTGGCGTTGGGGCTGGGGCTGGCGTTGGGGCTATTCATGGCAATACCTTGAAAATTCTGTTGAAGCACTACTGTACCAAAGCCCCGCTGCGCCGCACGCCCTTGAATTGAATGTTTGCCGGTGCAAGCAGCCAAAAAACCCGTGTCATCGGCTTTTTTGCTATATTCCCTACCCCCCAAGAATGAGCAAGAGGAATCAAAGTGTCGGATGCTAAATATAGGCTTATCA
>CAYWXO010000020.1:10524-25888 GCA_964462255.1 uncultured Thiobacillus sp. | reverse complement strand
CGTGCTACGTGTTGCCCATCCCTATTCTTTAGGCAATGGCGCAGCCATCAAAAGTGGAGCACGGGCAGCACACGGCAACGTTTTAGTGTTCATGGACGCTGATGGCCAACATAAAGTCTCGGATATAGCGTGCCTGCTGACTGAATTGGAGGAAGGCTATGACATGGTGGTCGGAGCGCGTCAGTCTGGTTCACAGGCCAACATCGGACGTGGTTTGGCCAATGGTTTTTACAATCGGCTGGCGAGTTATATGACAGGGCGAAAGGTTGAAGACCTGACTTCTGGTTTTCGTGCCGTGCGTGCCAAAAAGTTTCGTGAATTTCTATACCTACTTCCCAATGGATTTTCTTATCCAACCACGATTACCATGGCTTTTTTTCGCGCAGGTTATAGTGTGGTTTACGTTCCTATTCATACGCCCAAACGCACCGGCAAAAGCCACTTACACCCAATTAAAGATGGCATTCGTTTTTTGCTCATTATCTTCAAAGTCGGTACGCTTTATTCACCGCTTAAGCTATTCGCGCCTATTGCTTTAATGCATTTTATGTTGGGTTTGGGTTATTACGCCTACACCTATTCAACCCAAGCCCGATTATCATTAGCAACATTATTTTTACTCACGGCTGGCATCACTATTTTCCTGATTGGCCTAGTGTCTGAACAAATTACCCAACTGATGTACCGTCCTACGGCAAATCAAGAGGATGACGAAACAAATCGATAGTTTGAATAACCATCCTCCTTTTGTTGGCTAACGTATTATTTGATGTTTAACCTACCTGTCTGCCATAACAAAGTTTTAAGACCGAAATGACAACCGCAGTGCAACGATTAAAACAAGTGTTAGCCCCATTGAAAGACACACCGCTACATCCACAATGGCTAGTGTTACGGGCAGATAAAGCAACACGTGCGGCCATTCACCTTATGGCAAATGGCAGAGTATTAGATGTAGGCTGTGGAAACCGCTGGGTTGAACGATGCCTGCCTTCAAACACACAATACGTTGGCCTAGATTACCCAACAACAATCAGCAAAGGCTATGCGGGGAAGGCAGATGTTTTTTCCGACGGCCAGTGCCTCCCTTTTGCGTCTAACAGCTTCGACACGGTTGTTTTAATGGATGTACTGGAACACTTACCCGCACCAGACTTAGCCATTTCAGAAGCATGGCGCATACTAAAACCCGGGGGGATTCTATTGATTCAAGTCCCTTTTCTTTATCCTCTTCACGATCAGCCGCATGATTTTCAACGCTGGAGCAAACAGGGTTTGCAGGTCTTGCTTACAAAACATTTTTTCACCCTAAACAGTATGACTTATCAGGGACATGCGCTAGAAACAGCGGCGGCGCTCATGGCCATGGCTCTTGCCCACAGCGTGCTAGA
This sequence comes from uncultured Thiobacillus sp., assembly GCA_964462255.1. Taxonomy (GTDB): domain Bacteria; phylum Pseudomonadota; class Gammaproteobacteria; order Burkholderiales; family Thiobacillaceae; genus PFJX01. Next base: position 24,497 of record CAYWXO010000020.1, on the reverse strand, counting down.
TTCCGCTCGACATAAACATATTACCTTACTACTTGCCCCATTATTACTAAGCGCGATTCCCGTTATTAACCTAAGAGACTAAAGTGCCACGAAAAATCCGTTAAAAACTGATATTATTTTGACCCAATCCCCCTTAGCAAAGCCCCCCATGCTTAAAGTTATTTCCGTTAATTTGAATGGCATTCGTTCTGCCACCACGAAGGGTTTTCTCGATTGGCTGCCGCAGCAAGATGCGGATGTCGTTTGTTTGCAGGAACTCAAGGCGCAAACGGCTGATATGCGCGTTGAGATGCTGAATCCGGCCGGTTATTTTGGCTATTTCCACTATGCCGAGAAAAAGGGCTATAGCGGGGTGGGGATTTATGCCCGCCGCCAGCCGGATCAAATTATTGAGGGGCTGGGTATCGCGGATATTGATGCGGAAGGTCGTTACATCGAGGCGGTGTTTGGCAATCTTTCCGTGGTTTCACTCTACCTGCCTTCTGGTTCTTCCGGCGAGGAACGGCAGGCGGCCAAGTTTTCGTTCATGCAGCGTTTTTTGCCGCGCCTGGAAGCCTTGGCCAGCAGCGGCCGCGAGTTTATTTTGTGCGGTGACTGGAATATCGCGCACCGTGAGATTGATCTAAAAAACTGGAAAGGCAATAAAAACAACTCCGGCTTTCTACCCGAAGAACGCGCTTGGATGAGTGATTTATTTGATCGCGTGGGCCTGGTTGACGTTTATCGCCAACTCTATCCGCAGCATGAAGGCGAGGCTTACACTTGGTGGAGCAATCGCGGTCAAGCTTGGGCGAAAAATGTAGGGTGGCGAATTGACTATCAGATTGCAACGGCGGGCATTGCCGCCAAAGCTAAAAGTGCCAGCGTCTATAAAGCGGAGCGTTTCTCGGATCATGCGCCGTTGTGCGTGGATTACGACGCGACGCTGTAGGCAAAAAAAGAGGCGCTATTCGCGCCTCTCACCATCAAAAAACGTAAAAATACGTGGAAATAAATTAATTCCGTTTACTTTGTCCCGTCCGCTGGTTTCATATACATCTGCATGAAAGCGGCTGGGTCGAGCGGGGGTTTAGCAGGCTGAGCAGCTTCAGTTTTCGGCTGTGCCTTGGGTTTTTCTTCCGGCTTTAAAGTGGCTGCCGGTGCAGGTGCCGCTGCCGCTGCCGGCGGTGTTGCTTGCTGCATGAAGAAGAACGGCAATGGGTTAGCCGCTTGCTCTGTGCTCGGAGCAGAGGCAGGAGCAGAAGCCGGGACGGGAGCTGGAGCGGTGGTTTTCACTGAACTAACCGCTGGAGCGGCCGCAGTAACCGGTGCAGCCGGCACAGCAGATTTCATTGCGTTTTGCTGTGCCTGTTGCAGTTGCAAGAAGAAATTAGCCAAATTGGGTTGTTGTGGGGCAGCTTGTTGCGGAACCGGTTGCTGCTGTTGTTGCGGCTGCATGCCGTAAGGCAAGTAAGGGAAGGCTTGCTGCTGCGGCATCATTTGCTGCATACCGTAGGGTTGTACCCCATAAGGCTGTGCTCCGTATGGTTGCATTCCATAAGGTTGCATCCCATAAGGTTGCACTCCATAAGGCTGCATAGCTTGGCGAGGCATTTGCTGCTGCATAGGATTGGGGTAATAGCCGCCCGGCATCATATTTTGCTGTGGTTGTTGCGCAGCAAACGGCATGCTCGGGAAGGACGGCATGGAAGGACTAAAAGACGGCATGCCGAACGGCTGAGCTTGCGCAGGCCGAGCGTAAGCATTACCCCCAAATTGGCCGCCCCCAAATTGTCCGCCCCCGAATTGCCCGGCAAAGGGATTATTCATGTTATTCATACTCGGGGTGAGGCCGGAGGTCAGGGCGTTGATCGCTGCCAGTGCGCCAACACTCAATGCTGGATTAGATGCCGCGCCGTAGCTATTCCATGGGCTCAGCGGGTTAATACTATTGATTGGGTTTAATGGATTCAGTGCGCCGAGGCCGAGCGGGCTGGATAAACCACCCAGTCCACCAAAACTACCGCTGTTACCAAAGCCGCTTGTCCAAGGGTTGCTTTGTGTTTGGGGCTGGGCCTGGGCCTGCGCCTGCGCTTGTAACTGACTAAGCAGATTCAATGGATTGACGAAGGCTTCCTGGGCGGCAACGTGGGCTGAACTCGTGATGGCGAGGAGTATCAAGGGGGTGAGGCGATTCATGCGCGACTCCTAAAAGGGAGAAACTTACTGGAAGGATTAGATAAATCCTAGGGATGCCGCAGTGCGGGAAATTCTGCTACGCAAATTTCCCGCAGAAAAAAATATTACAGATCGCCGGCGGCAGCAGCTCTCATGATTACATCCATTTTGTCGCGGATATCAGTAGCATACTCCATGAGTTTGTCAGGTGCGCCCATCTTGCCAGAGATGGAGTCGAGCCATGAAGTATTCCAGTCCAGCGTCAGCACCCAAATGTTCTTGTCAGCGTCTTCCATGATGGCGATACGGCAAGGCAGGTAAACGATAGATTCAGGTGCGTATTTCAGAATCTCACGCCCAGCGGCGATATCACAGTAGTGATAAACCTCCATACGCGGAGCATCCATATCGCCGAGCACGACTTGAATATCTTTCCACATCGGGCTTTCACCGACTTTTTTGAAGTTGAGCTGGTTAGCGCGCAATTCCATGGATTGTTTGACGTCATCAAAACTAAGGCCTTTCTTGGCCTGGTATTTGATCGCCATCAAATTCATCACGTCTTTAACGTCCATGCTCTTGACCAAGCCCATCATCGGCATGATCTGCTTCATCATCGCCTCTTTCTCTTTCGGCGTAATGGAACGTGACATTTCGTAAGGGCGCATACCGCGGCCACCCGGTGATACGGGCAGCACGATCGGGCCGGCGGAGAGCGGTACATTGGCGAGGTAAGGGTTGACGGATTGCTGTGCAAGCGCGGGTAAAACAGGCATGGCGAGTGCCAGGGACAGGGCGGCAACCAGGGTTTTGTTCATTTGCTGTTTCCTCATAAATTAGTGCGTTAAATAAATCATCACTTCGGAGAGACGGTAGTCAGGCCCAACATTTTCCAGTCCTGAACCCCGCCACGATACCACTTGAGCTTGTGTGCCGGATAACCCAATGCAATCAATTGTTTGATATTGGTGGGCGATTGCCCGCACCAGGGGCCATTGCAATACATCACCAAGGTCTTGGCATTCTCAAAATTCCACAGCACGCCCAGGCGTGTTGCGCCAAATTTGAAAATCAATACATCAGCAATTTTGTCTAACTCGGTGTGCGCGGGGTGAAGTTCTTGCCAAGGCAAAGAGACCGCGCCGGGAATGACGCCGGAACGCTGCGGCCAGTCGCCATCTCGCGAGTCAATCACCAAAACATTGCCGGCCTGGCTGGCTTGCTTCAGGTAATCTAACATTTCCAGTTCGCCGATCGTTTCTACGCCCGGGAGCAAATTCATCGGCTGAATGCAAAACGGTGGGCAGGGGCGTGAGGTGAGTGAGAAATCCGGATCCAGCATATTTTCCGTATCCGGATTACGTGCAATAGCCACTTTTTTACCCAGATGCATCACCTCAACCGCGGCGATATCTTGGGTGATTTTGACCGCACTCGACTCCGCCAAGGCCAGCGGGCTGATGGCCATTAAGGTGACGCCCATGCTGACACCCAAGCCTGCGCCACCGAGCAACAGGCGCTTGCAGCGTTTTTTTAACCGGCTTTCATGTTGTGCTGCTGGTTTCTTCATCATTTTGCTCTCCTCCGTCGATTTGCAAACCCTAGCCGTCACCGCGAAATTTGATAAAAAATGGTAGTCTATCCCGCTCAGTTAGTCCATATATTCGAACACTTTCACCACTTTGGAAACCCCGCTGGTGCGCGCAGCCACTTCGGCCGCGGCATTGCCTTCTTCGCGTTTGACGAGGCCCATCAAAAATACCGTCGTGGCTTCGGTGACCACTTTGACGTGATACGCGGTAAAACGCTTTTCTTCCATGAAGCGCGCTTTCACCTTGGTGGTGATGTAACTGTCGTTGGTGCGGCCGCCAAAGTTGAGCACATTGCCGATGACTAATTCGTTTTGCACGTTGCGAACGTTAGCCAATTCCTTGCTGATGTCTTCCACTTTAAGGCGCGCGGCCGCGTCGGGCACCTGCCCAGTCAGCAATACGCGACGATTAAAACTGGTGACGTTGACATGAGCGTTTTCACCAAAATTTTCTCGAATGCGGCTGGCTATTTTTAATTCTATTTCTTCGTCCATGACATAAGTGCCGGAGGTGCGCCGGTCTTCTGCCATCAGAATGCCGGCACCAATGCCGCCGGCCACAATCGGCACGCAGCCGCTCATTGAAATGACGCTGCCGCTGAGGGTGAGCGCGAACAGGACGCGCAACAGTGTTTTTTTCATCTTTTAAGCTCCAAGTAACAAGAAATCGACGCCATCACACAGCGCGTGAACCGCAAACATGAACGTTTCATGGATGCGCGCGGGTGAGTTGGCCGGCGCACAAATTAAAACATCTTCTTCGCGCAGTATTTCAGCTAACGCGCCCCCTTCGCCACCAACCAGAGCAATCACAATCATCTCGCGCTGCTGTGCGGCGCGCGCGGCTTCAATTAAAGCCGGCGCCAGGCCAAACGTGGAAATGGCCAACAACACGTCGCCTTGCTGGCCCAGCGCGGAAATTTGCCGGGCGAAGGTGTTGGCATCCAACTCAGTGCCATCCCGCATCGCGACGTTGTCTGGCAAAACAATCGCTGCCAGCCCCGGCCGCTCTTTTTCCAGTTGATTGACCAGAATTCCACACGCATGTTGCGCTGCCAGCCCGGAAATACCCTGTCCACAGGCAAGAATCTTGCCTTCTTGCATAAAACAATCGGTCAATATTTGGGCGGCGCGCGCGATAGGTTCCGAAATCAGGTCGCTTGCATCAACCAGCGTGTTGATGCTGGCGTGAAATTGGTCGTGTATGCGTTGGTTGAGGGGCATCGTGGTTTAAAAATCGTGAAGGCGCGGCAAGTATAACTTTCCTCCCGCGGCTCGCTTTCACGTCACGCACTTACGTCACAAACGCCGCTTGCAGCCATTGCAGTTCGCCGGCTTGCAGCAATACCGCGTCGAAACGACACGGCGCGTCAACTTTATGAATCGCCAGATAAAAGCGTGCGGCCAGAATAATGCGCCGCTGTTTATTGAGGGTGATGCTGGCGGCGGCACCGCCATAATCGGCACGCGCCCGCGAGCGCACTTCCACAAAAACCAACGTGTGGTGATGGCGCATAATCAAATCTATTTCACCGCCGCGACAACGAAAATTGCGCGTCACTAACAGCAAACCTTGCGCAATCAAGTAATCGGCAGCACGTTGTTCGGCTTCTGCACCTTTGCTGACACTGCTTTGCTTCATGTTTAATCTCATTTCGTTAAACTGCATCTTCGCTTTTTTCTCTCTCTTTTTTTCTTTCTCTCTATCTCATGTTCGATGCCTCACAGCCTGCGCTTGCCGGCACACTTTACATCGTCGCCACGCCGATCGGTAACCTGCGTGATTTGAGTCTGCACGCGCTGGATGTCCTCAAAAGCGCTGACATTATTGCGGCAGAAGACACCCGCACCACGCAAGGTTTGCTCAATGCCTATCAAATTCAGGCCGGCAAACTGACGCCGCTGCACGACCACAATGAAGCGGTCGCCGCCGTCCGTCTGGTGGAAGCCCTGCAAGCCGGCAAAAGTGTTGCCTACGTTAGTGATGCCGGCACGCCAGGCATTTCTGATCCCGGCGCGCGGTTGGTGAACGCGGTGCGCGCCGCCGGCTTGCCGATTTCGCCCATCGCCGGCCCCAGTGCGGTGGCGACGGCGTTGTCCGTCGCGGGCATCGAAGGTGCCTGGTTGTTTTATGGATTTTTGCCCGCCAAGCCGGCCGCACGCCGCAAAGCCTTGCACACCTTGCTGGCGCGGCCGGAAGCGTTGGTGTTTTACGAAGCGCCACATCGCATTGAAGAAACGCTGGCAGATTTATTGGCGGTTTTCGGTGGCGAGCGCCACGTGCTGTTTGCGCGTGAACTCACCAAAAAATTTGAGCAGTTACACGTCTGCCCCTTGGCGGATGCGCCGGCCTGGCTGCAGGCGGATGACCATCATCGGCGCGGTGAATTTGTGCTGGTGCTTGCCGCCGCCGCCGTGCAAGAAGATGAACAGGCGCATGACTTTGAAGCGCGTCGCATCGTGCAAATTCTGCTGGAAGAATTGCCGCTGAAACAGGCGGCGCATTTGGCCGCCCGCATCACCGGCACGCGCAAAAATGCGCTATACGATTGGGCCTTGGCTCAAAAACAATTGAATCAAAAGCAAGAGGATTGAATATGCACACCTTAACCATCACGCGCCCCGACGACTGGCATGTGCATCTGCGCGATGGCGAGATGCTCGCCGCTGTTTTGCCAGACACAGCACGGCAATTTGCGCGCGCCATTGTCATGCCGAACCTGCGCCCGCCAGTGCGGACGCTAGCCGATGCCGAGGCTTACCGCGCGCGCATTACCGCCGCCTTACCCCTAGGCATGAATTTCACGCCGCTGATGACACTTTATCTAACCGATAACACGCTGCCGGCCGAAGTCGCGCGCGCTTATGCCAGCGGCATTGTGCAAGCGGTGAAATATTACCCGGCCGGCGCGACAACAAATTCAGATGCGGGCGTCAGTGATATTGGCAAGGTGTCGGCGGTGCTAGCTGTTATGCAAGACATCGGCATGCCGCTGTTGCTGCATGGTGAAGTCACCGATGCTGCCGTTGATATTTTTGATCGTGAAGCGGTGTTTATCGACCGCATTTTGTTGCCGCTATTAGCGCGTTTCCCGCGGCTAAAAGTAGTGCTGGAGCACATTACTACCCGTCAAGCGGCCGAATTTGTCGCCACGGCCGCTGCCAATGTTGCCGCCACCATCACCGCGCATCATCTACTCTATAACCGTAATGCTATGTTCCAAGGTGGCATCCGGCCGCATTATTACTGCCTGCCGGTGCTGAAACGAGAGACCCATCGGCAAGCGTTAATCGCCGCGGCGATCAGCGGCAGCCCGCATTTTTTCCTTGGCACCGATAGCGCGCCGCATAGCCAACACAGCAAAGAAGCGGCTTGTGGCTGCGCCGGCATCTACAGCGCGCCTGCCGCACTGCCTTTGTACGCCGAAGCGTTCGAGCAAGCCGGTGCGCTCGCCAGGCTGGAAGCCTTCGCCAGCTTCCACGGCCCCGATTTTTATGGTCTGCCGCGTAATCAAGCACAGATCACCTTGCTACGTGAAACCACGCCGGTGAGTCCTGATCACCCCGCAGGTGTTGTGCCGTTGCGCGCAGGGGAAACGGTGGCCTGGCGTTTGCTGGATTAATCCTCAAAACCCATGGCAACAATCCTCCCCGATGGCTGGCGCGACTATGCGGTAACCGGCGCGGCGGCGCGCGAAATCGAAACGCTCTCCCGCTTGGCCGACGCGCTCGCCGATGACTATACGATTTATCACGCGGTGCATTGGACGCGGCTGGAACACGGCTACTCGGTCTATGGGGAAATCGATTTTGTCGTGGTCAACCGGGTAGGGGCGCTGCTGTTAATTGAGCAAAAAAGTGGTTTTCTCGAAGAAGGCCCCGATGGTTTGGTCAAGCGCTACGCGGAAAAAAGCAAAAGCGTGCCGATGCAGATTGCGCGCAGCGTCGCCGCCTTCAAAACCAAGTTGCACGCGCGCGCCGGCTGTCGCGATGTCTCGGTTGACTATCTGTTGTACTGCCCGGATTACCACGTTAAAAACATGCAGACCGCAGGCATTGCCCCGGAGCGAATTGTTGATGCGCGGCAGCGTGAACATCTGGCCCGGCAGATCAGCCAAATTTTGCCAGTGGGTGCCGCAGAGCCCAGCAACCTCGACACCACGCGCCAAGTGCATCGCTTTCTGCGCGATGTGGTGCAACTGGACACCGATGTCAGTGCGCTGATGGGGCAAGCGCGCAACCTGGTGACGCGCATTGCCGGCGGGTTGGCGCATTGGGCGCGCCAACTCGAATTTACGCCGTATCGCTTGCGGGTTAGCGGCACGGCCGGTTCCGGTAAAACGCAGTTGGCGCTGGCGGAATATCGCGCCGCCCTTGAGCAAGGCAAACGGCCGCTTTATCTTTGCTACAACCGACCGCTCGCCGATCATTTCAAATTTATTGCGCCAACGGGGAGTGGATCAGCGGAAGGGCATGCCAGTACGCTGCACATGCTGTGCGATCAACGTTTGCGCGCCAACGGTGAAATTCCGGATTTCAGTCAACCCGACATCTTTGACGATCTGCTCGCGCGCGCCGCCGCGTTACCGCCCGATGCAGCATGGCTGTTTGACACGTTGATTGTCGATGAAGGGCAAGACTTTACAGAACTGTGGCGCGATCTGGCGCTGGCGCATCTCAAACCCGATGGCAGAGCGCTCTGGCTGGAAGATCCATTACAGAATCTTTACGGTCGTCAGCCGGTCGATTTGCCCGGCTGGATCCGCATTCATGCCAACAGCAATTACCGTAGCCCACGTTCAGTAGTGCGCATGTTGCAATGTCTGTTGCCGGCAGACTACCCGGTGGAAGCGCAAGGCGCGTTGCAATCGTCTGAACTGGTGGTTTTAACGTATCAAGATCAAGCGGAATTGACGCAACAAGTTAAAGAAGGCATCCGCCAATGTCAGGCGGAAGGGTACAAGAAGGCGGATATCGCCGTAGTCAGCTTCAGCGGCCGCGAAAAATCGGCGCTGTTCGCTTATACGCAACTGGGCCCGCATACGCTAAAAACCTACACGGGCCGTTACGATTTACTCGGTCACCCGATTTATTCCGAAGGCGATATCCTACTGGAATCAGTCTATCGCTTCAAAGGCCAAGCGGCACCGGCCATTGTTTTCGCGGAAATTGATTTTGAAACCCTGGATGAACGCGTCGTGCGCAAACTGTTTGTCGGGGCCACGCGCGCCATGATGAAACTGGTGCTGGTGGTCTCTGATCGCGCCGCGGCGCACCTGCTTAAAGCGCTGTAGGCGCGAACAGATTACTCAACTCAGCCGCTAAAAATCACGTCCCCACACGCGGCGCGGCCGGCTCATCACACTTGGGCTTGGCCACCGGATCCGCCAGGGTCGCATTCAAGGTCATCGGCGCACCGTCACGCAACACTTTGATTTCCAACGCTTTACCCACTTCAGATTGCCGCACTAACCAGCGCAGACGATCACCGGAATAAATCGGCTTGCCATTGAATTCCTGAATGATGTCACCGCTTTTCAAACCAGCTGCCGCTGCCGCACTGTCGATCTGCACACGCGCCACCCGAATACCATAACTCATGCCTTTTTCATCGAGCGCCGCATCAGGCAAATCTTGCACCATCACCCCCAAACTCTTACCAGGTGCTTTAGCCTTACGCACTTGGGCTTGAGCGTACGGACAATCCTCGCGCATAGGGCCACTCCGCAGCGCTTGCGGATGCGCCATCCCGGCATTGGGACAATAGCAATTAGGGTGGCCCATACCGGGGCCCATACCCATCCCCATTCCCATCCCCTGACCTTGATAAGCCAGCGCAGGAGTAGAAGCAGCAAACGCCAAAGCGAGCGCTACCGCAGAAACGGTACGCAGAAACGGCTGATTAAAGTTTTGAAACATGGTCGATCTCCTTATGTCATCCATTCAAAACGGATGTTCTGAATGCCTAGCTTTGTCAAACAACGCAACGAACGGTTCCAAAAATGTGGGGGTCAGGTCTCGCATTGTAGCATCTGATGACGCAACACCCGTCCCACCGTCGCCGGGTGAACGCCCAAGTGCTCAGCAATTTCCCGATAGCTATAAACGCCGGTGGCGTAGGCCTCAAGCATGACCGCATTACGCTCGTGATGCTTGGCAGAAATCTCCGCCAGCGACAATGCGGGCTTTCTGCACTGGACCTGCGAAACGTTCACCGGGTCTAGCTGCACGGGTGCCCTTTCCTGCATTTTGCTGACAAACTTCTCGTCACCGAGATAAATTTGCTGACGCAACCCCGACCAAATATCGGCAGATCCCTCAGCGACAAAGTGGCGATACCGCAAGCGCGCCTCGTCGCGCTGGGTGCTAAATTGCGCGAGCAAATCATCGGTAGCTAACCAATCTGCAGTCGGTGCTTCACCAACCATCGCCCGATAACTACTCCAATACCACTCGCCGGGAGATTTCACCATATCTGCCCGCACCGGATTTAGCACCACGTAGCGCGCCAATTGCAAGAGGTAGCTGTCCTGATCGACCAGAATCGCCTTGAAACGCCCTTGGAATAAGTGGCCCACTTGCCGGTGCCGTCGGTTTGATGCTTGCGTATAGACCCCATTAAGCTGCCGCATTCCCTTGGACAAATTGCCGTCCGGGGTATGCACAACTAAATGGTAGTGGTTAGTCATCAGGCAATAGGCGTGACAGCGCCAATTGAAGCGAACGACCACCTCCGCCAGCGTGTGAAGAAACGCTTGCCGGTCTTGGTCGTCTTGATAAATCGGCTCTTGCCGATCCCCCCGCGAGGTGACGTGGTAGAGCGCGCCGGGAAATTCAATTCGTAATGGTCTGGTCATGAGCGTGACTATAACCGAGGACGGTGAATGTTACAATGCGAGACCTGACCCCAAAGGTAGGCGAGTACGGCCAGGACTGCGACGAGTACCGGGCCGAACGGTTGGTCGAGCCAGAGTGCGATGGCGAATGCTGCCAGATAGGCCAGTAAGCCGATGCCGGTGCTGTGCAGGTTGCCGCGCCGCCAGTTGGGCGCGTGGCGAAAGGCGATCCAGGCCGGCAGGAAGACTAACGCGAAGGTGGCCATCAAGCCTAGCGTCGCGGTGCCGACGGCAATGGCCAGTGCCACCAGTAGATCGAAGCCGAGATGCCAGCGCCAGGCCGGTAGGCGATTAGCGATTTCATGCTGCGGGAATAGCTGAGCTCGAAGCAGGCGCGGTGTTAGCCACGGCAGTGCGGCCAGCCCGAGCGCGCCGACCGCGCCGGCGGCGATCAGCTCGCGGCTGCCGGCGAAGTAGAGCTGACCGTCCACCACCGCATGCGCCAACGCATCGCCGAGTGCGCTGTTGGCGGCGATCAGCAGCGTCAGCGTCCAGCCCAGCAAGATCATCATCGCGTAGCTGCTATTACCACCACCAACGCGTGATTTAATGACAGCACCCAATAACGCGCCTAGTGGTGCGCCCTGCACCACCGGCAAGCCGACCGCCATGCCGGCAAGGCCGCTGGCTCCGGCCAGATGCGCTAATCCGAGCGTAGCCAGCCATTCCTCGCGCAGGCGCAGCAAGGTGCCAAGCAGCGGCAGCAGCAACACCAGTGGCAAGCCGGTGAAGAAGGGAATCAGAAACAGCGTATCCAAGTGCTTTACCTCAAGACTAAAAATCAAGCTGAATCACTACGTGACACCATAGGAATGATGCGGGTACAAACCTGCTGCAGAAAATCGACATCGTGGCTCACCACGACGGTGGCGCGGCGATTGCGTTCGGCCGCGACTTCCTCCGCCGCTAGCTCAATGTGTTCGCGGTCCAGGTTGTTGGTGGGCTCGTCCAGCAGCACCAGGTCGGCGTCGCCGCCGAGGCAAGCCCACAGGCAGAGCAATTGATATTCGCCACCCGAAAGGCGATCAATACGCATGTGCAGTTTGGCGGCCAGACGCGGCGGCGGTTGTACGCTTTCCGCGGCCATACAACGCAGTAGATCACACCCTGACAGCGGCGCTTCTGCCGGCCGCGCCGGACGCTGAGGCAAGTGACGCAAGCGCAGGTTTGGGGCCCGCATCAAGCGGCCGGCATGAATGCGGGCAGCGCCGGTCAACGCATGCAGCAGCGTTGATTTGCCGACGCCGTTTGCCCCGTGCAGACCAACTACCTCACCACGCTGCAAGCTAAAGCTGCACGGTGCAGTCAGCGGATGGGCATAACCGGCGACCAAATGATCCAAGGTTAACAGGGGGGCTAAATCACTCACTTGGCACTAGCTAAGGCAGCCACCCAGGTATCGATCAATTGAAAGTACGCCGCTGCATCGGCTTCCTTGGCGGGTTCCAGCGGCACCACGACGACTGGCCAGCCGAGTTTGCTCGCCAACAATTGCGGCCCCTGCGCCGGTTGATAGGCGTGATGCAGGATGACGCCGCGCTGACCTTTCAACTTGGTCGTCAGGCTGTTCAGATGGCTGGCGCTGGGTGGCACGCCCGGCACCGGCTCGATATAGCCGAGGATCGGCAGGCTGAGCAGCGCGAACAAATAGTTGCCGTCCTTGTGGAACAGCACGCCGCCCGGACTGCCAGCAGCCCGCGCCTGCCAACCTGGCACACGCTGTTCCACGGCAGCGGCGAAGCGTTGGGCACCGGCACGAAACGTGGCGGCCTGCGCCGGTGCCAGCTTGGTCATGCGCTCGGCCAAGGCGCGGGCAACCGCCGCCATCCGCGTCGGGTCGAGATTGACATGCGGATTGCCAGCCGGATGCACGTCGCCATGCGCCCGGTCGGCGACTTGCCCCCCCTCCAGCAATAACACTTGCGCCGCTGCCTCAAAATAACCGTCCCTACCTGGTAAAATACGCGGGTTGGCGGCACCGTTAATGGCGGCCGGCAACCAGCCCAACTCCAGTTCGGCACCGACCGCGACCACCAAATCGGCATCACGCAACGCGCGCATCATCGACGGCTTGGCCTGCAACATGTGCGGATCGCGGTCCGGCGCGGCCAACACGCTGACCTTGACCGCCGCGCCGCCCACTTCGCGTGCCAACATGCCCATGCTGGCGGTAGTTGCCACCACGTTCAAAGCCCAGGCGGCCTGGGCCGCCAGGCTGAACATCACTGCAATAAGAATACGCATGGCGGCCTCGCTTAGAACTTATGCGCGCCGTGCGCACCCAGGCTGTGTTGATATTGCAGGAAGAACTGATTGACGCGCTCCGGATTGCCTTCAACCGACAAATCCGCCGTGGAAGCTTGCAAACGCAAGCGTGAGAACTCGGTCAGATGGCGCGTCAGCGAAAGTGTCCAGCGGTCGGACTTACCCCACTCAGTAACACTGCTTCCGCGATCCAGCTCATTAGTCATGCCGGTGACATCATAGCGCGCAGCGAGTTGCCAATTGGGCGCAAAACCATAAACACCCTGCAGATAGAAGCCGTCCTGGCTGAATTTACGCTGACCGCCAACCGCTGCCGCATTGGTTTCATGGAAGGCCACCGACAGATCCTTGCGTTGGTGCAGGTATTCCGCCGCCAGCGTGAAATCGCCTTGGCCATAGGCACCGGGCGCATCAAACTTGTAAACGACATCAGTGCCCCACAACCAACCCTCACCCTGCAGGCCATGTACCACGGCTCCAGCCTCAGGACGATGATCATGCACCTCCTGCAATTGCCGCCCGACGGCATAGGAAGCGCCGATTTGCAGCGCATGGGTATCACCTAGATCCGGCCCAAACTTGGCGTAAGCGGTCAGCAGGCGCGGGCCAGCCTTGTCGGCAGCCAATTCACCAAAACCGAGCCCATTTGCGACGATGTCATCCGGCAATTCCTTATCAGCACTGACGAAATTGTGCTCATTACCCTGCAGTAACTCCATGCCAAACAAGGTGTACAAATTGCCGGTCTTCGGCAACCAGGTAAATTGCAGGCCAGTATCCATCAAGCCATGCTGACCTAGCAGTGTTGCGTAGGCTAGATTCTGATCAACGAAATCCCAGGTGTGCGGATGTTGGCTGTTGAGATAGCCAATACCGGACAGGAACTTACCGCCACGTATTTTCACGCCGCCAGGCAACGCACGGGTATCGAAGTACGCTTCTTCCACGACAACCCCGCCGCCGGAATCGACCGTCAGCAGCAAATTGGCATCGAAATACGGACTCACCGTGGCGGAAAAGGCGATTTCCGTTTCGCGCAGATTGAAGCCGCGCCCCAGCTCCGC
>CAYWXO010000020.1:0-10424 GCA_964462255.1 uncultured Thiobacillus sp. | reverse complement strand
GACTGAACTTCTTTCAATTTTTGAGCGAATTCGGCGCGCAAGGCGGCGAGTTCGGCATCGCTGGCGGCCAGCGCAGGCAGGGGAAAAGCGCAGGCTAGAGCTGCGGCGAGTAGAGTACGTTTAAACATGTTTAATCCTTGCTGATCAAGTAGGGTGTGCCTTGCACACCGGAAAAAATGAGCGTGCTGCGCACCGCGCAGCCTACTCAGTGGAACTTGGGCATATCAGCAAGTCAGCGGCGGCGCACGGCTCTGGTAGAGCGGCCGGAAACAGCAGGGTGAAGCCACCGGAAGTGGCGCGTTGAAGTCGGCCGCGAACAACAGCTCAGGCCATGTCGGCTGGCTGCCGACGATGCCATTGCCCAGCGGGTTATAGGCTAGGCACAACTCGCAGATCGGCGCATCCTCGTGCGTGGATTTGAGACCATGCTCGACACCATGCGCCAGCGCAGCAAACTGCACGATGAGAAACATTGCCATCAACAGCCACGCCAACACCTCAAGGCGAACCTTGAAGATCAAACGGGTGAGCGGCTGCATCGGGCTGTTTAGCACGAATACAGCCTTTGCACTAAGTCAAATAAGTGCAGCTTGGCTAACATAATAGGACTAATCCAGACGATCAACAGGGAATGCTGCACTGCAGCGACAATAAACGCATTTCGAATGCACACGAACCGCAAGCGAGGCAGAATTATATGCGCGCCCGTCGCTATTATGCAACTTGGTTGCATTAATCGGCACGAACTATAGTTTTACCTCAATTTAATCGCAGGCTCGCGCGCATGTTGCAAAACTTATGCCCATAATCGCTAATATGCACGCTTTCGCAAAGACCCTCCCCATGCTGACATCGCACTCCACACCGCATCCTGCTACGCATCATCTGCGTCGTAATTTACTGAAAGTCCTCGCTGTAGGAACCCTAAAGGCAAGCACGGTAGGTGCGGGGCTTGCCGGCCTGATCGGTCAAGTGCTGGCGGCGGGCAGCGGACCACACCGCAAACAGGGCATTTATCGCTTGGAAGGTGAGGCAACGTTCAACGGCAAGACGCTGAAAGTGGGCGATATTCCCACTTTGCCCGTGACGGTGGTGACGGGGCCGGAAACGCTGCTGGTGTTTGTCATTGCGGCTGATGCTTATCTGGTACGAGCAAACAGCCATCTGGTTTTGCAAGCTAATGTCGGAAAAAGCACTGATGCTACCCCCGAGATTTCCCGAGTTGAATCGATCAAGCTAATCAGCGGTAAATTGTTATCCGTCTTCGAGAAGGGCGAACGCAGGATTACCACTCGCACCGCCGTCGCCGGCATCCGCGGCACCGGCATCTACCTGGAAAGCGAACCGGCGCGCACTTACGCTTGCCTGTGCTACGGCAGCGCGGAAATGGGGCCGATTGACGCACCGCAACAGCGTGAGCAAATCCAAACAACGCATCACGAATCGCCGCGCTGGATAACGCGCACAGGCATGAAACCGGCCAAAATGATCAATCACACGGATGATGAACTGATTTTGCTGGAAAGCTTAACCGGCCGCGTGCCGCCGTTTTTCAAAGCTTGGGCGAATGAGGAAAGCCTCCTCACCGATCAGGTAAATAATCGCTATTGATTGTTGATGATCGAACGCCGAATTTGCTCGCCTGAGCTATCATTGTTGTATTAAATTTGACGCAAACCATTCGACCGGAGGAAATCATGATCAATGCGTTAGCCGGTGGACTCGCCGGCATGAATGCGATGCAGTCTGTCGTTAATACTCAGGGCAGCAAAATTGCGCAACAATCCAGCGCGATTGGCCAAGCGGCAGCGGACAGCCCGTCCAGTGTTGTTACCCTGTCAGGTGGATCACCGGCAGTTCAAGGCGGCGGCCAAAGTGGTGGTCAATCAGGCAGTCAACTGGGTGCTGCGGCGGGCGATGCGCTAGCCAACAGCATGGTTGGCATGAATGAAGCCGTGCTGATGTACAAAGCCAACGCCTCTACGGTAAGAGCCGCGGATGCCATGATGGGTACGCTGCTGGATATCAGATCCTGACCCGCTCTGCGCTTACCAACCCCTAGGAGCCTGTCGGACTTTGGTCGTCGATAGCGAAAATCGGCCCCGCCGAGGCCGTTTTTTGCCGGATTCGCCGCCGCATGGTTGTTCCATGGGGCAAGAAGCCGACAAAAAAGGGGCCGGTGCGGTCGATTTGCAGCCGACGATTCCAAAGTCCGACAGGCTCCTAGCCATACAACGCTGTAATATTTTGCAAACACCCCCGCGCCAAAGCGTTCGCGCGTGTTTGGCTTTCCGCTTCGGCATAGCAACGTAATTCAGGCGCGTTGCCGGATGGGCGCAAATGCACAATTTCAAGATTAGTCAGCGTAATGCGCAGACCATCGGTTTGATCGATGCTGGCCGCTGCAGGAGGTAGCGCCAAGCCCGTCTCCAAATTCAGGGACGTTAAAAATGCGTGCAAAGCGGCCGGTGAGCGCGCTAAATCTTGCAGCAAAGTGTGACTTTTCTCCGTGGCAAAGTTCTTAATGCGATCACTGCCGGTAAAACGGGCGGGGAGTTGCGCCGGCAATTGCGAAACTTTAACGCCCCGTTCACGCGCCATGGCCAGCAAGGCAACAATCGGCAGCACCGCATCGCGCGTCGGCAACGCGGAGAGGGTACGGCTACGGTTTGCCGACAGCTTCTCCAACGGCGACCCCACCAAAAAACCCCCATTCGCTTCAAAGCCAACGACGTGGCGTGCGCCGTTGGCTAACAGACTTTCCATGCCTTCGATAACAAAAGGTGAGCCAATGCGGGTGCGCTGAATCTGCGCAAAAGCAGCACATTTTTCCAGCGCTGTATTGCTACTCACCGGCGTAGCAACCGCATCCGCATTAAGGTATTGCGCGCACAAAATACCGACTACATCGCCGCGCAGATAATCGCCGTGCTCATCGCCAAGCAAGGGTCGATCCGCATCGCCATCGGTGGACAAAATCGCATCGAAACCATGTTCCGTGGCCCAAAGACGTGCCTGTTCAATATCGGCTTCTGCAACGGCTTCGGTGTCAATCGGTACAAATTGATCCGTCCGCCCCAATGAGATAACCGTAGCACCCAAGCCAGTCAGAATGTCATGCAACAAATCGCGCGCCACGCTGGAATGTTCGTAAAACCCAAGCCGCATACCCGCCAATGCCGTGCGCGGAAAAAAATCCAGATAGCGATCAATGTAATGCTGACGCGCTTGGCCATTCGCAACCGGCAAAGGATTAAGCCCGATTCCGTTCGGCAACATGACTGACGCATTGGCGATAGCAACCTCATCTGCCTTAGTAATTTCCCCTTCCGGCCGATAGAACTTGATGCCGTTGCGATCAAATGGAATATGGCTGCCGGTGATCATAATCGCCGGTATGCCCTGCTCCTGCGCATGCAAAGCGAGCGCAGGTGTCGGCAAAATCGCACAGTAATCAGCTTGCAAGCCAGCCTGGGTGATAGCCGCAATACACGCTGCGGCAATATTCGGGCTGCTGGGGCGTAAATCCATACCCAACGCGACGCGACTACCACTCGGCGCAGCAACGACTTGCAGAAACGCAGTGGTGTAAGCAAAACACAACTCGGCAGTCAGCGCAGTGGCTAAGCCGCGTGCGCCACTGGTGCCAAAGCGAACACCACTGGTCTCCATAAGCTGTTGAATTTGAACGATGGCATGCGCGTTAGGGCTTGTTTGGGTGAGTGACATGGTCATGGCAGTGATGTTAAAGGGTTACTCATTATCCCCGTAGGAATAACGGGTATGGCCGTAGCGTATTACTAGCACAGCCAGGGTCAGCAACAGGATAGAAGCCGTCACGCCGATAATGCGGTACTCATCCAGATTTTTCATGTCCAGCACCAGATAGCGCGACAGGGCAACGATGGCGATATAAATGGGAAAGCGTACCGGTAAACGGCCAGATTTAAAGTACAAGCCAACCATGGCCAAAATTTCCAAATACAGAAATAGCAACAGCAAATCGCCTAGCGTGACGGTACCGGCATCGATCATTACGTCCACTTCGTGCGCACCCGCGATGATGGTGGCAACCGTGATAATCGCTAGGCCGATATATTCAATGAATCCAAGCAAGGTTATCGCGTGATACGTGAATTTGTTTTGGTGCATGGAAATTCTCCTGAAATGAGATGGATTAACGCGGCGTGCGCGCGATGGCGTTTTCTACCAACGCAAGAAAATCATGTTCATTTTTGACTTGCGCCACTTCTTGCGAGGTGACCGTATAACCGTGCGGCTCGGCGATCGCCTCGTAGCGCGGCACGCGAGAATGGAACAAACGCGGAAATACCCAACGCGTGAAGTCGTTCGGATCGACTTGCGCCACGAATTGCATGCCTTTTTCTGCTATGTAGAGCGGCAGATTTTCACTCAAAAAGGCAGGGCGGTAATACAACGGCTTTGGGTCTGATTGCGCACGTCGAATCAGCGTCTCTTCCTCGTCTTTACTGGTGACTTTTATGTAGAGAATGAGCGTATGTTCAGCGAGCAAATCAATCACTGAATCATCTTCCAATTCGCACAAACTGCCGCCGACATCGTTGACGAAATGGTGGTAGCCGTAAATTTCCTGCGCTTTACGGATAAATTCCGGCACGTCTTTCATGGCGGCGATTTCCGCTTCCCGATACATCGCCTGGCGACGACTGAATTCAGGCAGCGAAAGTCCAGCGAAATCCGGATTGCCTAATTTGCCGACAAATGACAGCACCGGCCCGAGATCTTGAATTTTGATGTTGTTGCGGATGTCGATCCAATCGTTGCGCAACAGCTCGCGCAAGAACGGCACTTGCATGGCTTGTTGTTTGATCAAATCAAGAATGGGTTCATCGAGGTAGCGGGTGCCGATGCGGTAATCACCGGAAAAATGGAACCAGTCATGGCGGCGCAGCAAGCTGGAAATATAGGTTTTGCCAACGCCGGACATGCCCAGCAAGGTGATTTTTTTGTGTTCCCAAGCGCGGAAGGATTCGGGGCTGAATTTCATTGTGTCGCGGCTGTTTAGCCTGAAGTTCGAAAAGGCCGCCAGTGTGCCCGAGTTAGAGCAGATCGAAAATGCTAGAGATGAAAAGAATCGGGTGCGCCAAGCGCACCCGCAACTTTAGGCGGCGGGAGCAGCCTGCCGAATCAGATAATCAAACGCGCCAAGGCTGGCTTTAGCACCTTCGCCCATGGCGATGATGATTTGTTTGAACGGCACCGTGGTGCAATCACCGGCAGCAAAAACGCCGGGAATACTGGTTTGACCGCGTGCGTCAATTTCAATTTCGCCGAAGCGGGATAAGTTGAGCGTGCCCTTTAGCCAATCGGTATTCGGTAGCAAGCCAATTTGCACGAAGACCCCTTCCAAGGCGATACGCTGACTTTGGCCGGTGCTGCGGTCGGTATAAATAAGGGAATTCACCTTGCCATTTTCACCGGTTACTTCAGTGGTTTGCGCGCTCTTGATAACCGTGACATTGGGCAGGCTGTGCAATTTTGTTTGCAAGACCGCGTCGGCGCGCAGCGTGTCACCGAATTCGAGCACGGTGACATGGCCAACGATGCCGGCCAGATCAATCGCCGCTTCAATGCCAGAGTTGCCACCGCCCACCACCGCTACATGTTTACCTTTAAACAACGGGCCGTCGCAATGGGGGCAGTACGCCACGCCTTTGCCGCGATATTCCAACTCACCGGGCACGTTCAGTTCGCGCCAACGTGCGCCAGTGGCCAAAATCAGGCTGCGCGCTTTAAGCACCGCGCCGTTGGCGAGACGCACTGCATGCAGCCCGCCCGCTTCCGCCGGAATCAAGGCTTCGGCGCGCTGTAAATTCATGATATCGACTTCGTATTCTTTAACGTGCTGTTCTAAGGCGCGCGCCAGTTGCGGGCCATCGGTGTGCGGCACGGAAATCAGGTTTTCAATGGCTAAGGTATCCAACACCTGGCCGCCAAAACGCTCAGCCAACACGCCGGTGCGGATGCCTTTACGGGCAGCGTAGATGGCGGCGGCAGCAGCAGCGGGGCCACCGCCAATCACCAATACATCGTAGGGCGCTTTGTGCGCCAGCTTGGCGGCGTCACGATCGGCGGCACCGGTGTCGAGCTTGGCGAGAATGTCTTCGATTGCCATGCGGCCGTTGGCGAATGGTTCGCCATTCAAGTAAACACTGGGTACGGCCATGATTTGACGGGCGTTGACTTCGTCCTGAAACAACGCACCGTCAATCATCACGCTTTGCACATTTGGATTTAGTGCAGCTAGAGTATTCAGCGCTTGCACCACGTCCGGGCAGTTATGGCAGGAGAGGGAAATGTACGTCTCAAAGCGGAAATTACCGGGCAGCGTGCGAATTTGTTCGATCACGTCATCAGCCAGTTTGGGTGCGTAGCCGCTGGTTTGCAGCAAGGCGAGGATCAGCGAAGTGAATTCGTGGCCCATCGGCAAACCGGCGAAACGAATGCGTGCCGCTTTGCCTGCCTCACCGACTTTGCCAATGCTGAATGAAGGAACGCGGGTATCAACCCCATTCTCCAGCAGAAAAACTTTGTCAGACACACTGGCGATGTCTTCCAACATGGCACGCATTTCCCTTGAACTGTCGCTGTCGTCCAGCGAGGCGACCAATTCAATCGGCGCGACAAGTTTTTCGAGGTAAGTTTTTAATTGCGCTTTGATGTTCGCGTCAAGCATGAGAATCTCCTAGGGTAAATTGCAGTACGAAAGCATCGGAAGTGTTCTTTCTCCGCATGATTTGGTAGTGAAATCTAGTCGAGGCGTGGCGCATGCAGCGCCACGCTATACCTCTACAAGTTAGATTTTGCCGACCAGATCAAGTGAAGGCGCTAAGGTCTTGTCGCCTTCTTTCCACTTGGCGGGGCACACTTGGCCAGGGTTGTTCGCCACATATTGCGCGGCTTTCAGCTTGCGCAGCGTTTCTTTCACATCACGCGCAATGGCGTTGTCATGCACTTCCAGCGTTTTGATGACGCCATCCGGGTTGACGATGAAGGTGCCACGCAGCGCCAAACCTTCTTCAGGAATATGAACGCCGAAAGCATTGGTCATTTTGTGGGTGGGGTCGCCCAACAGTGGGAACTTGGCCTTGCCAACGGAAGGAGAGGTTTCGTGCCAAACCTTGTGCGAGAAATGGGTGTCGGTGGTGACGATGTACACCTCTGCGCCGGCTTTCTGGAATTCGGCATAGTTATCGGCGGCATCTTCAATTTCAGTCGGGCAATTGAACGTGAACGCGGCCGGCATAAAAATGATGACTGACCATTTGCCTTTTAAATCGGCTTCGGTGACGGTGATGAATTTGCCGTTATGGAAAGCGTCGGCCTTGAACGGTTGAACTTGGGTGTTGATCAAAGATTGCATGGTAGGGCTCCTAAAAGTTAGAGGGGTACAACAAAGATTAAAGCTACATCAAGTCAGTTGACGCAATGGACTTTAAACAGTCTGCAACAATCTAGCCAATTGATTTATTGAAAAGGGCTCATCGAAAAAATCAATCAAATTTTATCTTGCTGCGGATCGGCTTGATCGCGCCATGCACTGTCGATAAAAGTTCGATAAATGTTCGATAATCGCGCCGTTTTTTCGCGGCGTAAAAGGGGCGTCCTCATGTTGCTTGGTTTTGTCATTTTTTATCTGATTATTTCACTTGGCATCGGTATGTACGCCGCGACGCGCGTTCACACCGCACGCGATTACATCTCCGCTGGGCGTGCGCTGCCAATTTACATCGTGGTCGCGATGGTTTTTGCCACTTGGTTTGGCGCTGAAACGGTGCTGGGCATCCCCGCCACCTTCATGGAGGAAGACTTGGCCGGCCTCGTTTCCGACCCATTCGGCGCAGCGTTGTGCTTGGTGCTGTTTGGTTTGTTTTTTGCGCGCAAGTTGTATCGCATGAATTTGCTGACCATCGTCGATTATTACCGTCAACGCTACGACCGCCGCGTCGAAATCATCACCGGCATAGCCATCGTCTTGTCATATCTAGGCTGGGTTTCGGCGCAAATTACTGCGCTGGGCCTGGTGTTCAACGTCTTGTCCGACGGTCAAATCACGCAAATGCAAGGCATTCTGATTGGTGCTGCAGTGGTATTAATGTACACCTTATACGGCGGAATGTGGTCAGTTGCATTGACGACATTTTTTCAGATGATTGTTATTGTGCTGGGGTTACTCTACATCGCTTGGCTGGTGTCTGATTTAACAGGCGGCGTTGCGCCCGTGCTGCAACATGCCGCCGCCAATGACAAATTCAACTTTTGGCCAGAGTTAAACGCCGTGGCGCTGATTGCCTTCATTTCCGGCATCATCACCATGGGCTTCGGCTCCATTCCGCAACAAGACGTTTTTCAGCGCGCCAATGCCGCCAAAAGTGAAAATATCGCGGTATGGGGCACCGTCGTCGGCGGCGTCGTTTACTTTTTATTTGCCGCCGTGCCGCTGTTTTTGGCCTATTCCGCCAACCTGATTGACCCCGCGCTGGCCGCACGCTGGTTGGCGGAAGATAGCCAAAAGTTATTGCCGGAGCTGGTCAAAGGTCATTTACCCTTGTTTGCCCAGGTGATTTTTTATGGCGCATTGCTCTCGGTCATCATGTCCACCGCTTCTGGCACCTTGCTGGCCCCGTCAGTGACGCTGTCTGAAAACTTGCTGCGCGGCTTTTTCACTCCGCGCAAACATCTAACCGATAAACAGTTGTTAAACCTGACACGCCGCGTCGTGGTTATTTTTGCCGTGGTAGTGACTATTTATGCGCTGTGGGCGTTAGGCGAAGAAACCAGCATTCATCAAATGGTAGAAAACGCGTACAAAGTAACGTTGGTGGTGGCGTTTGTGCCGTTGGTGGCCGGCTTGTACTGGCCGCGCGCTAGCGTACACGGTGCCTACCTAGCCATTGCCTGTGGTTTATTAACCTGGCTGCCGATGGAATTTTGGTTGCCCGAAGGCGAAGGCTGGATGCCGCCGCAATTTGCCGGTTTTTTGGCGGCGATAATCGGCATGGTGATCGGTTCTTTGCTGTGGCAAACACACCGTAAATCCCACCACGCCATTTAGCATAAGCCAGTTCATGTGAAAAACAGCATAAAAATAACGGTAATCACGCTACGGCATCGCATTTTTATCGTTGCCTATTTGGCGTTTCTGGTCACCGGCAGTTGGTATCCATTCGCCGGCTGGATGCCGCCAACGGCCAGTTTCCTCGACTTTTTGACGGCTCCTTGGCCGCGTTATATTACCCGTACGGATCTGGCGACCAATCTACTGGTTTATCTGCCTTTGGGTTATACCTTGGCGCTGTTTTTTTCATGGCCGCTGCATCGGGCACGGGGCGTCTTTTTAAGCATGAGTGCCGCTGTTTTGGTCAGTTTTGTGCTGGAAGGCGGCCAAAATCTATTGCCCGGCCGCATCGCCTCCAATCTTGATATTCTGGTAAATGGCATTGGTGCGCTGATAGGGGCATTACTGACTTTGCATCATGGCCGCTGGTTGCGCGCCGGCCACGCGCTGCAACGCTGGCGCACCCGCTGGTTTTATGCCGGCTTAGCGACAAATGTCGGCCTCACTTTGCTGTCGCTCTGGTTTTTAACGCAATTCGCACTACTCCCCTACCCCGGTATGGGCTGGCTAGGCTTGCATTTGCGCCCGATTGACATGCCGCCGGGCGGACTCGGCCAAATCAATTTCCCCTGGTTTATTGCCGTTTTTTTGGAAATGGCCACGCTCGGCGCTTTTGCCGCCAATCTGCTCAGACCGGGCCGCTATGTGGGCGGCATGTTGTTACTGGTTGCGCTGGCTTTTGTCATGAAACTGCTGGCCGCCACTTTGCTGCTCAAACTAAAAGTCGTCGGCGGCGTATTATCCCTGGAAACGCTGGCCGGCTTTTTGCTCGCTTTCTGGATACTTCTTACCCCGGCAGTTTCCCGGCATCGCAGGGGTTTCGCGCTCATTTTACTCGCCGTCACAATCGTGCTCCGACTCTGGCTAGCGCATTTTCAGCTTTGGCCCGCGGTGAGCGTACTCAATATTGTCGGGCTGGCCAAAGTCATCGCCTTCCTTTGGCCGTTCCTGGCTTTGGTTATGCTGGCAAGCTACCGGCCGGGTTTTCTCTGGTGGCGGCCGCGCTGAGCACCCTGGTTTTCTTGCGATGCGACATGAAGGCAACGAGGCCTAAACCCAGCAACATTAAAACGTAGTTTTCCGGTTCCGGCGCGGGGCTGGTAATTAAGCTTAAAGTACTACCGACTTGCCATTGTGCATCCCAGTATTGTGTGCCCGCTAACGCGTCAAAGCCGGCATCATCATTCAACTCGTTGAAAGTTAAACTCAACCTGATTAGCAAGTTGCGTCAGCTTGCCCCCCTTAACCATGATTCGGAGTGCGG
>CAYWXO010000019.1:0-26012 GCA_964462255.1 uncultured Thiobacillus sp. | reverse complement strand
GAGCAGAAAGGCACGCAAAAAGCGGCTGGCAAGGCCAACAAACCGAGTAAAAGCGGCAAATCGAAACCATCGGGCGGCAATCGTCCATCCAACGGAGCAAAAAAATGAGTCAACGTATGCTAATCCACGGCTTTCACGCCATCATCGCGCGCTTACGCCATCATCCGGACAGCATTCAAGTCATTTACATCGACCAAAGCCGCCGCGATAAACGCGCGAAAGATTTGATCAAAATCGCCGCTGATCGCAATGTCCGCGTCGTGCTCGCCGATGGTGCCCGCGTTGAAGAAATGGCACGCGGCAAATCGCAAGGCGTCGTCGCTTCAGCCGACCCCATTCAACTGGCGCGCGACATCGACGAAGTGTTGGAAGACATCAGCGAAGCGGCTTTATTACTGATCCTGGACGGCGTCACCGACCCACACAACCTGGGCGCTTGCTTACGGAGCGCCGACGCTTTCGGCGTGCATGCCGTCATCGCGCCGAAAGATCGCGCCGCTGGCTTAAGTGCAATTGCGATGAAAGCTGCCAGCGGTGCCGCAGAATCAGTACCTTACATTACTGTTACCAATTTGGCGCGCACGCTGCGCGACCTGAAAGATAAAAACATCCTGCTAATCGGCACCGATGACGAAGCACCCGCTTCTATCATGGATGCTGATTTTTCTGGCGCTGCCGCGCTGGTTCTGGGGGCAGAAGGGGCCGGCATGCGGCGATTGACGCGCGAAAATTGCGATGTGCTGGTCAGCATTCCCATGTATGGCCAGGTTGAAAGCCTTAATGTCTCGGTCTCTGCTGGCGTCTGTTTGTACGAAGCGCGGCGTCAACGCACGCTGGCCGGCTGACATGAACAGCGACGCCCTCCTCCCCCCGCCGCACGCGTGGGACATGCTCAACAACGCCGATCTGCTGCACGATGCGGCGGAAATTGAACGCACGCTTGACCGTCTCGGCGCAGAAATCAGCGCGGTCATGGCCGAACAATTTCCGATTGCGCTGTGCATCATGGGCGGCGCGCTGATTTTTGCCGGCAAATTACTGCCACGTTTGCGTTTTCCGCTTGAATTTGATTATTTACATGCTTCGCGTTATCGCGACAGCACGCGCGGCGGTGAAATTGAATGGAGCGTCTTGCCACGCAAAAACCTGCAAGACCGCACTATTTTATTGATGGACGATATTCTCGACGAAGGCCATACCTTAGCAGCAGCTAAAACGCGCTTGCTGGAACTGGGTGCTGCAGAAGTCAAAATCGCCGTACTGGCCGACAAAGCCATCAAGCGGCCGAAACCGATCAGCGCTGATTTCGTCGGCTTATCGCTGCCGGATCGCTACGTCTTCGGCATGGGCATGGATGCGCATGGACTTTGGCGCAATCTCCCCGCAATTTACGCACTTAAGTAACCCTAAATATTGTTTGAGGAAATCTAATGCTTGGCATTATCGGCGGCTCTGGCCTGACTAAACTTCCCGGCCTGTCCATTACCCATCGGCAAGTCATTCGCACGCCTTTTGGCGAACCTTCCGGCCCGCTCACCTTTGGCGATCTTGACGGCCACCCGGTTGTGTTCATGGCGCGGCACGGCTACGGACATACCATTCCACCGCACCTGGTCAATTATCGTGCCAACATTTGGGCACTCAATGAGCAGAAAGTGAGCCACGTCGTATCCGTTGCCACGGTTGGCGGCATCCATGCCGACTTAAAACCCGGTGATTTGTGTGTGCCAGACCAAATTATTGATTACACGCATGACCGTGAAACCACCTTCACCGAATACAACAGCAAGGCGGTCACGCATCTCGACTTCACTTGGCCCTATTGCGAAGACATGCGCCAGCGCTGCATGCAAGCACTGCGTCTCGCGGGAGAAAGTTTCTTACCCACAGGGGTTTATGCTGCGGTGCAAGGCCCGCGGCTGGAAACGAAAGCAGAAATTGATCGTTTAGCGCGCGACGGTGCCGACATGGTGGGCATGACCGGCATGCCGGAAGCCTATCTAGCGCGCGAAATTGGCCTGTGTTACGCCGCCATCACCGCTTCGGTCAACTGGGCCGCCGGCCGCGGCGACAGCGCCGCCAGCATTTCATCCGCCACCATTGAAACCACCATGGATAACGTGGTTGCTCGACTGCGTTTTGTCCTTAAAAATCTGGCCTGCATGGACTATGAAGAAGAGCGTGGCCGCTAATTTTGGCTTACTTTTGGCTTACTTTTGCAACACTCACGACACTTAAAACGACTATGACCAATCGACTCCCCCCCTCCCCTACTCATCGCATTTTTTGGCTGCTACCGTTCATCATGCTGCTGGCGGCTGGTATTGCCGGCAACGCACTGGCCGAATCAAGCACGGCACAACACCGTGCCTTCCACTTAGGCAATCCAGCAACTCGTTTCGCCGCCCCCCTGAAAACCCAAGCTGATTTACGCCGCACCTTATTAAGCGAAAAGCTGCAAGAAGATGTTATCAAGGTGCTGCGCATGAGCGATTACTTGGGTGATATCGAAGACTTCAAACATGCGGTGGCTACCGCCCCCATCGAAGAATTAAGTATTCCGGTTGGCACGCTGCTACCCGCCATGTCAACGCGTAAAAAAGGTCAGCCGGTTTTGCTGCGCAATGTCCTCTGGGCGGGCAAAAAACCATTCGATGCCTATGCGTTTAACTTCATTTCGCTTGATCGCCGCTACCGTGTCACCACCCCTAAAGCCTGTAGTAATTTCTGGGTGGAAGAAATACTGCCACGGCCAATGCCGGCCTTGTCTCTAAACTGTTCATCGGCGGTTACGTCTCCTATTCAAAAGAGCGTGACGACCTGTAATACACTCAGTAATACCGGTGAAGTCAGCGAGGCATTAGCCATGTTATCCATGAAAATACCAGCTGATGCTCACTTGGAAAGTACCACCGGCGAAGCCACTCGCAATGATGATGGCGAAATCACCTGGCAAGTCGCCAATCTCGCCCCTAATGAAAAGCACACTTGGTGCGCAACCTTTAAGCCCAGCCAACTGGGCACGCTAAATTTCAAGAGTGCTGCAGCAGGCGTTCGCGCTGAACAAGTCAGCACACAATGCAATAGCCGCATCATCGGCCTTCCCGCTGTACTACTCGAAGTTATTGATCTGGCTGATCCTGTTCTAGTCGGTAACGACGTGGTTTATGTCATTAAAGTACTTAACCAGGGTACGCTTCCGCTCACCCAAGTCAAAATCGTAGCCGGTTTAGAAGATGCCCAGCGCTATCAAAGCGGTATCGGGGCTACGGAAGTTAAAAACGAGGCGGCATTAATTACCCCAGAAATTTATCCCGTATTGAATCCAGGGCAAGAAATTGAATGGCGCATCACAGTGAAAGCAGAACTCGCCGGTGATGTGCGCTTCAATGTCGCACTGCACGCAGACCAATTTAGTCGTGCCATTATGGAAACCGAATCCACTTTCCAATACTGAACGCGATAAATTCATCACTATTTCCACTAATGGAGTTGCCGAGATGAAATTTCCTTATGGACTCAGTGATTTTTACGCCCTTATCACCGAAGATTACAATTACATTGATCGAACGGCATTCATCGCTGAAGTCGAAGAAGCCGGACGCCAATTGCTATTTTTGCGCCCGCGCCGCTTTGGTAAAAGTCTCTGGCTTTCTACTTTAGAAAATTATTACGACTTGGGGCGCAAAGAAGAATTTGATCGACTGTTTGGTCATTTAGCCATCGGGCAAAGCCCGACAAAAAATCGCAATCGCTATTTCATTTTGAAATGGAATTTCTCCGTGGTTGATGCCAATGGTGATTACGAACATATTGTGCGTAGCATTCATAGCCATATTAATAGCACTATTTTTGCCTTTAATTTACGCTATCGCCACGTCCTGCCGGCCAGCATATCCATTGACGCAGAAAATAGCCTAACTTCGTTTAATTATCTAGTTGCAACCACTGCAGCACTAGGCCATCCACTCTATCTGCTCATCGACGAATACGATAACTTCGCAAACGAAGTGATGACCAGCCGCCACCAGAGCCAAACACGTTATGAAGCACTGGTGCGGGGTGAAGGCATCATTAAAACCATCTTCAAAGCGGTGAAAGCAGCTGCCGAAGGTCAAGGACTGGAGCGGGTGTTCATTACCGGCGTCGCACCGTTAGTCATGAGCGATATTACCAGCGGCTATAATGTCGTAAAAAACATTAGCCAATCACCTAAATTTCATCGCATATGTGGTTTTTTACCCAGCGAAGTACTTGGTATAAATCAGAAAATCGCTGACCAGTGCGGCCGATCTAGTGTTACCGCCGACGAAGCAATGACTATGATGCGGCGTTATTACAATGGTTACCGCTTCAGTGCTAGAGCAGATGAAAAATTATATAACCCTACTTTATGTTTGTATTTTTGGGAACAGTGGCAGGATGACTGTCACTACCCCGAACAAATGCTGGACAGCAATTTAGCGATGGATAAAAACCGCATTAATTACATCGCCTCGTTGCCGCACGGTAGCGCCTTAGTCGAACAATTATGCACCGCCATAGACCCAGTGGTTATTAATGCCCTTTACACTGATTTTGGCGTGGAATCCCTGCTTAACCCAGCCCCCGATACCGCTTACTTACTTTCATTGTTGACCTGGTTTGGCGTGCTCACCATCGAAAGCCGCAATGAACTGGGCCAACTGACGCTGGCCATCCCCAATCAAGTGGTGCAATCTCTTTACATTGAAAGATTGCAACGTAGCATTTTGCCTAGCTTTGAAGATAGCGATCGTCGGCAACAGTTAGCCATTCAGTTTTATACCAGCGGTGATTTAGCGCC
This sequence comes from uncultured Thiobacillus sp., assembly GCA_964462255.1. Taxonomy (GTDB): domain Bacteria; phylum Pseudomonadota; class Gammaproteobacteria; order Burkholderiales; family Thiobacillaceae; genus PFJX01. The sequence goes on along the minus strand of CAYWXO010000019.1, from coordinate 21,187 downwards.
TTTAGTTGAGTTTATCGAAAGCCGATTTTTACCGGCATTATCCAATCGTGACCAACGCTGGAGTAACGAACTGACCCTCAAAGTATCCTTAGTCACTTTGCTGATGAATTCACTGTACTACAGCACGCGTTCTGAATTAGCGATAGGCCATGGTTTTAGCGACTTACTGCTAGAAGTGCGGCCGGATAAACGCCAAACGCCGTTGCTCGATCATCTGTTTGAATTGAAGTATCTGTCACTGAAAACACTAGGCCAATCCGATGCTGAACTCAGTGCATTAACCCACGCCGAATTAGCCGCGCTCCCCGCTGTCACAGCGGCCCTAAATCAGGCGGAACAACAACTGACTGACTACCTGCCCAAGCTGCAAAATGAGAACCCAGCAACCGTATGGAAACTGCATAGACATGCTGTAGTTATGATTGGCCTTAACCGCGTAGCATGGCGCAGTTGTTTTTAACCTCTTGCACCAAAGAACCAGGAAATCCCCTAAAGTTTAATAGAGAAACCAAGATGAAATTTCCTTATGGACTCAGTGATTTTTACGCCCTTATCACCGAAGATTACAATTACATTGATCGAACGGCATTCATCGCTGAAGTCGAAGAAGCCGGACGCCAATTGCTATTTTTGCGCCCGCGCCGCTTTGGTAAAAGTCTCTGGCTTTCTACTTTAGAAAATTATTACGACTTGGGGCGCAAAGAAGAATTTGATCGACTGTTTGGTCATTTAGCCATCGGGCAAAGCCCGACAAAAAATCGCAATCGCTATTTCATTTTGAAATGGAATTTCTCCGTGGTTGATGCCAATGGTGATTACGAACATATTGTGCGTAGCATTCATAGCCATATTAATAGCACTATTTTTGCCTTTAATTTACGCTATCGCCACGTCCTGCCGGCCAGCATATCCATTGACGCAGAAAATAGCCTAACTTCGTTTAATTATCTAGTTGCAACCACTGCAGCACTAGGCCATCCACTCTATCTGCTCATCGACGAATACGATAACTTCGCAAACGAAGTGATGACCAGCCGCCACCAGAGCCAAACACGTTATGAAGCACTGGTGCGGGGTGAAGGCATCATTAAAACCATCTTCAAAGCGGTGAAAGCAGCTGCCGAAGGTCAAGGACTGGAGCGGGTGTTCATTACCGGCGTCGCACCGTTAGTCATGAGCGATATTACCAGCGGCTATAATGTCGTAAAAAACATTAGCCAATCACCTAAATTTCATCGCATATGTGGTTTTTTACCCAGCGAAGTACTTGGTATAAATCAGAAAATCGCTGACCAGTGCGGCCGATCTAGTGTTACCGCCGACGAAGCAATGACTATGATGCGGCGTTATTACAATGGTTACCGCTTCAGTGCTAGAGCAGATGAAAAATTATATAACCCTACTTTATGTTTGTATTTTTGGGAACAGTGGCAGGATGACTGTCACTACCCCGAACAAATGCTGGACAGCAATTTAGCGATGGATAAAAACCGCATTAATTACATCGCCTCGTTGCCGCACGGTAGCGCCTTAGTCGAACAATTATGCACCGCCATAGACCCAGTGGTTATTAATGCCCTTTACACTGATTTTGGCGTGGAATCCCTGCTTAACCCAGCCCCCGATACCGCTTACTTACTTTCATTGTTGACCTGGTTTGGCGTGCTCACCATCGAAAGCCGCAATGAACTGGGCCAACTGACGCTGGCCATCCCCAATCAAGTGGTGCAATCTCTTTACATTGAAAGATTGCAACGTAGCATTTTGCCTAGCTTTGAAGATAGCGATCGTCGGCAACAGTTAGCCATTCAGTTTTATACCAGCGGTGATTTAGCGCCTTTAGTTGAGTTTATCGAAAGCCGATTTTTACCGGCATTATCCAATCGTGACCAACGCTGGAGTAACGAACTGACCCTCAAAGTATCCTTAGTCACTTTGCTGATGAATTCACTGTACTACAGCACGCGTTCTGAATTAGCGATAGGCCATGGTTTTAGCGACTTACTGCTAGAAGTGCGGCCGGATAAACGCCAAACGCCGTTGCTCGATCATCTGTTTGAATTGAAGTATCTGTCACTGAAAACACTAGGCCAATCCGATGCTGAACTCAGTGCATTAACCCACGCCGAATTAGCCGCGCTCCCCGCTGTCACAGCGGCCCTAAATCAGGCGGAACAACAACTGACTGACTACCTGCCCAAGCTGCAAAATGAGAACCCAGCAACCGTATGGAAACTGCATAGACATGCTGTAGTTATGATTGGCCTTAACCGCGTAGCATGGCGCAGTTGTTTTTAACCTCTCTCCCGCTTAACATGCCAAAAAATAACGCCCTTGCCCAGCCGCCTATTCCTTTACTTACTCCACTCCCTTCACTTGCCCCACTCCCATCTCTTACTCCACATTTAACGCCAGCAGGGCACCTCATCCCGGTTCAGGAGCTGGACGCACCCAGCCTGACGACAGAACTAAGCGAGCGCTTAGCACAGGCATTTGCTCAAGGGGTAGGCAACGGACTATTGCATCTTGGTGCAGTGGAAATAACAACAGCATTACCTGCAACCTGGGCTTGGTGGCGCGATTTTGCCGCGCTTTACGTCACCGGACTGACGGCCCTTGCGGAAGAAGACGAAATTCATGTCGCTCTGCCTGACGCGCTCACCCTTGAACTACGCATTGCCGATGCCCCGCCGATGACCGGCGTGGAATACCTTAATGCCGACGTACTCGCATCACTGTGGCAACAAATTGAAACAACGGTAAAAAAACGATTAACCGACAATAAAATTAATCTACACGCGTTTCTCAAATCACAAAACCCAGCATGGAATTTAGTCGGACGCGTACATTTCAATTTGGCAGAAAACCGGCGCGACCCAGAGGCACCGTTCGCCTTTCTCGCCACCTACACCGCACGCTTATCGACGCATGGCAAAGCGCAACATTTACCGCTCTCGCAAGCATTAGCCGAATTTTCCGGCGGCAAAAAGAAGGCGCAACTGCTCTCCTTATTGCTACCTGTGCAGCAAGCGGCACGCGCATGCGACTGGCTGGCTGACATGGTCGAATCGGGTGAAATTTATCATCCGCTCCGCTGGCAAGTGAACGATGCCTGCCGCTTTCTCAATGACCTCCCTAAGTGTGAAGCGGCCGGTATTGTCGTACGTATGCCAGCCACCTGGCGGATGGGGCGACCGACGCGGCCTTCAATCAAAGCCACGCTCGGCAGCCAACCACCGTCTGTGCTGGGCATGGACGCGTTGCTCGATTTCAACCTAAACATCAATCTTGATGGCGAATCCTTGAGCCATGAGGAAATCAATGCACTGCTTAAATCTAGTGAAGGCCTCCAATGGATACGTGGCAAATGGGTACAGGTTGATCACAAACAAATCAATATCCTTATCCAGCGATTCCGCGACATTGAACAGGCCACGCGCGCTGGCATGGATTTCAAACGCGCCATGCGCTTACTGGCAGGGGCAACGCTGGATGAAGAAGGCATTGCTGCCAATGACTGGTCGGAGGTAGTCGCTGGTCCATGGCTAGCTAAAATGCTGCAAGGTATGCGCTCACCTGAAGGTCTTGCTGCGCTGGATCCCGGCCCTGACCTGACAGCCGAATTACGACCTTACCAAGCTGCCGGTGTACGCTGGCTCTACCTACTCACCCGCCTAGGGCTAGGTGCCTGCCTAGCCGATGACATGGGACTAGGCAAGACCATTCAAATTCTAGCTTTGCTGCTGCTGCTCAAACGCGAATCCAAAATAGAAAACGCAGCACCGAGTTTATTGGTCGCCCCCGCCTCGTTACTGGCCAATTGGGCGCAAGAAGCGGAACGCTTCACCCCCACGCTACGCTGTTTGATTGCGCATCCTTCCGCCATGCCGCAAGCCCAATTACGTGAGCTTAACGCCGCACAAATGACCGACTTCGACCTCATAATTACCAGCTACGCTACCTTGCTGCGATTACCGCAATTGACAGAAATGCACTGGCGTTTAGTGGTGGCTGACGAAGCGCAAGCCATCAAAAATCCCAGTGCCAAGCAAACGCGCCAAGTCAAAAAACTACACGCTGCTTCACACATCGCCCTCACCGGCACCCCAGTGGAAAACCGGTTATCCGACCTCTGGTCAATCTTCGATTTCACCCATCCTGGCCTGCTGGGCACGGAAAAGAAATTTGCTCAATTCAGCAAAGGCCTCACGCACTTTGGCCCCTTGCGTACGCTGGTTAAACCTTACATTTTGCGTCGATTAAAATCAGATAAACGCGTCATCAATGATTTGCCCGACAAAACCGAACTGACCGCGTGGTGTCAATTAAATAAAACTCAGGCAGTGCATTATCAACGTGCGGTCAAAGAACTTGCGCTTGCTTTGGATAACAAAGACGGCATCGAACGCAAAGGTCTGGTGCTGGCTTTTCTGATGCGCTTCAAGCAGATCTGCAACCATCCCTCGCAATGGTTGGGCGACGGCAGTTGGCAGCCGGAAGACAGTGGCAAGTTTGCGCGACTCCGCGAATTGGCCGAAGTCATCGCGGCCAAGCAAGAAAAATTACTCGTCTTCACCCAGTTTCAGGAAACCACTGCGCCGCTGGCGGCTTTCCTTGGTTCAATCTTCGGACGTGAAGGACTGGTGCTTACCGGTGCTACCCCTGTGGCGAAACGACGCGACTTGGTCAAACGCTTTCAAGAAGATGAGTTGACGCCTTTTTTCATCCTGTCGATCAAGGCGGGCGGCTCCGGCCTCAACTTAACCGCAGCTTCGCATGTCATTCACTTTGACCGATGGTGGAATCCCGCCGTAGAAAACCAGGCTACTGATCGGGCATATCGCATTGGCCAGCGCCGTAATGTATTGGTGCATAAATTTGTGTGTCGCGGCACCATTGAAGAACGCATCGACGCATTGATTAGCGCTAAACAGCAACTGGTTAAAGATGTACTAGAAGGCGGTGCAGAAATTAATCTGACCGAAATGAGCAACGAAGCCTTGCTCAATCTCGTCAAGCTAGACATTAATACCCTACAAGATTAACGCCAAGGACTTAGCAAGATGAGTTACGGAAATTGGAAACCCTATGTACCTGTCGCCAAACGCAAACAGATTGCCGAAAAACAAACAGCAACCGCCAAGAAGCAGGGCGTCAATTACTCGCCCGTTTCCATTAGCGGCCGTACTATAGCCTCTACCTTTTGGGGCAAAGCCTGGTGTGACAATCTAGAAGCCTACAGCGACTACGCAAACCGTTTACCGCGCGGTAGAACCTATGTACGCAATGGCTCAGTGATTGACCTGAAAATTGAGCCAGGGCTAATCAAAGCCTTAGTCATGGGTTCTAGTCTCTATCAAATTGAAATCAAAGTGGATGCGGTCACAGCCCCACAATGGCAAGCAATCATCCAGGATTGCACCGGTTCCATTGCTTCTCTCGTTGAACTTCTGCAAGGCAAATTTTCGACTGCCGTCATGCAACGCATCTGCCAACGCGGCAGCGGGCTATTCCCCTCGCCGAAAGAAATTCACCTTAAATGCAATTGCCCAGACTGGGCGACGATGTGCAAACATGCCGCTGCCGCCCTCTACGGCATCGGTGCCCGACTCGACGCACAGCCGGAACTGCTGTTCACTTTACGCAAAGTGGACGCCAACGAACTCGTAACGCAAGCCATGGCAGCACCGGTAAAATCTCAGGAAAAAGCGGGGGCGAAGAGTCACATACTGAATAACGGTCGCATACTGGATAACGCTGCACTGGCCGATGTTTTTGGCATTGAAATGGCGACGGAATATGAAAAAACAGCCCCCGGCCCCACCCCAAAACGTGCAACGCAACCCCGCAAAAAGAAAACTTAACCCTAAGTGAAAAATCTAGATCAACACCACAACCGACACAATCCGATCCAGCCGCACAACGCCTTCAACGCCGGCGTCGTCACGAAAAGTCAGCCATTCGGCTTGCTGACGGGTCGCCACATCGGTCGGCAAAACCGGTAAAGGTGGCTGGCAAACACCGGCCGCATCCGTGATTTGCAACAACAACTTCTGACGACGCAAAACAGCAAATTCCAACTGTTCGTGTGCTTGACAAGAAATTGATACATAGTCACTCATAACTAAAACTCAGCCAAGAATAAAACTCAGCGTAAGCGCAGGCTTTCACCCGCCCAAGGCTGCATTGCATCGCCTAATGCGGTGCCAATACGACGCGCCAAACGATCGGCCAAGCCTTCCTGCGGTGTGAAATCGACAATATTTTTCTCTTTCACCACATCGCGTGCCACGCTATCAAGACTGCCTAGCCCATCCGCCAGACCAATTTCGATACTGCGCGCACCGCTCCAGACCAAGCCACTGAACATCTCCGGTGATTCCTTCAAACGTTTGCCGCGCCCCTGCCGCACCACTTGAATGAATTGTTGATGAATCTCTTCCAGCATCTGCTTGGCGTGCGCTTGTTGCACCGGCTGCAACGGTGAGAAAGGATCCAGAAATCCCTTGTTATCCCCTGCCGTCAGTAAACGGCGTTCAACCCCCAGCTTATTCATACTCTCAGTAAAGCCAAAGCCATCCATCAACACACCGATAGAACCGACCAATGAAGCTTTATCCACATAAATTTGGTCGGCTGCCGCCGCAATGTAATATCCGCCGGAAGCACAAATATCATCCACTACCGCATACAGAGGGGTTTGGCTATGCACGCCGCGCAAACGTTTAATCTCATCAAATACCTGCCCGGCTTGTACCGGGCTACCACCAGGACTATTGATCCGTAAGATCACCGCCTTAGTATGCTTGTCATCAAACGCGGCATTGAGCGCACCGATCAAGGTATCGGCACCGACCCCATCGCTGCCGCCAATTTCACCATGCAAATCAATTAAGGCGGTATGGGGTCCGGTCGAAACAAACTCGCCGTCAGTCAAATCTTGAAACATAAACAACAGCAACACTAACCAAGCAACACCAACGAATTTAAAGAACACACCCCAACGACGCGAACGGCGTTGCTCATTGACATGCGCCAACAACAAACGCTCTAAAGCGCCACGTTCATAACTCGGATTCTCATACTCTTCAGACATTTTCCCACCTCGTAAACTTAAGCGTTATACCGCAACCATTGAGCCAATTCAGCAAAGCTGTAACACACAGACAACGGCGCATAATTCAACAAATATTCCGGAGGATGCGCACCAAAACCCGCGCCTAATGAAGCAATGCCAGCCCTGCGTGCCATGTCCAAATCATGGCTGGTATCGCCTATCATCAAGGCCTGTTCAGGCGCAATCATCAACTCCGCCAGCAATTCCTCTATCATCGCGGGATGCGGTTTGGAAAAAGTCTCATCTGCCGTGCGCGAGGCATGAAAGTAAGTCCCTAATCCAGTCTGCTCAAACGCCCGATCCAGACCGCGCCGTGCCTTACCGGTGGCAACCGCCAGCAAATACCCCCGGCCATGCAACTCCGCCAATAACTCACGGGCACCATCAAATAAGGGAATTTCCGTATCCTGAGCAAAGAAATGCCGCCGATAATGCCCGGCTAATTCAGGATGCGCCGACTCCGGCAGCGTGGGGAATAAACTCTCCAGCGCTTCCCGCAAACCCAGGCCAATAACATGGCTAGCCTCCGCGCGAGACGGCTCTGGCAACCCCATATCGCGGCAGGCCGCTTGAATACAAGCAGCAATCACACCAGCCGAATCCATGAGTGTGCCGTCCCAATCAAAAATAAGAAGTTCAAAACGATGCGACTTTGCTTGCACGATATTTGATTCCAAAAAAATAGCAGTAAAAACAGGATGTCTTCGTCAACCGCCCAGTTTGTGCTGAACAACCGCTAAAAAGCGCTCAATCGCCGTTGCCAATAGTTCGGCTTCTGCCACGGCCGCCGGCAAACCCTCTCGGGCAGGATATTCAACGGCTCTGGCGGCATCGACCAGACTGTGCGCATGCAAGGCACCAGCCACACCAACAAAACCATGTGCAATGAATTGCAAAGCGGCGAAATCCGAAATCAAGGCAGCAGCGCGCAATTTGGCTGGCGTTTCTAGATGGCCCGCCAAGGTTTTCTGTAGCAGTTTATCAACAAAACCTTGGCGGCCCTTGTAAAACGCCAACAGTTCGTCCCAATCGATAAACGCATTTTCTATTGGCGGCGCGTCTGCGGCCAGCCTGCTCTCCGCAGGTACCACAGGAACCGCCACAGAAACAACAGTAGGTGCTGCAACGGCCACCGCAGCTACCGCAGGGCGGCGGGCAAATCGCAAAATAGTTTCCACTAAGTCTTGCAGCACGATGGGTTTGGCCACATGCGCCACCATGCCACTTTCCAGGCAATGCAGTCTTTCCTCAGCCAAAGCGTGCGCGGTAACGCCAACAATCGGTAAAGTCGGTGCCAATTGCCGCAGCCGTTGCGCTAATTCATGCCCTCCCATTAATGGCATGTGAATATCCGTAAGGACGATATCCCAGGCAGCATCGCCTTCCCGTTGAATCAGCGCCAGCGCTTGCAGACCATCTTCAACACAGGTCAGCGTAGCACCTTCCATTTCTATCATGTCCTCTAGCACCATCCGATTCACCGAGTTATCTTCAGCCGCCAGAATACGCAAATTGGCCAGGGGTTTTAACGTATTTACCGTAGCAGAAGCAGCCGGCATATAAGGCATAAAAGCATCTTCTGGTACCTCTACTTCCTGCAAAGGTAAACGCACTTCAAACATACTGCCCTCGCCAAATCGGCTTTCAACTCTTATCTCCCCCTGCATCAAGTTGACCAAGCGCTGCGTAATGGCCAGCCCTAGCCCTGTGCCCCCAAAACGACGAGTAATAGAACCATCAGCCTGCTCAAAAGGCTGGAATAATCGCGCCACATGTTCTGGTGCCATACCAATCCCGCTATCACGCACGCAAAAAACAATTTGATTATGGTCGCGTTCAATCGAAAGCGAGACTTTGCCCTGCTCAGTGAATTTAATGGCATTGCCAATCAGGTTCACCAATATCTGCGCAATCCGCAATGGATCCCCCTTAAACCATGGTGGCAAATTGGCATCCACGTCGATGGTCAAGGGTAAGCCTTTAACTGAAGCACGATCAGTACACATGACCACGACATGCTGCACGACGCGATCCAACTGAACATCGGTCATTTCAATATTTAACTTACCGGCTTCAATCTTGGAAAAATCAAGAATGTCATTGACGATGCCCAGCAACAACTGGCCGGATTCAACCAATTGATCAAACAAACGATAACTTTGCCGACCACTATTTTCACGCTTACCAATTTGCGCCAAGCCAAGAATACCGTTCAGCGGTGTACGAATTTCATGGCTCATATTGGCAAGAAACTCACTCTTCACGCGAGCATGGCGGGTGGCGTCTGCCAAGGCAGATTGCAAAGCGATTTCAGCCTGCTTAATCTCATTAATGTCCTGCACTGTGCCTTCAGCATAAAGCGGCTGCCCCGCCTCATCACAATAAATACCGGCATGTCCATGCACCCATTTAATCTGATCACCGATGATAATGCGGTGCTCAATATCGTAAGTTCCACTCTGTTTTATGGCTTCAAAAGCCTCCATCACTGCAATGCGATCTTCCGGATAAATACGAGCGAGAAAATCTGTGTAATTAAGCTGTTTCCCCTTTGGCACAGCAAAAATACGGTAGGTTTCATCGGACCAACTTAAATCATTATTGCTAAAATCAAAGCGCCAACTGCCCAAATGCGCAATCGACTGCGCACGTGAAAGCTGTTCCTGCACTGCCTTCATCTGTGTGATATCAATAGCCACCCCCAGCAACCCGGTGACGTTGCCTTGTGCGTCACGCAACGGTTGCTTTGTCGTCAAATAGTGATGCAAATGGCCGTCTTTACGCGGTACACGCTCTTCAAAAGTCATCGCATGACCGCTAGCCAAAACCTGTTGATCAACCCGTATAATGACTTCAGCCACTTCAGGCGCGAAAATATCGCGATCATGCAGGCCAATGACCGTGTCATGCTTACTGCCCACATCGGAAACATAGCGACGGTTTACCCTGCTGTAAAGGCCATTAATGTCTTTAATGAATAGGATGGCTGGCAACGTATCAATAATGGTTTCAAGTTGGCTGCGGCTATCATTCAATTCTGCCGTTCGCAGCGCAACCTGCTCTTCCAGATCAGAACGGTGCTTGAGCAGAACCTGCCTTAATTGGTCACGCTGCGTAATATCACGCAGAAAAGCGAAGAAACGTCCGCCATGCACGGGCAAATAAGACACGCTGATTTCCACCGGCCAAATACGACCATCACGCGTACGGTGGTGCGATTCAAACAGACCCGATCCTTCACGCAAGATTTTTTCGAGAGATTCCCCTGCCCAATTTTTTGATACCGATTTTGCTAGTACCCCCTCGCTCACCTCCAGCTCGGTGATAGACATACCCAGTAAGTCTTCGCGGCTATAACCGGAAAATCCCATGTAAGCATCATTCACTTCCAGTATTCCAGCCTGACTGTCCATCAATAGAAAACCATCGGTGGAAGTCTCTACGATATTACGATAAAGTTGTTCGCGTTCCAGCAAACTGGCTTCATCTTGCTTGCGGTGAATGATGCCGGACAACACATTAGCGACCGCAGCAAGGAATTCTTCTTTGTACTGTTCACGCTGAAAACCAATGGGCAAATACAACACCAGCACACCTAAGACTTTTTTACCCGCAATCAGCGGCAGGCTGTAATGTCCATGGTCATTCATATTGTCATAACTAAAATCATGCTGATGATCCACATGACTCGCATATTGCATTTGCTGACTGGCTGCCGCTCGACCGCATACGCAACTTCCCACCGGCACTCGGCTGCAAAATTTAAGCACTTGTGGCGCCATCGCATGACCCACTACCAATTTCAAATACCCGGAATCGCCATCCATCAGGAAAATGCCGCCTTGCGACTGCAAAGCCAGCCATGAAACCTGAAATAAGCGTTCCAAAGCGCGTTGCATAATGACTTCCAGCGCTTCAGGCGCGAAGCCAAGCTCCAGCATTTCTCGCAGTATTTTGCCTTGATCTTGATCTAATTGAATCCTAAGCTTGTTGGCATTTTCTTCCGTAATATCATGGCCTTGCGCAATAACATATTCCACTTTACCCGCGTCATCCAGCAAAACGCTGTTATACCAGTGAAACATCACTCGCCCACCCTTACGGGTCAGCCACTCGTTTTCATACTCATTCGGCAGCGCCGTAGCCTGAATATTTGCAAAAACGGCTTTCACACCTGCAATTTTTTCAGGCGGAATCAACCAATCCCATACGGGTTTACCGAGTAATTCTGTGCGGTAAAATCCTGTCATTCGTTCCACTGCACGATTGGCGCGAACCATATAGCCACGCCGGTCCATTACCAGCAAAACGCCACCGGTATTTTCCACAATCACTTCATTGAAGCTCCGCTCTTGCCGCAGGGCAATGACTGCCGTGCGATTATCCGTGATGTCAGTAAAGGTGGTATGAACCTGATACGGTCGTTGATTTATCGGCTGAATGTCTTTATTGAGCGATTCGACTGGCTGAAAAAGTGGTGTTGCATTAATCAACAACCAACGAAATCTATTTTCATCAGGACGCCAAACCCCCATCACCACATCCTTCACGAATTCGCCACTCCGCAGCGCCTGCATAGACGGATGCTCTTCTCCCGGAAAATCAGACCCATCATCGTGCACACAATACCAATCCGGATCAATCGAGGCTTTGCCAAGTAATTGATTAATGCTTAGCCCCAGAATCTCACATGCTGCTGGATTAGCATCAATAACCGCGCCGTTAGCGTCATGGTAAAGCACGCCTTGCACCATACTCAAAAATAATTGGCGATATTTTTCTTCACCGGCAATGATCTTTTTTTCCAGTTGGCGGCGCCGCAATAGATTACTGACCCGCACCAGCAAAGCAGCAATTTTGACTGGTTTGGTCAAAAATTCATCGGCCCCCAGCTCAAGACACTCCAGTTCACTCCGATCTGTCGCATCGCCGGTAATCACAATAACCGGGATATCGCAGGTGTCGGCATCCGCGCGCAATTGTCGTAAAACCTCACGGCCATCGACCTTCGGCATCATCAAATCAAGCAGAATCAAATCAGGTTGATCGGCAGCGCGCGCAAGCTGCAACGCCTGTTCGCCCCCTTCCGCCTCCGCCAGACGGTAACGGCCAGCCAAGGCCGCCATCAGAAGCTTTCTGTTACCCTGCGCGTCATCAACCAAAAGAACGAGTGGGAGTTCTTGTCGGCAATCTGGATGAATTGTTGACTTTTCCACGTTAAAATTCCTTCATGGTTTTTTACGTCATCACTGTATTAGACAAAGGCACCCATACAGTCACCAACGTGCCCTCTCCAACTTGACTAGAAATTTCAACACTGCCTTGATGCAATTCGATAATCTCCTTGACGATGCTCATGCCCAGCCCCGTGCCGGGAATATTGCCAGATTCATCCGCCCGATAAAACCGTTCAAAGACGCGGGCAAGTTGTGCGTTTGTCATACCGATACCGTGATCCTGAATACTGAATCCCACTGTACGCAGCCCGTCGCGTTCACAGAGCGGAAGCAACACGATTTCAACTTCACCCCCATTCGGAGAATATTTGTAGGCATTTGACAGCACGTTAGCAATAACCTGCGTCAACTTTTTCCGGTCGGCGCGGATCAGCACATTGTCGTCCCGAGCCATCAGCTTGGGTGAGTTGCGCCCTGCTGGTGCCGAAAATGCGCCCACTGCATTTTGCAGCACTTCAACCAGGGAAAGATTTTCAACAATAAAGTCTTTACCGCCCCGTGCTTCAATCCGGGCCAGATCAAGTAATTCATTCAAAATGGACGACATGAGGCCGGACTGGTTATAAATAGTGCGCAATAAGTCGAGTTGAACTTCCGCGCTAAATGTTTGATTCAGCAACAGCTCGGAAAAACCCATAATGCTGGCCATGGGGGTGCGCAGCTCATGCGCGGCGGTGGAGAGAAACTCGCTCTTCATCTGATCGACTTCGGTTTCCCGCGTGACATCGCGGAAATAAAGAATCTGCGAGACGGTGTTCGCTTGACTCGTGCGCAAGCCCATTTCCAGCACGCTGCGTTTTTCAGTATCCAATTCAAGCAGATTACGCCGGGAAGCCCGTCTGCTCTGGCCGCGCAAATCAGCACGAATTTCATCCAGATTGGGGAATTTACCGCTCTGTTTACAGCGGGACGACATCAACTTAACAAACTGTTTTTCATCCAGCCCAATCAAATCAAGCGCGTTAAAGCCGGTCATCGCCATGAACGCAGTATTGACATATTTAATGCGGGCAGCTCGATCAAACGAGATAAAGCCATCGGGACTCAGCGAGAAAATAGCATCCAGTTGCTCCGTACGATCGCGCAATGCCGCTTCCGCTGCGCGACGTTCAGTAATATCGGTGGTCGAACCCGCCATCCGAATCGCTTGGCCGTTAGCATCGAATAAGGCACGGCCGCGCGACAGAATCCAGGTGTAATTACCGTCTTGAAGCAACATGCGGTATTCCGCCAGAAAATAAGGGGTTTCGCCGTGTAGATGACGCTGAATTTCAGCCTGCACCGCTGCACGGTCATCGGGATGAATCCGACTTAACCAAGCATCAATGTGGCCATCAACCTCATGCGCTGCATAACCAAGCATGGTAATCCATTGGTCTGAGTAGAAAACATCTCCACTGGGAATATCCCAATCCCAAATACCATCTTTACTGCCACTCACCGCCACCTGCCAACGCTGCTGACTAATTTCCAGGGCGCGTTCCATTTCTTTGCGTTGGGTAATGTCACGCGCAAAACCAACCGTGCCCAACACCGTGCCATCTTCAGCAATAACCGGCTTTTTATAGGTTTCTATCCAACCGCGACGGCCATCTGTTTCCACCGGCTCTTCAACTGCTTTTTCATGCCGGCTGGCGATCACCTCAAGATCATCGGCGCGGTAACCCTCGGCTAAATCGTGCGGCCAAACCTCTAGCTCGGTCAGGCCAGCAAAACGATTCGGACCTTCTTGCCCGCACGCATCCGCACAATTTCGGTTGACCGCTAAAAAACGTGAATCCGCATCTTTCAGCCAGAACAAGAAAGGCAAATTGTCCAGCGTAGCGCGGAGATAAAGCTCACGCACACGCACTTGTTCAGTGGCTGATTTGCTGGCCGTAATATCCATCAAACTTCCCACCATCCGCACCGGTTTGCCGTCGTCGTCGCGTTCAACCACCTTGCCACGATCCAGCACCCATATTACGCGCCCATCCGCCAAACACATGCGATGCTCATGATGATAGGGCAGGCCTTGTGCCAGGCTTAATTCAATCGCCGCCTTCACGTGTTCGCGATCTTCCGGATGCAACAGGCCGGCAAAGGTGCCAAATGAATGCGTCATGAAGGAGGTATCCAGCCCAAGCAATTTACACCATTGATAATTGTGGGTTGCGACGTTGCTACGGAGGTCCCAATCCCATACGCCTTCGCCGGTCGCGTCCATCACGTACTGCAAGCGCGATTCACTTTCGGCCAAAGCGCGGGTCCGTTCTTCCACGCGCTGTTCCAGTTGCTCCTGCAACTTACGCAGCCGAGTCACCATTAAATTGAAGGCGGTGGAAAGGCGACCAAACTCGTCCTTGCTTTGATGGGGGGGCAAAACATGTGGTACGCCAGTGGCGGCAATTTCTTCCGATGCGACAGCCAACTCACGCAGCGGCGATGCCAACCAAGTCGCAGCCTTGCGTGAAGCAGCCACCACCAAAATGACCAATCCAACCCCGAGTGCAATAAACACGGCCAGCAGAACTTCAAGTTGCTTCAAAGCTTCGGCACGGTCTCGTATGTGGGTATGCGTTAAGTTAAGGGCATCAAGCGGTGCGGCCAAATTTAATAATTTGCTCACTTGCAAAACCAAGCCGCTCAGGCGTTCGCCGGCAAGATGTTGCGCGTGCAAACCTGAGAGATAGACCGCATCGTGCTTTTCCCCTTTGGGCAATAAGCTATGCAGTGGAATTTCCACCACGATAGCGCCTTCGGTAAAACCACTTAACGGGAAGATAACGGGCAGCATCACAACTACGCTATTGCGGTCAGTTGCGGCATGATATTGGATAAAACTTTGCGCTTTTGACGTTTTAATCAAACGTTGAAAATCAACCGATTGCCGGTAAGCATTTTGAGTGGAAAACACACTACCTGCTATCCGTTCGCCCCGATAATCCACCAAAATAATCCTAGCGCCTGCGATGGGTAATTTTTGGTTCTGCAGTAATGGCACAAGGTAAACATCACGCCCTAAGGAGTCCGCTAAAGCATTGGCAGTGATGGAATTCGCCGCCAACGATTCTGCGACTGAAAGCGTGCCGGCAATCCGTAGCTCAATTTCCTGCCTTTCCAACTGCGCTTGGGCAGACAGTAAATCGAGACTACTTTGTAATAGCTGCTGCCGTACCAGAAAAAATGCAGGGAGCGCAACCGTGCCACCAATCAACAAGGAGCCCAATACGAGTGCAAGCGTAATCTTGCCTTGCAAGTCCATGTCCTGAATACGGTCACGTACTTTACCCAACAGTTCCTTGACCATGGTATCGGCTCCAGTTTGCTCGCCGGCGTGCCGTCAAGCTGTCACTTAATTGGATGTCAGCGCAGCCCGCAAAAATTAGGCCAGCTTACCCTTTACCCATTGCATCAAACTGAGTGGGCTGAAAGGTTTAACCAGGTAGGAATCAGCCCCCTTACTTAAACCCAGCTCCAAGTCACTGCTTTGGCCGCGTGCCGTTACCATCAACACCAAAATATGTTGCAGTTCTGGCGTGGTCTTGATCGCTTCCAACACTTGTAAACCATCCATCCCCCCCGGCATCATGATGTCCAAAATGACCAGATCGGGCATTACCTGGCGCAACATGGCCATGGCGGCATCACCACTGTTGGCTTCAATAATTTCGTAGGGACCCGACAACGTCAAACGAATCAAGCGGCGAATATCTGAGTTGTCATCAACGACCAGAATTTTTTTCAAAACGGGGTTTGCCTTTTCTTCGTCTTGATGGGGGTTGTCATGGGTCATGGGTTAACCCTTCCTCGACGACCGTTTTGCCGCGGCCAGCACTTCGGCAATGCCTTCGATAGCATCAAATGGAATCGGTTTCGGAAAAACCCGAATGTCGGACGGCAAACCGCCTTGCGCATCAATTTCGGCGCTATCCAAGCCAGTGACCACAATGATTGCCAATTTTTCTAACCCCGGGGTTTCACGCAGTGTCTTCAGCATGCGAAAACCATCCATTTCCGGCATTTTCAAATCGGTAATCAGCAAGTCGGGGACTTTATGACCAATTTTAAGCAGCACCTGGAAACCATTCGCGACCACGCTAACCTGCGGAGCCATGCGCCAACTGGTCAGCCGGATGGAATAAAGTTTGCGCAAGTTGACTTCATCTTCGGCGACCAAAATATCAAAGTGATTATTTGACGCTTTGCGCCCCGGCGGGGGAATAGATCGCGGCGCATCCCCATCAATCAGTAATCTTTCTACGGATGAACGGAAAATTCGGCGATGGCCACCATCGGTTCGCCAAGCCTCCAGCAAACCGTTTTCACTCCAAAGCTGAGCAGTTTTAAGGGAAACACCGAGTAGCTCAGCCGCCTCACGGGTTGTACAAAATTTTCTTTGCGTTTTCGGATCAGGGCTCATGTCAATTCATTCTTTAATCAGCAAAAAGGCTGTGCATCTCGCACCCAGACAGGGTCAAACAAAAAGACAACAAAAGGGACAACAAAGGGAGCAACAGAATGCCAACCATTAAAAATTGCCAGTATCAACTCACTAAAGACGCTGATACAACGCGCTTCATTACATCGTAAATGATAAAAAATGGTTTAAGTGGCATTCTTTGATAAAAATTCACCTTTACTGAACAATTTTTCCACACCACGTCCCCGCCTGTCATTTTTTTGTGCGGTTTTCTCTTTATCTCAATCGAAAACCTAATGTTTGCACGCCAGCTCCGCGGCCATGCAACGGAGAACACCGTAATCGTAGCGTTCGTTAAAGAACTCAAAAATCGGCTTCAATTTAGTCTCACCGGCGGCGTGTTGCGCCAAAATGGCGGCGCGTAGCGTGGCCATTTCACTGGGGCTGAGCGGCAAAACCTCATGCGCTTGCAGCAAGTTTTGGCTGATTGCTTCCGCACAATGACTGTAAAGCGTGGTTTCTTTCAGGCTGCGCATACGGGCAATTTCACTGATCGTGGCCCCTTCGCGCAGACTTTGCAGCGTCTGACTGGCACTTTCGCTCAAATTGGCAAACTGGCTAACGGGGGCGGTTTTTTTCTGCGCGGCGGCCGTCACGTGCTGACGATGCGGGTTTTCGCCGTGCGCTTGGCATATCTCAATTAACGCAGCCCCATAGATTTCCAACTTACGCGCACCAATGCCGGAAATTCTGCGCAATTGCTGCGCCGATTGCGGCGCAAGGTGGGCAATTTCCGCCAAGGTTGCGTCATGAAAAATCACATAAGCCGGCACCGCGTGTTCCTTCGCGGCGGCAGCGCGCCAAGCGCGCAACGCTTCAAACAACGACTTTCCATGTGAATCCAGTTGCGCCACCGGTGAGGCGGCTGATTCTTTGCCGCGCCCATCACGCAAACTTTTCTTTTCGACCTGTTTACGTAAGGTAACGCTTTGCTCGCCCTTCAATACGGCGCGGCTACTCGGGCTAAGCTTCAGGGCACCATAACTGCTGTGATCAATATCGAGAAACCCCATGGCCACTAATTGGCGAAACACCGCACGCCAATCTTGCTCAGACAATTCCTTGCCAATGCCGTAGGTGCTCAATGCTTGATGATGCCATTGCCGAATCCGCTCGGTATCGCGGCCCAGCAAGACATCAATGACTTGTCCGGCACCAAAACGCTGTCCAGTGCGATACACGCACGATAACGCCTTACGCGCCGCATCGGTACCATCCCAGGTTTCCGGCGGATTTAGACACACATCGCAATTGCCGCATGGCGTGCTTTCTTCGCCAAAATACGCCAGTAAACGCTGGCGCCGGCAGGTGGCCGATTCACACAGCGCCAACAAGGCATCCAATTTGGCGTGGCCGACGCGCTTGAATTGTTCCTCGGCCTCGCCTTCTTCAATCATGCGGCGCTGCTGCACGGCATCGCCCAAGCCATAAGCCATCCAGGCATCGGCGGGCGCACCGTCGCGCCCGGCGCGGCCGGTTTCCTGGTAATAGCCTTCGACACTTTTCGGCAAATCAAGATGCGCGACGAAACGTACATCCGGCTTGTCTATGCCCATGCCAAAGGCGATGGTGGCCACCATCACCACGCTGTCTTCACGCAAAAACGTATCTTGATTTTGCCGACGCACCGCTTGCTCCATGCCAGCGTGATACGGCAAAGCGCGCACCCCCTGGCTCACCAGCCATGCCGCGTTTTCTTCCACTTTTTTGCGCGATAAACAATAGACGATACCGGCATCATCGGCGTGTTCGGCGCGAATAAAGTCAAGCAACTGCGTGCGCGCACTGGCTTTTTCCACAATTTGATAGCGAATGTTGGGGCGATCAAAACTGGAAATAAAAACTTGCGCTTGCTCCAGTTGCAAACGCTGCACGATCTCAGCCTGCGTCAACGCATCCGCTGTGGCGGTCAAGGCGATGCGCGGCACGTTGGGAAAACGCTCGTGCAACACAGAAAGCTGAATATATTCTGGCCGGAAATCGTGGCCCCATTGTGAAACGCAATGCGCTTCGTCAATCGCAAACAAGGCCAGCCCCGGCCCTTCTGCCACGCTATCCATCAGCGATAAAAAACGCGGTGAAACCAGGCGTTCCGGCGCAACGTAAATTAGATCAAATGATTGATTGAACAAACCGCGTTCAATCGCCATCGCTTCGGCTGGCGTCAAAGACGAGTTGAGATAAGCCGCATTGACCCCGGCTTCGCGCAATGCAGCGACTTGATCGTGCATCAGTGCGATTAGCGGCGAAACGACAATGCCGACGCCACGCCGCAGCAAAGCCGGAATCTGATAACACAAGGATTTGCCGCCGCCCGTTGGCATCAAAACCAAGGCATCGCCGCCACCGGCAACGTGATCGACAATGGCCGCTTGCGGGCCGCGAAAGGCGGGATACCCGAAAACATCTTGCAGCAAGGTTAACGAAGTGGCGGGTGGGGTGCGGAGAGGTTCGGGTACGGACATGAGTGGCAAACGAAGACGATCAGGTGAACAAACAAAAGGTGACGGATTCTAGTTTCAACCGAACCCATTTGACGAAATGTTAGGGAATAATCCCGCTCCTGATTTTTTACCTGTGATTTTTCGTCGGAGCCGCCATGCCTATTGTCGCCCATAACGATTTACCTACTTTGCAACGCTTGCGCGCCGATGGCACCACCATCGTGCTGCCGGCTGAGCGCGCTGCCCATCAGGATATTCGCGAACTTCACATCGGCCTGTTGAATATGATGCCCGATACGGCGCTGGAAGCCACCGAACGGCAATTCTTCCGCCTGGTTGGCGAAAGTAATCCGATTGCACAATTTTATGTTCACCCATTCACGCTGGATAGCATTCCGCGCGGGGAAAAAGCTGCCGCCCACATTGCGCGCTATTACGAGCCGTTCGATAAAATCCGCAAGGAAGGGCTGGACGCTTTAATCATCACCGGGGCCAATGTCAGCAACGAAGATCTCTCGCGCGAGCCGTTCTGGACGCCGCTGGGCGAAGTCATTGAATGGGCGTGGGCGAATGTCACCACCACCCTGCTTTCTTGTTTGGCCTCGCATGCGGTGCTGCATTTTCGCTATGGTCAACCGCGCGTGCGGCAGGCAAGCAAGCGCTGGGGCGTGTATTCGCATCGCGTGCTGGATAAGCGGCACCCCTTGGTGGGCGACGTCAATACCCGTTTTGATGTGCCGCATTCACGCTGGAATAATGTTTCGCGCGCACAATTTGAAGCAGCCGGACTACACGTTTTAGTCGAAAGTGAAGAAGTCGGCGTGCATCTCGCCACCAGTCACGATGGTTTGCGCATGGTGTTTTTTCAGGGACACCCGGAATATGACACCATTTCTTTACTGAAAGAATATAAACGTGATGCACTGCTTTATGAGCAAGGAAAACTAGAAGGTAAACATCAGCATAATCCACCATTTCCTGATCATTACCTTAATCCACATGCGCAAGCGATTTTGCTTGAATGGCGCGACCGCCTAAGCACGGCGTTGAAACGTGGCCAAGCGCTGCCCGCTTTTCCTGAAGCGCTGGTCGCGCCCGATATTGACAACACTTGGCACGATACGGCTGAGGCTGTCATTGGTAATTGGATGGGGTGCATGTATCAAGTGACTCATCGCGAGCGTAACAAACCTTTCATGGCCGGTATTAACCCAAACGATCCGCTGGGCATTTACTTGCAGTGAAACAGGCTTTCAAGCCGCACGACTTGCAAACAAGCATGGCATAATGCGCCGCTATTTTTTTCCAGCACAAAAGTCAACGACGGAGGAAACGATCGTGGCATCAGCTAAAAAGCCAGTCAGTAAAATTGAATCGAGCGACGACAAAAAATTAACCCGCAAGAAAAAGGGAATCGAGAAGGCAACTGAAGTAAAAGCAGTGGAAGCCACACAACCCGTCGAAGCCAAAACAGCCAAAGTGCCTAGGGAACCGAAAGAAGTTAAACCTGCGGCGAGAACTGGCGCTAAGGTCGAAGCGAAAGTCGAAGCGAAGGCTGCGATAAAACCCGCAGTCGTTAAATCTGCTGGCAAGCCCGTTGCTCCCCCCCCTGTCGTTCACCCCTCCGCTATTAAGCCGGAAGTCAGACGTAAAAGACTGGATGACGCGGCCAACGCACCGGCTGCTATCAGAGTGAGAGAACCTGCGATAAATGAACCCATCCCGCCTGCGCCCCCGGCCATCAAACGCAAAACCGCCAAAGTCATAGAAGTGCAAGCCGTTAAAACTGAGACGGTTGAAGTTAAAACCGCACCGGCAAAAGAAAGAGCGGAAAGAGCGGAAAAATTGGAAAAAGCCGGCAAAGAAAAGGGGAATGCGGTAGCACCCGCTACGGCGTCTACCCCTCCCGCTGCTGCCGCAAATCCCA
>CAYWXO010000018.1:0-26054 GCA_964462255.1 uncultured Thiobacillus sp. | reverse complement strand
GCCAGCGAGGGTGCCACCAAGATAAGCCCCGATGCCGATTTTTATGCGCAACCGCGTTTTGTGCATCATTTAGATGCGGTGTGCCGGGCAGAAATCACCGCGCTTTATCAGCGAATGTTTCAACAAGCATTGCCGCAGGGCCAGCGTGTGCTCGATTTGATGAGTAGCTGGTGTTCGCATTTGCCGCCATTGGCGTTGAATGTGGCTGGTTTGGGCATGAACGCCGCTGAACTGGCGGCTAATCCGCAGCTGAGTGAACGTGTTGTGCAGGATCTGAATGGGCAGGCGACGTTGCCTTGGCCGGCGGCTGAGTTTGATGCGGTGGTGTGTACCGCCTCAATCGAATATCTGCGCAATCCGGCGGCGGTGGTAGCGGAAGTACGTCGCGTGTTGAAGCCGGGCGGCGTATTCATCGTCACTTTTTCTGATCGCTGGTTTCCGACTAAAGCCGTCAAAGTCTGGAGCGAATTGCATCCTTTTGAGCGGCTCGGTTGGGTACTCGCTGTGTTGCAGGGCGCAGGTTTCACCGATTTGCACAGCGAAACCCGGCGTGGTTTGCAGCGGCCGCAGGAGGATAAATATATTGAGCAACGACTGTATTCCGACCCCTTGTTTGCCGCTTGGGGGCGGGCTTAGTTTTTCGGTTCTTTAGTTTTTGGGTTGTGGCTAACAGGATAAATTTATGTACGCATCGATTCGTATCGGACTCGTTTCAATTAGTGATCGCGCCAGCACTGGCGTTTATGAAGATAAGGGCTTACCCGCGCTGCGGCAATGGCTCAATACGGCGTTACATAATCCGATTGAATTCGTGGAAAAACTGATTCCTGATGAGCAGGCGGTTATTGAACAGACCTTGATTGCGTTGGCGGCGGACTGTTGTTTGCTGCTGACCACCGGTGGGACTGGGCCGGCACCGCGGGATGTCACGCCGGAAGCGACCTTGGCGGTGGCGGATAAAGTGATGCCGGGTTTTGGTGAAGCCATGCGGGCGGTGAGTTTGAAATATGTGCCGACGGCGATTTTGTCGCGCCAAGTGGGCGTCATTCGGGGCCAATGTTTGATTTTGAATTTGCCCGGCCAGCCGAAGGCCATTAAAGAAACGCTGGATGGCGTGTTTGCCGCTGTGCCGTATGGCATCGACTTGATTGGCGGCCCTTATCTGGAAACACGAGAAGAGATCATTAAAGCCTTCCGGCCTAAATCGGCGCTAAGACCGACTTAGCCGATTTAGGCCAGTTAATCAAAACTCACTTGTCAATTCTCACTTGCTGCACGCGCTGCCGCCAGATTGAAAGCCCATTTTCTTCAGCAGAAATTCAGGTGGGCAGAAGCCGGTAAAGCCAGATTGCAGCAGGTTGATGCCAATAAAAGCGGTGAACCAGAGCCAGGATAAACTGCTCAGGTCAATTTGGCCGCTGAAATGGGCCAGTGCCAGCGAGAGCAGAATCATCACGCCTGCCATGATGCGAATAATACGTTCAGTGGTCATAGTTAAATCTCCAGGTTAAAAAAGGGTGGGTAGTGAGCCAGAGCGGAGCCAGAGCCCACCACCCGTTAAAAAGTTACTTTGCGTTACGTTGCCACAAGTAATACATCAACGGGATGACGACTAGCGTCAACGCGGTGGATGCGAAGGTACCAAAAATCAGCGATACCGCAAGCCCGCCGAACACCGGGTCGGTGATCATAATGGCGGAACCCAGAATAATCGCGAGCGCCGTCAGTAAAATCGGGCGGAAGCGAACCGCACCGGCTTCAATCACCGCGTATTCCAGATCGTGGCCTTGCTTGCGGTAATCAAGGATGAAGGCGATCAGCAACAGCGAGTGGCGCACGACGATACCCGCCAAGGCGATAACGCCAATCATGGAGGTTGCGGTAAAAGCCTGACTGGTCGCCCAGTGGCCAGGAAAGACGCCAACCAAGGTGAGCGGAATCGCGCCCATGACGATCACCGGCAAGCCGAACGATTTGTAATAGGCCACCAGCATCAAGTAAATCAAGATCAAGGCCACCATGAAGGCCGAGCCTAAATCGCGGAACACATCTAGCGTCAAGCGCATTTCGCCGCCCCAGAGCAGGGTGTTTTCCACCACATCTTTCGGGCTGGCTTGCGTGAAACCGAGATTGCCGGTGCTGAAGGTTGTGCCATTGGCTAAGGGCTTGCCATCCAGCATTTTATCCAGCGCCAACACGGCATAAACCGGGCTGGATTTCAGCAGCTCGCCACCGACCATCACCATGGGATGCTGATCGCGGTCGTAAATAGGCTTAGCCAGTGTGACGTGTTTAACGCTGGCGATAGCCGAGAGCGGAATTTGCATGCCATGCGGGTTGGTGATGCGTAAATTCATCAGGGTTTCCGGGCCGGAGCGCAGTTCACGCGGCAGACGCACATTGATATCAATCGGTTCGCGCGCACTTTCGATGTGCAGCGTGCCGACGCGGATGCCAGTGACGTAATCGCGCAGCAGCTTGGCCACTTGCCCCGCGGCGATGCCGGCCAGCATGGCCTTTTCCCGATCAATCACAATGTGGTAGCTGTCGGCGTTGGCGGTAACAGAATTGTCCACGTTGACCATGCCGTAAATTTGCTTGAAGGCCGCATCTATCTCAGGTGCTGCCGCCCGCAATACGTCGTAGTCCGGGCCATAGAGTTCGGCCAGAATTTGCGATTGCACCGGCGGGCCAGGCGGCGTTTCGTACAGTTTGATGCGCGCACTGGGGAAGTGCTGACGAACTGTGTTCAACGCGGCATCCAACTGGATGGCGATATCGTGCGAAGCATCGCTGCGTTCATGTTTATCGATCAGGTTGACGCGAATCTGCGCCAAATTCGTGCCACTTTTGATCATGTCGCCACGCACCAAGGCGGCAAAGTCGATCGGTGCCGTCATGCCGAGGAAGGTCTGGTAATCGGTGACATGACGGTGCTTGGCAACAATTTCACCGACTGCCAGCGACACTTGGTCGGTTGCCGCCAGCGCGGTGCCGGCCGGCATATCGACTTGCAGCAATAAGGTGTTGGTGTTGTCGTTCGGTAACATTTTCAGTTCAACGCCAAGCGGCGAGAGCGGCCCGTTCAAACCGGCCGGGCGAATGAATTGCCAGGCTGGCATCAACAGGGCGGCGGCCAGCAGGCCGAGCACCAGCAAAAAAGTGACGTTGCGCAGCGCGCCAGAACGAATCAACGGCGTCAGCACAGCAACATAGAGGCGACGCAGCGGATCTGGCGACGGCGTGCTGGCATGATTCACCGCGTGCTGCTGAGCGGCGGCTTTTTTCGCTAACCACAGGTTCGAGGCCCACGGCACTACCATGTAAGCAATGACGATGGAGGCGATCATCGCTACCGGCACATTGAACGGAATCGGCAACATGAAGGGGCCCATCATGCCGGTGACAAAAGCCATGGGAATGAAGGCCAGAATCACCGCGATGGTGGCGATGTTGGTCGGATTACCGATTTCGTTAGTGGCGATAACCAGTGTTTCGGCAAATGATTTGTTGGAACCATTGTGCAGATGACGATGAATATTTTCGATCACCACGATGGCGGCATCGACCAGTAAGCCGAGCGAAAGAATGAGCGCGAACAAGGTAATGCGGTTGATGGTTTGGCCAAACGCCAAGCCGATGGCCAACACCACAAACAGAATCAGCGGCACGGTCAGGGTGACAATGCCTGCTTCACGCCAGCCAAGGAAAACCACCAGAATTACCACCACGGAGGCAATAGCAATCCCCAAATGCATGACCAGCTCGTTGACGGCGGCATCGGCTTTGGCCCCATCATTGCGCGTTACCGCGACTTCGATGCCAGCCGGAATGGCCTGCTTCTGCAAATCGGCCAATTTTGCCAGCACTTCATTGGCGACCACCACCGCGTTGGTGCCGGCTTTCTTGGCGATGGCCAAGGTGACGGCCGGATTTTCACCGCTGGGCTTGCCGACACTGGCCGGGCCAAAGGCAAAGCGGGATGAGGCTTCAAGTTCAGCGGCTCCGTCCTCAATTTTGGCAATGTCCTTCAAATAAATCGGGCTGCCACCGCGGCCGACGCCGACCACAATAGTGCCCACCTTGTCAGCCGAACAGAGAAAGCAGGCCATGCGCAGCGGGATATTTTTATTGTTTTGCACCAGTTCGCCCATCGGCACGGCGACATTGCTGCCGCTGAGGATTTGGTCGAGGCGATCTAACGTCAGTCCGGCCGATTCCATGCGTTGCGGATCAATCCAGACATTCAACGCATGCGAGCGGCCGCCGACGATCTGGGTGAACGAAACACCTGGCACATTGCGTAATTGTTCCAACACACGCAACGAGATTTGGCGTAATTGGAAGTCATCATAAATAGACGATGACAACGTCAATGCCATGATCGGTACATCATCAACATTAATCGGCTTGATGATCGGTTCCATCGCACCGGGTGGAATGCGATCCCAGTTTTGCATCAACTGGTTATACAGTTTCACCAGGCTTTCTTCTTGATTTTCACCGACTTTGAATTGCACGGTGACCAAGCCGAAGTCATTAGTGGCATAGCCGAAGGTGTGATCAACGCCCGATTGCGCGTTCATGATCGCTTCCAGCGGTTTGACGATTAAATTCTGAATTTCTGTCGCGGTCGCGCCTGGTTTGGCCACGATGATATTGGCGGCCGGCACCACGATTTGCGGGTTGTATTCGCGCGGTGTGACGACCAGCGCCAGCAGACCGGTCAAGCTGACCGCCAGAATGAACAGTGCCGTCAGTTTCGAGGTGAGGAAAGCCTTGGCGAGTTTGCCGGCCAGATTCATCGGCTCGGCGTGGGGGGTATCAAGCTCACTCATGGCATTACTCCGAAATCATGGTGTCATTAATCTTGTCACCATTATTCACCGCTTGCGCATTGCCGGTGATAACCCGTTCGCCAGGGTTGAGTCCTGACAGTATTTCCACTGTGTTGTCGACGCTTTGGCCAGTGCGCACCATGCGGTACTGGGCGATACCTTCTGCGTTGACGACAAATGCGCCCGTTATGCCAGCGCGATTGAGAATGGCGGACTGCGGCAGGGCCAATACAGTGCGCTGGCCGGAAGGAAATAAAACCCGCGCGAAAGAGCCGCTCTTCAGTCCGGGGGCGCTGACATCCAGTTTCACTTTGTAGGTGTGCGTCATTGGGTCCGCCGACGGAGACAATTGCGCGACCCTGCCGATGAGGGCCTGTGCGTGACCGTCAATCTCGACGCGCATTTCCTGGCCCAGGCGGATTGATTTGAATAACGATTCAGCCACCGACGTTTGCACTTGTAGATGCGCCGGGTTTTCCAGCATTAAAACCGGGTGGCCCGGTGCGGCGATATCGCCCTCATGCGCCAGTTTCTGCGTGACAACACCATTAATCGGCGCGGTGACGCTGGCGTAGCGCATTTGTCCCTGCGCGGTGCCGAGCCCGGCTTTGGCCTGCGCCGCGCGCGATACCGCGATGTCGTAGTTGAGTTTCATCTTTTCAAACTGCTGGCGACTGACCACGTCATCTTTGTATAGATTGTCGAAGCGATCGAAATCGGCTTTGGCATCTTGCATGGCGGCTTCCGCTTGCCGCAAACCGAGGCGGGCTTGTTCCACCGCGCCTTCGATATCAAGCGGATCAATGGTGAACAGTACTTGCCCCTGTTTGACTGCATCCCCTTCGGCCACGCTGATGTTGCGCAGATAACCCATCAAGCGTGAGGCAACGCGCACCGATTCAACCGCAATCACGCTGCCGGTGGTGGCAGTGGTGGCCTGCTGCTCGCTCACTTCTAGTAGCGTGGTTTGCGCATTCACCGAGCGGGCGGCGGCGGAGGAAGGATTGGCGCTGACCTTATTGCTGTTTACCTTATTGCTTGCATCCTCACCGGAGCAGCCGACCAAGGTAAGCAAGACAGCAATAACGAGGGGTTTAGTCAGTGAAATATTCGACATGTTTGACTCCGATTCAAAGGTGTTCTTGATGTAACACGCCGACGGCACGCTTCAGTTCAGCGCGGTTGACGGCGAGTTCGTAACGGGCGGCGACCAGATCAGCATGGGCTTTGTCGAGTTGCGCTTGTGCGCCCAATAATTCGATCAGGGTGGCCATGCCGTTTTCGTAGCGTTTTTTGACCAGTCGTTGCGCTTCTTGTGCCTGTTCCAGGCCGGCGCTGCGGGCGGAAATTTTCTCTTCGGCTTCTAGCGCTTTGCGGCGCGCTTCCGTCACTTGATAGCCGATACCTTCTTCCGCCTGGCGTAGTTTGGCGACCAGTTCGGCGCGTTGTGCCGCAGCGCGGTCAATGCCGGCATTATTGACACCTCCATCGAAAGCGGACCAGGACAGCACTCCCGCGGCCATATACGAGGCGGCATCCAGACCGAGATTCTTATCGTTCCAGTCTTGCCGCAGCATGACGTTGAACTGGGGTTTTTTGCCGGCGCGTGCGGCGGTGACTTGCGCTGTTGCACCGTTAATTTGATTGCGCATGGCAGATAAGCCGGGATGATCATTCACCGCTTGTTGGCGTAAATCGGCTGCGCTGCCGGGCAATAAACTCGGCTGCACCGGCTCACCGACCTCCAGCGCCTCGTCAAGCGATTTGCCCATTAACAAAGCCAGCTGATTCAACGCCGCAGCTTCGGCATTTTTCGCTTCGACCCGCTTGAGCTTGATCTCTTGCAGATTGACTTTGGCCGATAACACATCACTTTTAACAACCATGCCTTGACGATGTAGCTTTTCGCTGAGGCGAACAAATTCTTCGGCCGCCAAGCCCGCTTCATCGGCCAGTTTGATGTAGGCGCGGGCGGTGTGGACGCCTTGGTAGGCCATCAAAATGTGCTTGGTGATCTGTTGACGCGCCGCAACATCGCCAGATTGCGCCGCGCGAACGTAAGCTTTGGCGGTATCAACATAGGCTTGCACCATGCCGCCGTTGTAAACCGGCATGAGAAGTTCGACGCGGGAATTGAGGTTGTTGACCGCTTTGGGATGATTGAGGTTTTGCGGGGCGATGGCGGTGTCACCCGAGGCCATGAATTCGCCGGCACCAAAATCATTGAAGGTTGCGTCGCGCTGACCCAGTTTCATGCCAAACGCATTCAAGGCATCGTTGCTGCGCGCCAAAGTCAGCGATAAGTTGACGCGTGGCATTTTATTGCCTTCGGCTTGCCGAACGGCGGCTTCGGCTTGCTCGATCTGGGCGCGGTTAATCGCCAGCTCAGGATTTTGGCGCAGAGCGATATCGACGCATTGTTGAAATTCCAGCTTATCGGCTGCGGCACTTGCGCTGATCAGGGCAAATACAAGTGCCGTTAACGACCGGCGTGAGAAAGAAAAAATCATAACAACGCTCCTTGCGAGGTTGATCTCGCCCGGACAAGGAACGAGATATATTAGTGATGGCTAATATATATGATCGAAATTCTTGATGTAAAGATAAGCTAACTTTCGTTCGAAAGGAATTTTTACCGATGCAACATGCGCAGGGTATTACTTGGCAAAACCACAAAAAACATCGCGCATCATGCCGATCAGTAGCAAAGTGCGCGTATCGCCAACGCGGTAATAGACGCGATTGGCATCTTTGCGGGTCCGCAGCACGCCCTTGTCTCGTAAAATAGCCAAGTGTTGTGAAATGTTGCTTTGTGAAGTGCCGACGTTCTCAACGATATCTTGCACGCTGACTTCTTTATCCCCTAAAACGCACAATATCTTTAAGCGTAGCGGGTGCGACATGGCTTTCAGTGCGCGCGAGGCTTGTTCGATATGTTCGTCTTTGTCGATGAGTTCTGGCGACTCGCTGATCATTGCAGGCTCCATATTGCCGATAAATGTGTCATGAAACTGTGCTGCCAAGCAGGGTGTTGTAAAATGCGTTCCACTGGATGACTGGACAAGTGCAGCAGTCATTTCAGTATATCCCGTAAAGTATTCAAATATACTAAAATACTGCACGAAAAATGCCTGCTCAATACGATAAAATTTGCTGATGCCTACCGCCGCCGCTAAACCTGTTCTTCTCCTTATCCTCGATGGTTTTGGCTGTCGCCAAGCCGACGCCTTCAACGCTATTACCTGTGCGAACAAACCTCATTTTGATCGCCTTTGGCACGATAACCCGCATACCTTGATTCAAGCCTCCGAGTCTGCCGTGGGCTTGCCCGCCGGCCAGATGGGCAATTCTGAAGTGGGTCATCTCAACATTGGCGCAGGTCGGGTTGTTTATCAGGAATACACCCGGATTGATCGTGCGATCAATAGCGGCTACTTTCCCAGTAACCCTGCCTTGCAACAAGTGATTGCCAAGTTAAATCAAAACGGGGGGGCGCTGCACATTTTTGGTTTGCTTTCTGATGGCGGCGTGCATAGCCACGAAAACCACATTCACGCCATGCTGGATCTGGCCCTGCGCGAAGGATTGCGCAAGGTTTATGTCCACGCTTTTTTGGACGGTCGCGATACGCCGCCCAAGAGCGCAGAAGCCTATATCCGTTGTTTGCAAGACAAGATGGAAGGGTTACGGGGCGGCCGCATTGCCAGCATTGTGGGTCGTTATTACGCCATGGATCGGGATAAACGCTGGGATCGCGTCAAAGTCGCCTACGACTTGATTACGCAAGGACACGCGGAATATCGTGCCGTCAGCGCAGGGTTGGCGGTGGAAATGGCCTATGCGCGCGGCGAGACGGACGAATTCGTTAAGCCCACTGCAATTGTCGAGGCGGACGGAGCGCCGATTCAGATGCAAGACGGCGATGCGGTGGTCTTCATGAATTTCCGTTCTGATCGCGCACGCGAAATCACTAAAGCCTTTATTCAGCCTGATTTCAAAGAGTTTGAGCGTGCATTTGTGCCCAAATTATCCAATTACTGCACATTGACCGGCTATAGCGAAGAATTTGATGTGCCAGTCGCTTTTCCGCCGGAGCGGGTGCGCAATGGTTTGGGCGAGTACATCGCCAACTTGGGGTTACGGCAGTTACGAATTGCCGAGACAGAGAAATATCCGCACGTCACTTATTTTTTCAATGGCGGTGAGGAAACCGTTTACCCAGGTGAAGACCGCATCATGGTGCAATCGCCGAAAGTAGCGACGTACGATCTCATGCCGGAGATGAATGCCTTTGAACTGACCGAAAAGCTGATCGAAGCCATTAATACCCGTAAGTATGATGTCATTATTTGTAATTATGCCAACTGCGATATGGTCGGTCACACCGGCATCATGGATGCGGCCGTGCGCGCAGTTGAAGCGGTTGATTCCTGTCTGGGTCGTGTCGTGGCGGCGATGCAATCCATAGGGGGGGAAGTGTTGATTACCGCCGATCATGGTAATGCCGAGACTATGCTGGATAGTATTACGCTGCAGCCTCATACAGCGCACACCATCAATTTGGTGCCTTTTGTTTACGTGGGTCGTAAGGCGCACATGAAGCATAGCGGCGCTTTGGAAGACATTGCGCCCACCATGTTGAAACTGATGGATCTGCCGCAGCCACAAGAAATGACCGGACATCCTCTCGTCGATTTCGAATAATCCTGTGCGCATTTTTCTTGTTCTGCTGTGCTTTTGCGTCTCGGTATTGACCCAGACCGCGGCGCATGCCGGTAAACAAGATGAGTTACTTGATCTGCGTTCGCGGATTCAAGCGCTGCAGGTTGAGTTGGAACAAACGCATGAAGATCAATCTGAAGTCACCGATGCGTTAAAGCATTCAGAGCGCAGCATCTCGAACGCTAATCGCGGCTTGCGCAACCTGGAAGTCCGTCAGCGCAAGCTGGCGCAGACACTGAAACAATTAGCCGATGATACTGAAACCACACAGGTGGAAATTGCCAACCAGCAAAAGCATCTCGCCGAGCTCGTGCGTGAGCATTACGTGCAAGGTGGTAATGATGCACTCAAATTAATGTTGAACGGCCAGAATCCGGGGGAAGTGGCGCGTAATATGGCGTACTACAGTTACATTGGGCGTTCACGTGCAGCGCTTATTCAGCAACATCGCGCCAGTTTGCTGCAATTGCAGGCGTTGCAGAATCAAACGCTTGAGCAGAACCAATCCCTCCTGTTGATCAAACAAGAGCGCGTTGCGCAAAAGAAAACGCTGGAAGCAGAGAAGGCCTCGCGCCAGCAAGTTTTGTATCAACTGTCCGCGCAGATACGCCAACAACGCAAGGAAATCGATACGCTAGTGCGTGACGAGCAACGCTTGGCACGCTTGATTGAGCGCTTGGCGCGCATAGCGGTTGAAAATGCGCGCGCCGCCAAGGCAGCCAAGGCAGCGAAGGCCGCAAAAGAGGCCAAGGACTTAAAAGAGGGCAAAGTGGCCAAAGAGACTAAATCGACGGCACAGAAACCGCACACTAC
The DNA here is from genome assembly GCA_964462255.1 of uncultured Thiobacillus sp. Classification (GTDB taxonomy): domain Bacteria; phylum Pseudomonadota; class Gammaproteobacteria; order Burkholderiales; family Thiobacillaceae; genus PFJX01. Next base: position 15,681 of record CAYWXO010000018.1, on the reverse strand, counting down.
GGCCCCGACCAAGCTGGCCGCGATCAAGCCCGGCGAAGTAATCGAAGAAGTGGCCGATGCCAGCTTGGCCGGACTTAATTTTCCGCGCTTGAAGGGGCGTCTTGCGTTGCCGGTAAAAGGCGAAATTGTGCATAAATTTGGTCAAAGCCGCGAAGGCGGGGGCCCGGCTTGGAAAGGCTTATTTATCCGGGCGCGGCAGGGGCATGATATACATTCGGTGGGCAGTGGCACGGTTGCCTTTTCAGATTGGCTGCGCGGGTTTGGCAATTTGTTGATCATTGATCACGGCAAAGGCTATCTCAGTCTGTACAGCAATAATGAAAGCTTGTATAAGCAGCCTGGTGATTCAGTTCGTGCTGGCGATGTTATCGCGTCAGTCGGTTCCACGGGTGGCCAGGACGAACCAGGGCTTTATTTTGAATTGCGGCATCAAGGCAATCCATTCGATCCCATGTCGTGGGTCAAGTAGAGGTTGCGGGCTCTGTACTATCATTAGGCCAACTGAAATTCATTCAGTACGCGAACTCAGACTTTAATTTGCATAATCAAGAGGCATCATGTCAGGCAAGCTCAAACAATTCAGTCTGATCGGCATCGGTATCGTGTTCGGTGCCGCACTCACGCTCAACTATCCGGCGATTGCTCAGCGCGATACCCGGTCGTTACCCATTGAAGATCTGCGCGCATTCAGTGAGATTTTTGGCAAAATCAAAAGTGATTATGTCGAGCCGGTAGAAGATAAAAAGCTGATTACGCAGGCCATTAACGGCATGCTGTCCGGGCTTGATCCGCACTCCTCCTACCTTGACGATGAGGCTTTCAAAGAGCTGCAGGTTGGCACGCAAGGTGAGTTTGGCGGCTTGGGTATCGAAGTCGGCATGGAAGATGGTTTTGTCAAAGTGGTTTCGCCGATTGAAGATACGCCCGCCTTCAAGGCTGGGGTAAAGAGTGGAGATCTGGTGATTAAGCTGGATGACACGCCGGTCAAGGGCATGACGTTGAATGATGCCGTCAAGAAAATGCGCGGCAAGCCTGGCACCAACATCGTGCTCACTATTGTTCGGAAGGGTGAAACCAAACCACTAACCCTGACCTTGACGCGCGCGGTCATCAAAATCAAGAGTGTTAAACATAAACTGGTTGACCCGGATTTTGGCTATGTCCGCGTGACGCAGTTTCAGGAACACACTGGCGAAAATCTAGTGAGTGCATTGAAAGACTTGCAAGTGCAAAACAAGGACAAGGTGCTGAAAGGATTAGTGCTTGATTTGCGCAACGATCCGGGGGGCTTGCTCAATACGGCAGTGGCTGTTTCCGGCGCTTTTTTGAAGCCGGATGAATTGGTGGTTTATACCGATGGCCGCACGGAAGATGCCAAGATGCGTTTAACCAATTCGCGCGAGCATTATTTGCGGATGGGCGAAAGTGATTATTTGAAGAATTTGCCGGCGTGGAGCAAAACTGTGCCGATGGTTGTGCTCGTTAATGGCGGCTCGGCCTCCGCTTCTGAAATTGTTGCCGGTGCTTTGCAGGACCATAAACGCGCCATTGTTTTAGGCACACAGACGTTTGGCAAAGGCTCGGTACAAACGATTTTGCCACTCAATAATGGCACGGCCATCAAGTTAACCACAGCACGTTATTTCACCCCTGGTGGTCGTAGTATTCAAGCCAAGGGCATTACGCCGGATATCATTATTGAAGATGCAACCGTCACTCAGACGGATGAATCGCGCATGGAAGTGCGAGAAGCTGACCTCGATAAACATTTATCCAATAATCAGGATGCGGCGGCGGATAACAATGGCGCTTCTTTAACTGGGCAAGGCAAAGCAACCAAGCCGAAGGATGAAAAATCCGGTGCCACCGCGAAAGAAGCCAAACCTAAGCTGGAGCCTGGCGAAATAGTCAGCAAGTCTGATTATCAATTTAATCAGGCTTTGACTTTGCTGAAAGGTTTGTCTTTGCTGCAAAATCGTAAAGACTAGGGGTGTCTGCGTGACCCACGCTTGCGACATTCAAAAACGTCGCGTTATCGTCTTCCACCCGTTGCCACCTGACCAGTGCAACTTGGCACTCGCTTTGCTGGCGCAATTGCCGGCATTGCAGGTGAGTGCTTTGAGCATGCTCAGTGTGCAAGTGGAATACTGTATTACAGACCATACGCTGGAAAGCATTGAAGCGTTTTTGTCGGCGCAAGGCTTTCATCTTGAGGGCAGTTTACTGATTCGCATCAAGCGCAATCTGGCTTATTACTGCGAACATGTGCAGCGTCAAAATCTCACTAAACCAGAACCTTGTACAAAAAATTATCCTGCCCATATTGAAGCATGGGCAAAACGTCCCCACGGTAACCATGACGATACGCCAGTAGAATGGCGGCAGTATAAATAGCGAGTAAGTGAACGTTTAATTATGCACGACAGTCAGCTTCTCCGTTACTCGCGCCATATTCTATTGGATCAGATTGGCATCGACGGCCAGGAAAAGTTGCTGGCGGCGCGGGTCTTGATCATTGGTGCCGGTGGATTAGGTTCGCCGGTTGCGTTGTATCTTGCCGCGGCGGGAGTGGGGCACATTACGCTGGCAGATGACGACACGGTTGAACTGACCAATCTACAACGTCAAATTGCGCATGATATGACTCGCCTTGGTATTAACAAGGCAGAGTCTGCCGCGCAAAGAATGCGGGCGATGAATCCTGATGTGCAGATCAAGGCATTGCAGCAACGATTGCAAGACGATGCATTGGAGTCGGCGGTGGCTAACGCCGATGTTGTGCTCGATTGTTCGGATAATTTTCCGACGCGCCATGCGGTCAATCGTGCTTGCGTCAAATATGGTAAAGCCTTGGTGTCGGGGGCGGCGGTACGTTTTGATGGTCAAATTGCGGTGTTTGATTTGCGACACGTTGCTGCGCCCTGTTATGCCTGTTTGTTTCCGGAACACGCGCAGGACGCAGAAATGCGTTGTGCCGAATTTGGTGTTTTTGCGCCTTTGGTGGGTGTGGTTGGCTCTATTCAAGCCGTTGAAGCATTAAAGCTTTTGATCGGTATCGGTGAGAGTTTATCCGGCAAATTGTTATTGCATGACGCATTAAGCGCAGATTGGCGCACTTTGCGTTTAAAAAAAGACCCCGGCTGCGAAGTTTGCGCAAAATCACCCAGTTAGTTTTTGCTGTCATTATCTTGGTAATTATTTACGGTATTTAGCGGTGGCTACCCTCAGGAGCGGCATGGCTGATTCAGTGTTAGGCAATACAACGGCACGCGTTGCCGATTTTGCGCAGACTCGATTGTTGACTTGCGCACCCGAAATGCCGGTATCGCAAGTTGCCGCATTGATGCGAGAGCGTGCGTGCAGCTCAATTTTGGTTGTTGAGCATGGGCAGCCCATTGGTATTTGGACTGAGCGGGACGCCGCGCGCACCGACTTTACCAATGCTGCGGCGTTTGATGTCCCCATCTCGCACGTGATGAGTGGCCCGTTAGCCTCTATTGCAGCCAGCAGCGAGGTCAGTGCGGCTGTCCTCTTTATGCAACAGCATAATATCCGTCATCTCGTGGTTTTGGATGATGACAAAGCACCCATAGGCATCGTGACACAGACCGACTTGGCGCTGCGTTACGGCGTCGAGCATTTTTTGCGCTTGCGGACTGTGGGCGAGATATTGACTCGCACGCCGTTGCGTTTATCAGGCAATTTGCCGGCGGCAGAGGCTGGTGTGCGCATGAATCAAGCGGGTTGTGATGCTGCAATCGTGGAAGGTTCTGACGGACGTTTGGGGATTTTTACTGAGCGTGATTTGTTAGGTTTGGTTGCCAGCCGCCAGACGGCTGCCTCGCTGGATGAAATGGCCTCTTTTCCGTTGCGGACCGCCTTTGCCAGCGAGCCTTTGCTTGAAGTGCGGAATACCTTGATCGAAGCTCGTCTGCGTCACTTGGGTATTACTGCTGAAGATGGCAGCTTGATTGGCTTGTTGTCGTTGCATCATATTCTGGATATTTTGGATAGAACCTATGCGGACGATTTAGCTAGGGCGCTGCGCATGCGTGATGAAGAATTGATGCGCTCACAGCAGGACTTAACGTTAGCCCATCAGGTGATTGATTCCTCCGATAGCGCCGTGATGGTGGTGACCTTTGACGGCACTATTATTAGTGTTAATCCTGCATTTACGCGCATTACCGGTCACGCGGCTGAAGCGGCGATTGGGCTTACGGCTGATGGTGTGCTTAATTGCAATCAGATGCAGCCTAATTTTTGTGCGGCGCTGTGTGCCTCGGTCGAACATCATGGCTATTGGCGCGGTAATTTGTGGTGCCGTCACCAGGACGGCAGCGAACGTGCTTATGCCTTCAATATTCATGCCATCCTGCATGCTGGTGCGCCGACCCATCGTTATGCGGCCGTGTTTTTTGATAATACCGAGCGTTTGCGCAGCGAGGAAAGGTTGCTCCTCGCCGCCAGTGTTTTCTCGCACGCCTGCGAAGGCATCATGATCACCAATGTGGCGGGAAGCATTGTTGAAGTGAACGAAGCGTTCATGCGAATTACCGGTTATTCACGCCATGAAGTGATCGGTAAAAATCCGGGCATGTTCAAATCGGGGCGGCAGGGGCCCGATTTTTACGCCTGCATGTGGCGTGCCTTGCATGAAAAGGGGTATTGGGCGGGCGAGGTTTGGAATCGGCGCAAGGGTGGGGAGTTTTTTGCTGCATCGCTAACCATTAGTGCCGTGCGCGATGCCGCTGGGGGGACGCGGCACTACGTTGCCTTGTTTACCGACATTACCGCCCAGAAAGAACATCAGCAGCAACTGGAACACATTGCGCATTACGATGCATTGACTGGATTGCCCAATCGCGTGTTGCTGGCCGACCGGATGCGGCAGGCGTTAGCGCAGTCAAGACGGCGCGATCAACAACTTGCGGTAGCTTTTATCGATCTGGATGGTTTTAAGGCGATTAACGATAGTCATGGTCATGAGGCCGGCGACCAGTTGTTGATTGTGTTGGCTGATCGCATGCGGCAAACTTTGCGCGATGGCGATACGATTGCGCGGCTAGGTGGCGACGAATTTGTTGCCGTGCTGGTCGATTTGCCTGACCTGCAAGCGAGTGTGCCTTTTATTGTGCGTCTGTTGGCCGCCGCGGCACAGCCGGTGGAAATTAATGGTTTGGTGTTGCGTGTTTCTGCCAGTATTGGCGTCAGTTTTCAGGTGCCGATGGAAGACGGCGATGCCGATCAATTAATGCGCCAAGCCGATCAAGCGATGTATCAAGCCAAGCTGGCTGGTAAAAATCGTTATCATGTATTTGATGCCGAACAAGATCGCAATGTACGTGGCCACCATGAGAGTATTGAACGGATTAGATGCGCGTTGGATGAGCAAGAGTTTGTGCTCTATTACCAGCCCAAGGTCAACTTGCGTACCGGTGTATTAATTGGCGCGGAAGCCTTGATCCGTTGGCAGCATCCCACCCGTGGATTGTTAGCCCCTTCCCTCTTTTTGCATGAAATAGAAGACCATCCCTTGGGGGTTTGTTTGGGGGAGTGGGTAATAGACACGGCGCTGACACAGATAGAGCGCTGGCTGGCGCAGGGGTTGGAAATTCCGGTCAGCGTTAATATTGCGGCGAACCATTTGCAGCAGAGTGATTTTGTTGAGCGTCTGCGGATTGTGCTAGCGAAGCATCCGGATGTTGATCCCGCTTATTTAGAGCTGGAAGTGTTGGAAACCAGTGCGCTGGAGGATATGAGCCATGTTTCCGCACTGATTGCCGCTTGTGCGCAAATGGGCATTAGTTTTGCGTTGGATGATTTTGGTACCGGCTATTCATCCCTGACTTACCTTAAAAGATTGCCTGCGCATGTGCTGAAAATAGACCAGAGTTTTGTGCATGACATGCTGGATGATCCGGACGATTTGGCCATCCTGGAGGGCGTGCTTGGCTTGGCGACGGCTTTTGGCCGCGAAGCCATTGCTGAAGGCGTCGAAACGGTGGCGCATGGCGAGATCTTGTTACGCCTAGGTTGTGAGTTGGCACAAGGTTACGGTATTGCCCGTCCAATGCCTGCCGAGAATATCGTTAATTGGCAGAAAACCTGGCAGCCTGACCCTATCTGGTCACAGACCCAACGCCTTAGCCGTGATTTATTGCCGATTTTGTTTGCCGGGGTGGAACACCGTAGCTGGATACGCGCACTCGGTGAGCATATTGAGGGCAAGCGCGTTGCGCCCCCCGCGCTGGATCACCATCAATGTCGTTTTGGTCTTTGGCTGGATAAGGCGCGCCCCCACCGTGTGCAGCGTCATGCTGAAGTTTATAATACAATTACAACATTGCATCAACAAGTGCATACCATGGCCATGGATTTGCTGCGTATGCGTGAATTAGGGTATCTGCTGGAAGCGCAGGCTGGCATGAGCCAGTTACATGAATTACGCGATAATTTACTTATCCAACTTCGCACTTTAATGGAAGAAGTTTGAATTTTATGATCGACTATCGTCGCAAGATTTTGCTGGTGGATGACAGTAAGACTTATCAGTCCATGTTCCGTGCCATGCTGGACCCAGACGATTGTGAGCTAATTGTTGCATCTGATGGATCGGAGGCATTGGACTTAATTGCAAGGTCCTATATTGATTTCATTTGCTCCAGTTTTTACTTGCGCGACATGGATGCCATTGATCTCTGTCAGCGGGTGCGTCAATTAACAAAATTTGCCAGTAAACCGTTTGTTTTGCTGACTTCAGTTGATGGACCGGATGCGTTAAAGGCTGCGCTGCCGGCGGGTGTTACCGATATTTTCCACAAAAATGATGTGGTGCAGTTGTTGTCTTTTATCAAGCGTTTTCCCTCGATGCATACGCGTATTAGTGGGCGCTTGTTGTATGTAGAAGACAGTGCCAGCCAGCGTCAATTTTTGCGTGCTGTTCTTGAGCAGCGCGGCTTAACTGTTGATGCTTTTACCTCGATTGAAGAAGCGTGGCCGCATTTTCTCGCGCAAGATTATGATTTAGTCTTGACCGACGTGGTGGTGGATGGCTCCATGAGCGGGCTTGGTTTTGTCAATCTGATTCGCCGCCAAAGCGGCAGCAAGGGCGACACGCCTATTCTGGCGTTGACGGCTTTTGATGATAAAACGCGACGTATTCAGTTGTTTAATTTGGGTGTTACTGATTATCTAATTAAGCCAGTTTCACAAGAAGAGTTATTTGTGCGCTTACGCAGCATGCTCGCCATGCGCAAAATACATCTGGAAAATGATGTCCGCCGTGACCAGCGCCACATTGCCGACCTTAGCCTGAGCGAGGGACGTTTTCATGCCTTATTTACTAATTTATCAGCAGGTATGGCCTTGCATGAATTGGTGCGTTCTGCGGATGGGCGTGCGGTAGATTATCGTATATTGGCAGTTAATCCGGCTTACACCGTGCATGTGGGGTTGAGTGCGGAGGCGGTGACTAACAAATTGGCCAGTGAGATCTATGGCGCGGTTTCTGCCCCCTTTCTTGATCATTATTCTTCGGTGGTTGATACGGGTAATCCGGTTGAATTCGAGACCTACTACGAGCCCCTTGGCCGTTACTTTCATGTCCGGGTTTATGCGACGCATGAACAATGTTTTGCGACCATTTTTGAGGATATTACTGAACGCAGGCAGTCGGATGAAAGTACACGCATTATGGCGACGGTGTTTTCCAATAGTAATGAAGCCATTGTCATTGCCGATGAAGAGAATCGAATTCTCACCGTTAACGCAGCTTTCACTCGATTGACTGGTTATGATGCCGAGGATGTGGTCGGGCATGACCCACGCATTCTTTCTGCCGGAAATACAGCGCAAGAAACTTACCGTGAAATGTGGCGGGATCTGCGAGAGCACGGCGGCTGGCAAGGTGAGCTGTGGGATCGGCGTAAGAACGGCGAAATTTTTCCTAAGTGGTTGTCGATATCAGTCGTTCGAGATGCCTCCGGTAATATATTGAATTATATTGGTAGTTTTGTCGATATTACCGAGCGTAAGGCCTCAGAGGAAAAGGTACGTCACCTAGCCCATCATGATGCGCTGACCGGCTTGCCGAATCGTTTCAGCTTGCAAGAACGCTTGGCGCAAGCGCTCAGTTTTGCGCGGCGTAACCGTAAATCGCTGGCGCTGATGTTGATTGATCTCGATAACTTCAAGATCATCAACGATTCGCTGGGTCACCAGATGGGCGATAAATTGCTGGTGCAAGTGGCCCAGCGCTTACAGCAGGCCGTGCGTGCCAGCGATATTGTGGCGCGGCTGGGCGGCGATGAATTTGTCGTGGTGCTACCTGATATGGATGCCGCTGCAGACGCGGTGCATGTGGCTGAAAAAATTCTTGCTTCGGTCGCCCAACCTTATCCAACTGACGGCCATGAATTACGGACTAGCCCGAGTATTGGCATTTGTTTGTATCCGGAAGATGCTAATGAGTGCGACGACTTGATGAAGAAAGCGGATGTGGCGATGTATCACGCCAAAGCGCAGGGGCGTCGCAATTATCAGTTTTTTACCGCAGAAATGCAGTTGGTTGCATTGCAGCGCATTGCTATTGAAAATGAATTACGCATCGCGCTGAATGAGCAGCAGTTTGAGCTGCATTATCAGCCGCAACTGGATTTGCGCAGCGGGCAAATTTCGGGTGTTGAAGCCTTGGTGCGCTGGCATCATCCCATTAAGGGTATGGTGCCTCCTGCGGATTTTATTCCCATTGCAGAAGAAAGTGGCTTAATTATTCCACTGGGTGATTGGGTGCTGCGTGAAGCCTGTAGCCAGTTGGTCGCGTGGCAGAGTCGCGGTATTAAAGGCGTCAGGATGTCGGTGAATTTGTCGGCGCATCAGTTCATTGATCCGCATTTGCCGCAACGTATCATGCAAATATTGGCTGAAAGTGGCTTATCTGCTCAGTATCTAGACCTTGAAGTGACTGAATCCATGTCCATGCGGACACCGGGAGAGACCGCAAGTATGATGGATGCGTTAACCCTGCATGGTATGAGCTTGTCTATTGATGATTTTGGCACCGGCTATTCATCGTTGGCTTATCTGAAGTTGTTCCCGATTAGCACTTTGAAAATTGATCGCTCTTTCGTCAGTGATATTGAAACGGATCCGAGCGATGCACAAATTTGTGATGTCACCGTATTGCTGGCACATAAGTTGAATTTGGAAACCGTTGCGGAAGGGGTGGAAACGGAAGGTCAGTTGAAATATCTACTGAGTATTGGCTGCGAAAAAATTCAGGGCTACCTGATTAGTCGGCCTTTACCGGCCGCGGCGGCGGAAGCTTTCATCCTGGCTAATCCGCATCGTAAAGGTCTCGGCACGGTAGACCTTTGGAGTGAATGATTGCGTTATTAAAACGCATTAAACCGCATTAAAAAGCATTAAACCGTGGGGCTGACGGGTTCTTCTCCCCGCCAACTGAATGAACCGGAATGACCAGAAAAGATCGCAGGCCCTTGGTTTTCTGTGCGTTGTAAACGGGCGATGATGGCGTCAATCTGCACATCGGCCAGCGGCGGTTCGAAATAGTCAACTGCCATCAAGCGAATGTTGGTGTCGCCAACAATCTCCTTAATGAAACTGTGTAAATTGGCCTGCACGCTGGCGCGGAGCGTTTGCGCGTGAGTGAGCATGGATTGTCTGCGGTCTATCGCCGCCTGTATCTGTTCAATTTCGTTAGTTAAGGTGCGCAATGTGCGTAAAGGTATCGTAAAGCGTTGACCGGCGGATTGTAATTGTTGATATTGCTGGTCATTGAGCTTTAATTCCCCATTTTTAACGCGCTGATTTAGCGCGAGGTATTTCACGAGATCAGGTTGGCTTTTAATCACGTCGATATTACTTTGGCGGCCTGCCATATCCACGCGCAGTTTATCCAATTCTGTCTGAGTATCCTGCTGTTGCTTAAGCAGGTGCGTTATGTCGGGTTTAATCAGGTAGAAACGGTTTTCATCATTTTTGAATACGCCAGCGCGGCGCGCTTTCAGTTCGAGTGTGGCAATGGTGCAGCTTTCCAGGCTATCCGCTTCGACGCGGTCAGCAATGATTTCACAGCGCACCGCTCGTTTAATCCGTACATGTTTGCCAATAATGCGACTTCCCTCGGCGAGTTCAATCTCAACACGGCCACCACGTGCGTCAATTTGTGCCCTTGAGGCGCGACCCTCTAAGTGGATACTGCCACTACGGCTGCTCACACTGCCGCTTATGACATTACCCTTAATCTTGACGTCGCCACCGCGCGATTCAATCTGGCCAAAGATATCACCGTGGAAAGTCATATGCTTGCCATCCACTAGTCTTCGCTCTTGAACTTCGCCATGGTTTTCAAAGTGATCGCCGGCCAAATTGAGATCACCGGTGGTGCGCAGGCTGACGCCTTCCTTGTTAATCACTGTTTCTGATACCGAAACCAAGTTGGTTCTGGTGTCCAGATCGAGAAAGCCTTCGCAGCTAGAGACAATATATTCTTCGTTGCCGCGCCGCTCAATGCGTGTGCCAGGGCCCGCTAGATTCGCTAGGTTAAAATTCTTGGGTGCGCCGGGGAGAACAAGCGGTTCACCGGTGACCGTGAAGCCAGGCACGCTGACCTGCAGCGGGATTTTATGGAAAATATCAACGTTGCTGCCAATTTGGGGGAAACGATTGCTGTATTGGCGTAGGTCATGGCGTCCATTATCCAGCATCTTAGGCGAATTATCCCGGTGCAAGCCGGCGAAAATTTCTTGCAAGGAAGCATCTATGGCTGGAATTGGGGCTTGCTTGTGCGCGAATTTGACCCGCTCGGCGCGTTTGTTGTTGATAATATCGCTGACTGTGTCGATATTAATACCAAACTTAACACCCTTAAGCCACATGTCGGCGATAAATTCATCGATGTCGTAGTAGGACACTTCGGCGTGCGCGATAATTTGTTCGCCGATAATTTGTGCTTCGCCAAACTCATCGCTGGGGCCAAAGCGAGGCTTCTTTTCCAGTCGTTCCATGTACACTGGTTGCTCAAAAAAATATTCCGCATAGGCATTATTGACTTCTAATTTGATGCCTTTGTAAATGCTGCGGCGAGCGGGGTCGAAGCGTTGGATGGCGTGCGCTAGCCGCTCAGGTTCACTGGCGAGCGCTAAGTCATTGCCGTAAAGTGTATTGGTGAATGTGACATAATTTAACCCCGCAAAAAAATGGCCCGAGGTGAAAATCTCTGCAACAAAATGGGCGAAATCGTCGGCATGACCGAGCTTGCTCCGGTCAATGAACAGCTCCCCTTCTTGTGGCAAGATGAAAGCGGGCAGGGGCAGCGGGGCAACTGGTGTGGCAACCTCAGGCGTCGGTTCGGTTAAGGCCGGGGAAGTCAACTCAACGGGCGGCGTGTTGCGTTCGGGGGCTGGATTTTCTTCAGAGTGGCGCATGGTGATTACGTTATGCCTTTAGCAGGGGGCGGTAGAGAGCGTTAAAAAACGCTGAAGTTTACTTGCTGGCGAATGGAATAATGAGGTATTGCTAAAAAAATAGGCAAAATTGAACAAAATTTTACTGCTGCTTCGTGTTTTGCATTCTAGAATCCGGCCTTGAAATCAGGGCTTAAGATTAAAAATCATAGCGAGCTGCGCCCGGCAAACCACACTACTCACGCAGGATACATAGATGATTGAGACTACTCTTAAGCGGTTGGCTATCTTGGTTGTTGAAGATGATCCGGGCGATTTTGCGCTGGTACGGGCTTACCTCCGATTTGCGGGCTTGAATCGTCCTGAAGACGCGCAATTGTTGGTCTGGGCCATTTCAATGGCTGAGGCGGTGGCGGCCGTTCAACGCGCGAAGCCGGATGTGGTCTTGCTTGATCTGTCTTTGCCTGATTCTCATGGAATTGAAACCCTTAGTAAAATGCGAGGAGTTTTGGTTGATGTTCCCATCGTGGTGATGACGGGTAATGATCAAGGTTCGATCGCCGTTGAAGCCTTGGAAGCCGGCGCACAAGATTTTCTGGTCAAGGGGCGCTTCGACCAGGACAAGCTGGAACGAACCTTGCGCTACGCTTTAGTCCGTAACAAGTTGGAGCGGCGTTTACTTGATCATCAGCGGGATCTGGAGTTGCAAGCCATTGCGCTGAGCCACGCTAAAAAAGCGGCGGAAGCGGCCAATCAAGCAAAAAGTACGTTTCTGGCCAATATGAGCCATGAATTACGCACACCGATGAACGCCATTATGGGTATGACGGGTTTGGCACTCCGCCGGGCCGAAGACCCAATCTTGCGTGATCAGCTGGGTAAGATTGATCAGGCTTCGCGTCATTTGCTTTCCATCATCAACAATATTCTTGATTTGTCCAAAATAGACGCGGATCAGATGGTGTTGGAGCAGGTTGATTTAAATATCGCTAATTTAATGGAAAATGTTGCCAATATGTCCGGCGATGCGGCGATTAAAAAACCAGTGACACTAACGATTGATAGCGATAGCGCTTTTAATTCGCTTAAGCTGCAAGGCGATCCCCTGCGTTTGGGACAGGTTTTGTTGAATTTAACCAGCAATGCCATCAAATTTACTGAAGTAGGGCAAATTACGCTGCGGGCGCGTGTTTTGGCTGAACAAAAACGGAATGTGCATGTCCGTTTTGAAGTGCAAGATAGCGGTATAGGTATAAGCAACGAAGACTACAATAGATTATTTGCTGCTTTTGAGCAGGCTGATAGCTCGATGACGCGCAAGTATGGGGGCACCGGTCTGGGCTTGGCGATTTGCAAAAGTTTGGTTCAGTTGATGGGCGGTGAAATTGGGGTGGTGAGTCAGTTAGGAGTGGGCAGTACATTCTGGTTTACGGTTTGGCTGGATAAATCGGTTCAGAGTACGCGACCAGTCTTTGAGGTAAAACACAGCAAAGCAGAGTCAAAGTTAAAAACCTTGTATGCAGGTACCCGGGTTTTGCTGGTTGAGGATGAACCGATTAATCAGGAGGTGTCGCTGGCGTTGCTGCATGATGTTGAGTTTGCGGTTGATGTGGCGGAAGACGGCGTTGAGGCGGTGGCCATGGCGACCTGTTTATCCTACGCCATGATTTTTATGGATGTGCAAATGCCCAGATTGAATGGCATTGAAGCGACCCAGGCGATTCGCGCACTGCCGGGCCATCAAACTACGCCGATTGTAGCTATGACGGCTAATGCTTTTGATGAGGATCGCAGAGCGTGTCTTGCTGCAGGTATGAATGACCATATTGGCAAGCCAATTGATCCGACGTTGCTTTATGAAACGATATTAAGATGGTTGTAGCGTAATCATGCCATTAATTATGGTAATGGGCAGAGGTATTAAGGCTTCGCCGAGGCATTCGCCAAATTCACACACGCCGTCTTGCCAGCGATAACGGGCGTAATGCACGCTGCAACTGATACTTTGGTGCGGTTTGACGCTTAAATGCTCAACTTTTGCCGCTAAGGGCACACCGAAGTGCGCGCACCGGTTGACATAGGCAAAAGCCTGCTCTCCGCTGCGTAGTAGGATGATGCCGAAAGGTTTTTCGTTGATAGCGTGGTTGTTAATAGTGAGCAGGACGGCTCCACCATCCGGAATTTCTTCCAATGGTTTAAGCGGTAAGCCTGCGGCGGGGGCACCTGCAATGTCGTGCCAAGTGAGCGGAAGAGTGGTTTGGGTTTGCATGGCGTTTATTTTAGCTTTATTTGGCTGATCCCGGTTTGGCTTTCACGTGGGCGGATGTCCCGTTCAGTATTGCTACTTAGATTATGCATACGCATTCGCAACGCTCACTAGTGGGTTGCAGCCCTCGTGCCTTTTTCTGCGTTTATTGGCAGGCTAATCCAAGACGCTAGGCCGCCTTCCTGCCGGTTCTCCAGCCAGACTCGCCAGCCGTTTGCCTGGGCCAGCTGGCGCACGATCGCCAGTCCCAGGCCAGTGCCGCCGGTTGCTGGGTTGCGCGAGGATTCAACCCGGTGGAAGGGACGAAACACCGTCTCTAGCTGATCTTCCGGGATGCCTGGCCCGCGGTCGAGCACGCCAATTCGGCAAACGTCGTCGTTTATTTCGACTTTTAGCGCTATTTCGCTATTGCCAGCATAGCGCTGGGCATTGGTCAAAAAATTGTCGAGTACGCGGCGCAGCGCCGCTGGTGCAAGTTCGAGTTGAAGCTTCGGGGTGCGCACAATAACTTCAACCCCCATCTCTCGTGACCGCTCGGCCAGTTCATGCAGCAGGGCGGTTAGATCGACGCTGGTTGTGGTTTCCTGACCTAAACCGCGCGCTAGGTTCAACATGTCTCTCACTAAGGTATTCATTTCCTCGACATCGTGCTCCAGACGGGCGATCCAGACGGGATCGGGGCGACGTTCTTGCATCTCCAGTGCCAGACGCATGCGCGCCAGCGGGGTGCGCAAGTCGTGCGACAGCCCGGCCAACAACGTCGTCCGTGCATCCAGGAGTTCGCGCACTTGAATAACAAGTTGATTGAAGCGATGCGCCAGCGCGGCAAGCTCGCGCGGGCCGGTTTCGGGCAGCATTGCGGGGGTTTCTCCGCGTCCCAGTGCGGCGGCAGCCAATTCGAATCGCTCTAGCGGTGCAACCGTGCGGCGGGCCAGCCACCAGGCCGCAATCCCGGCCAGGAGAAGACCGATGGTAAGGGTCAATATTCCTGCCAGCAAGGGCTGCGGGCCGACGCGATCATGTGAAAAGCCAGCCCATAAAAGTCGTCCGCCGCTGGGAATGCCAACCCAATGCCAGATTTTACCCGCCCGTACTTCGCTCGATAGCGTCACGGCCACTCCGGCCCGTCGGGTCAATTCCGACTCGAACTTGCGAAGGTAGGGGCCACCTTTGCTGGTTCTCGCTGCACCTGAAGGCTTTTTCGCGGCAAGAAACAAGCCATGTGAGGCCTGCAGTTCACGTTCGAAAGCGGGTCGAGTTTCGGGTGGCAATTCGCTCCAGGTTTGAGCGGAAAGAACAATGAGTCCGGCCAGATCGCTGGCCGCGCGGTGTGCCATCGGCAGCATCAGAAAAAACACCACCGCCATCGCGGCAAGAATTTCGAACAACACGAACATCAAGCCGAGCCGTATGGCGTTTTGCTGGCTGAGGCTGAGGGCATTGCGCATGGCGGATCAGGAAGCTGCGCCGCGCGGGTTGAATAGATAACCCTCGCCACGCACGGTGCGGATGTAAACCGGATTGGCATGGTCAGGCTCAAGTTTGCGCCGCAGACGCGCTACCCGAATATCAATGGTGCGGTCGGTGGGTACCCAGTCGTAGCCTTTGAGCTGATCCATCAGTGCATCGCGGGTCAACACCCGGTTAGGGCGTTCGGAAAACACTTTCAGCAGGTCAAATTCCGCGCTGGAGAGACCCAGATCAATCTCGTCTCGCAGTAGCCGTCGTGCTGCCAGGTCTAGGCAAAAGGGGCCGAAGCGCTGACAGAGGCGATCAGCTTCTTGCGCCGCTGCGGATGCGGTGTTGGTGCCGGGCGATGCCTGTGCGCGGCGCAGTAGCGCCCTTAGGCGGGCAAGCAGTTCACGCGGGCTGAACGGTTTGGCCAGGTAATCGTCGGCTCCCATTTCTAGCCCCACCACCCGGTCGATCTCTTCGCCACGGGCGGAGAGGATCAAAATTGGGATAGACGCCATCGCGCCGGGTTGT
>CAYWXO010000017.1:0-26484 GCA_964462255.1 uncultured Thiobacillus sp. | reverse complement strand
GGCAGACTTTCTTGTTGCTTGTTTGCATCAACAGCGAGTTTGCTATTAATCGCAATAACGCGTAGCCAATAAATGCCGGGGCTTGGTTTGGTTAAGCGAATTTCAGGGATGGTCAGTGTGTAGGCGGCTAATAGTGGTGTAAAGGAAGGGTTAGCACTGAACTCTAGTCGATACGCTGGCGTGTTACCTTGCCATGAAATGAATAAAACACTGCCTTCGTCTTTGACGATGGGGGTGCTGGGTTCAAGTAGGGGCGGGGTGGGAATGATTGGCGGGGCAGTGGTGATTGCTGGGGCAGTGGTGATTGCTGGGGGGGCCATGGTTGTTGGAGGTGCAATGAGTGGCGTTGTTAGCACAGGCGTGGGCGGCGTGGCGCTGACCTGCACGGGCTGAACCTCCAGGTTAAACGTGTGTTGCGCGTGGAATCCTTCCAGCCCTTGTGGATCAATGCCGCGTACGCGTAGGGTGTAGCTACCATTATCGAGCCTATTATTCCAGGTAGCTTGCGGTTGTGCGGAGACGCTGTCGTGCAACACGCTGCGAAAATCGGCATCGGTTGATAATTGGATGCGCCACGATTGGGCCAGGGGCTGGGATGGCCAGCTTAACTCAACGGGCCATTGCGTAAAGTGGGACGCGAGACCGGCAAGATCCGGCGGCGGCAACAAGCGGATTGGCGCGCTGGGTGGCTTGCCAAGTTCAACATAAGTACCGAAACCAGATTCCACTTGCACTTGTTGGCCTTGCGCTGTGACGGCAATCGCGCCTTCAGTGACTTCATTGCGCAGGGTTTTGCCGTCTTCGCCAACATTCAAGCGGAAATGGGTGCCGCGTAAACCAGCGACCGCGACGGGCGTGCGCACCTGAAAGTTACCGGCGGGCGAGTGTTGTTTGGCTGCACTGGCTTCGAGCCGGCCGCTATCCAGGCTGAGTTCGGTGCTGACCATGCCGGTTTTGCCAAAACTTTGCAGGCGGCCAAAGTTGAGTTTGCTGGAGGCTTGTTGGGTGAGCTGCGTATTGTCGGCAAAACGATAGCCGACGCTGGCACCGGGGCCGGTCAGTACCGTTTCGCCGCCGTTGAGGGTGCTGCCAATTTTGAGCGGCTGATAAGGGCCGTCGCCGCTTTTATAACGTGGTGTGCCAGTCACCGCGATGACATTGACTGGTGCTGGCGTGACTTTGAGTAATTCAACGGGGATTTTTAAGCGCGTATTGCTGGGCAGATGCTTTGGAATGGGCACCTTGTTGGCCGATTGCACTTTGGGCCAATCTTTTGGGTTGTGTAAATAGGTTTCGCCAATTTGGCTTAAGGTGTCGCCGGGCACGGTGAGGTAGAGCCAATCGGCGGCATGTGCAGGAGTTTGCACAAAGGGGAAGGCGAGTAGGGAGGTTAACGTAGCGGTAAAAAAGAGTGCGGAGCGCATTGATACGCCGTCTTTAAAGAAAAAAACAAGATAATAAGTAAAAACCCTCCATTCCTGGCAAATGGAGGGCTGGAAGGTTAGGAACACACTTGCTGTAGATTGAAAGATAACAGGTCGGTTTTGTTGAGGCCGTCAAACCCAAGATTCAACGCTTCGTGGAGCAGTTTCATGGGGGGCGGTGTAATCCCAATAATTTCAGTCGGGCATTTGAAGTTGATTACGACCAAGGGTTTTTCACCGGTGGGGTAAACCTTTTTAATGCTGGGTAAAATATTTGAATCGCCGGTGAGCGGTAGCCGCATTTTTAGGTCAGCCAACAGTCGGCCAATTGAGCCGGAGGTACTGCCTACCATCGATTGCGACGAGCCACTCAAGTTTGGCATGGCGGGTAAAGACATTTTTAGATCATTGCCCAACCCGCCTAAAAAATGGGCCGCATCTTCAGCACTAAACATAAGCTGTGGCGGTATGCTTGGCAGGGTCGGCATCGCTGGTGCGGCCATTGCCGCGGGCGCAGCATAATTTTGCGGCTGATAATTTTGTGCCAGGTAGTCTGAAACAGGCGCACTGGTCGGCAGTTTGTATTCGGTCACTGGAGCGACTGCAACCGTCACTGGCGCTGAAATTGCCGCGGCTTGTGCTAAGGGTGCGCTGGGTGCAATGTTTGTCGGCGCTATGCTGATACCTGAATTGACCATGTAAGGATTAGCGCTGTGCGGGCTGTCGCTGCTATTTGCGATAGCAGCGGCGGATGTTGCTACCGGCGCAACAATGCCGGCTAGGGTGGCCG
The DNA here is from genome assembly GCA_964462255.1 of uncultured Thiobacillus sp. Classification (GTDB taxonomy): domain Bacteria; phylum Pseudomonadota; class Gammaproteobacteria; order Burkholderiales; family Thiobacillaceae; genus PFJX01. Next base: position 24,270 of record CAYWXO010000017.1, on the reverse strand, counting down.
CAGCGCTGGTGTCAGCGTTGGTGTCAGCTGCGTTAGGCGTAACAGCCTTGGCTTGAGCGACTTTCGGCTTGATTGTTTTTGTCGAGGCAACTTTACCTTTGACCGCGGTCGTTGCTTTGGTCACCACCGTGAGCTCGGTAGAACTCCATGCGGTAGCACTATTGAATACTGCAAGTGTTGCGATGAAGGAGATGCGGTAAAACAGGGGAGAAGGTTTCATTCTATTTACCTTAAAAAAGGGGGGCGTCGTCACGCACAAGGGCGTTAAATCACGCACAAGGGCATTAAATTATCCATCACGGGGTTATTCGTCAACCATATACGTTCATCATAGTGCAAATAAATTTTTTGAATGTGTCAATACAGCCAGTTCAATTTACGACCTGCTCAATTTTGCTTTTTAATCCAGAAAAACAGGAAAATTCAAACCACTGCGCGCACTGTGTTGCGGCGCAATATTAGAATATTCTGTTACTGTTATTAAAATAGTTGAACGCAGTGTTGGACAATACGGTTGTAAAAAATTTCCCGAACAGGATGGATTTTTATTTTGACAGGCAATCTGGAAGGCTCTGTTGAGGGCCCTGTTGAGGGTCGGATCAACATTCAACTTTTGTTGCAAGCGGGCGCGGCCAATGCGGTGACCCTACGTTCTTCGCGGCCGCAGTTGGCGCAAAAAATCATGGTCGGATGCTCGCCAGCGCGCGCTGCCGAACGGGCGGGGTTGATGTTTAGTTTGTGCGGCAAAGCGCAACGCATCGCTGCTGAACTGGCGTGTGAAGCCGCGCAAAATAGTGCGCCGGATGCCCAAACGTGCGCGGCTCGTGAGCAACGTGTCCTCATTGAAGCCGGGTTGGAACATGCTTGGCAGCTATTGTTGCACTGGCCGCAACGGCTTAGCGATGTGACTCATAATCACATGCTGCAAAATCGAGCCAGTTTGGCGGCATTACGAAAAGCATCGCTAGATCCCCAGCGCTTTGTGGCGGTTTTGGATGACGAGTTACGCGCGGTTTTTTTGGGCGAAAACGCTGCCGATTGGCTGCAACGTGATTTAGCCGCCTTTGATGCATGGCGACAACAGGCCGCGAATGTGCCGACAACGTCTTCTTCTGCCACCTCTATGGCTTCCTCTATGGCTTCCTCTATGGCAGCTTTGTTTGCCACCAAGGAGGCGGCGACGGATCAAGGTCTAGCGGCCACGCCGTTACTGCCGCCGTTGGACAATTGCGCTGTGTGGAGCCCGGCGCAGTGCGCGGCCTTGGCGCAGCGTGCTTTTGCCGATGCAAACTTTTCTGCGCAGCCGACTTGGCAGGGCGGTGCCGCTGAAACCGGAGCAATTGCACGTCAGCAAGCACAGCCTTTATTGGCGGAATGGATCGCGCGGCGCGGACGTGGTCAAGGCGCGCGGCTGTTGGCACGCTTGATTGAACTTGCTGAATTGCCTTCCCGCTTGAAATTGCGCAGTGGCGCAGTTGCGAACGTTGATGTGCAGGCCAAGGTGAAGACCAATACGAAAGCGTTTACCTTGGACGACAATGTCGGTTTGTCGTTAGTCGAAACTTCGCGTGGTGTGTTGATGCATTGTGTGCGTTTGGCCGACGGTAAAGTGGCGGATTACCGTATTGTTGCGCCGACGGAATGGAATTTTCATCCGGCCGGCCCGTTGCAGCAGGCCTTGGCATTACTGCCGGCTGATGCTGATATTGTTGCGCGTGCGCAGGCGATTTGTCAGTCGCTTGATCCTTGTGTGGCGTTCGAAATTGACGTGGTTGATTTGAGGTGATTTATGCATGAAATGGCGTTGGCGGAAGGTATTCTGCAAATTATCGAAGATGCAGCAGCGCAACAAGGATTTAAGCGCGTCACTGAAGTGCGCCTCGAAATTGGTGCGCTTGCCGGTGTGGAAGTTGAAGCTTTAAGCTTTTGTCTTGATATGGTGCTGAAAGAAAGTGTGGCTGAAGGCGCACGTTTGGAACTGGAAAAAATATCCGGTCAAGGCTATTGCCTTGGTTGTGGCGAAACGGTGCCGGTAAATGCCCTGTACGAAGCCTGCCCGAAATGCGGCAGTTATCAGGTGCAGGCGACTGGCGGCACAGAAATGCGGGTGAAAGATTTGTTGGTTGAATAATTTCAGGAGCTTGATTATGTGTACGGTATGCGGTTGTGGTGAAGGTGAAACGCGCGTTGAAGGGGTGCATGCGCACGAGCACGCTCATGAACACACACATGAACATGGACATACCCATGCGGATGGCAGTCGGCATTATCATGTTCATCACGGTGATATGCATTACGGTTTAGGTGCGGCGCACGCGCACGCCCCCGGCTTGACGCAAGCGCGCATGGTGCGTATCGAGCAAGACATTTTAGGTAAGAACAATACTTACGCTGTGGGTAATCGCAAATACTTTGCTGAACATGGCATTTTTGCGGTCAACCTGGTCTCCAGTCCGGGCTCGGGCAAGACGACGTTGTTGGTTAAGACGATAGAAATGTTGGCCGGGAAAATGCACATTGCCGTGGTTGAAGGGGATCAGCAAACCAGCCACGATGCGGATCGCATTCGTGCTACCGGTGCGCCCGCCATTCAAGTTAATACGGGTAAAGGATGTCACCTGGATGCGCACATGGTGGGACATGCGCTGGCGCGGTTGGCGCTACCCGATAGCAGTGTGTTGATGATTGAAAACGTCGGTAATCTAGTTTGTCCGGCGGCTTTTGATCTGGGCGAAGCGCATAAAGTTGTCATTCTTTCGGTGACGGAAGGTGAGGACAAACCCCTGAAGTATCCGGATATGTTTAATGCGGCAGATATGATGATCTTGAATAAGGTGGATTTATTGCCTTATGTCAGTTTTGATGTGGATAAATGTATTGAATATGCGCGTCGTGTTAACCCCAAACTGCAGGTATTGCAGGTTTCTGCCACGCACGGAACAGGCATGGATGCCTGGCTGACATGGTTGCAGCTTGGTAGTGAGGGTTGCGGTCATCATACCCAAACGCAAGATACTCAAACGCAAGATCTCCAAACACTTGAATAACATGTTGGACTGCGCAGGCACGGTGCAACGACGCTTTCGCGTCAGTGGCATCGTTCAGGGCGTTGGCTTTCGGCCTTATGTGTGGCATTTGGCGCATGCGTTGCATGTGACCGGGTGGGTGCGCAACGATGCTGCTGGTGTGGAAATTGTGGTGCAAGGCCAGCAGTCGCAGTTGGATGTGTTTGCCGAGCGTTTGCCTAAGGATATTCCACCGTTGGCCAGGCTGAGTGAAGTGACTTGGGTGGATACGCCGCTAGTCGAAAATTTCACCCACTTTCGTATTGTCGAAAGTGGTGCTGATCAGGCCGCCACTACCATGACCATGATTGGCCACGACAGCGCGGTTTGCGCGGATTGCCTGGCAGAAATGTTTGCCCCGGCTGACCGTCGTTGGCGTTATGCCTTCATTAATTGTACGCATTGTGGTCCACGTTATACCTTAACGCGTAAGCTGCCTTATGATCGAGCGCAGACCAGCATGGCCCACTTTCCACTGTGCGCGGCGTGTGCAAGTGAATATGCCAATCCGGCGAATCGGCGTTTTCATGCCGAACCGACCGCGTGTCCTGTGTGCGGGCCGCGCTTATCCCTGCTGCTGGCGGACGGGCGTGTGCTGCAAGAGGCGGATCCTGTTGTTGATCCAGATGCGGTGGATCCTATCGTGGCTGCACTGGAAAAGATGCAGGCTGGTGGCATTGTTGCCCTTAAAGGACTGGGTGGTTTTCATTTAGCCTGCGACGCACGCAATGCCACGGCTGTGCAACTTTTGCGAACGCGAAAAAATCGTGATGAAAAACCGTTTGCTCTCATGGCGGCAAATGTGGCCTCGATAGCGGCGTGGGTTGAAATAAGCGCGGCTGAAATGGCTTTGCTGCAATCGCCGGAACGGCCGATTGTTTTGCTGCGCAAGCGGGCCACGGTTCAGTTTCCTGATGATGTATTTACCTCGCTAGCGCCGGGTTTAGCTTGGCTCGGGGTTATGCTGCCTTATACCCCTATGCACTGGCTGTTGTTTCATGCAGCCGTCGGCCAGCCGGCGGGAACCGAGTGGATGACGCAGGCGCAGGATTTATTACTGGTGATGACCAGTGCCAATCCGGGTGGCGAACCGTTGGTGATTGATAACGAAGAAGCGCAGCAGCGACTGGCAGGCATCGCCGATGCCGTGTTGTTGCATGACCGTGAGATCGTTGTGCGCTGTGACGATTCGGTATTACGGGTGCATGCGGAGGTAGCCGCTGAAACATCTCATCCCCTTGCTTTGCCGCTGCCTCAGTTTATTCGGCGCGCGCGCGGTTATACGCCGCGCGCCATTCGCTTGCCGCGTTCGTTATCCTCTTCTGCTGGCTCGGTGTTGGCGCTGGGGGGATACCTTAAAAATACAGTGTGCGTGACGCGGGGTGCGGAAGCGTTTGTTTCGCAACATATCGGCGGTCTGGATAATGCCGCCACCTGTAATATGTTGATGGAAGTGACTTCGCATCTGCTTGATATATTGCAAGTGAAACCGGTGGCCATCGCGCATGATCTGCATCCCGACTTCTTCAGTACGCGCTACGCGTTAGAACTGGCGGCGGCGTGGCACATTCCCGCTATCGCTGTGCAACATCATCATGCCCATATTGCTGCGGTGGCGGCTGAGCACGGCCAGCAGCAACCATTGCTCGGCTTAGCGTTGGATGGTGTCGGATTGGGGCTCGATGGTAGTGCTTGGGGGGGGGAATTACTGCGGCTGCACGGCGGTGATTTTATCCGGCTGGGTCATCTTGCCGCGCTGCCGTTGCCCGGTGGTGACAAAGCCGCGCAAGCGCCATGGAGCATGGCGGCGGCGGTTATGCATCGGCTTGGCCGGGGTGAGGAAATTGCGCAGCGTTTCCCGACGCAGCCTGCAGCAAAACAACTGCATCAATTATTGTTGAAAAATATCAACTGTCCTCTGTCTAGCAGTTTAGGGCGTTGGTTTGATGCGGCGGCCGGCGTGCTGGGGGTTCGACAGAACATGGCGTTTGAAGGTCAGGCGGCCATGTTGCTGGAGGGGATGGCGGCGGCCTATGGCCAAGTTGAACCCCTGCGTGATGGTTATCAGATTAATGAGATTAACGCTGCATTGACTACGACTGAAACAATGCTGGAGTTAGATTTGCTACCCTTGCTGGCCTATTTGCTCATGAAACATGAGGCGGGTGAAATAGAGGCTGCTTTTGGCGCAGCGCTATTTCATGCCACCTTGGCGTTCGCTTTGGCGGATTGGACGCAACGGGTAGCGCGGCTGCAAGGGGTGAATACCATTGCGTTGGGCGGTGGTTGTTTTCTAAATCATATTCTCAGTCGAGACTTAAATCGTTATTTGACTGGGCAGGGTTTTACTGTGTTAAGCGCTAATCAAGTGCCGCCTAACGATGCGGGTTTAAGTTTGGGTCAAGCATGGGTTGTAATTCAAAAAATTTCTTGAGGTAAACATATTATGTGTCTCGCTGTTCCTGCGCGTGTGGTAGAAATTCTGGCCGACGAAAATGCCATCGTTGATTTGGGGGGGGTGCGCAAAGCGGTTTCGCTGGCGCTGCTTGATGATGTTGTGGTCGGTGATTACGTCATTATTCATGTGGGTTATGCGTTAACACGTTTAGACCCGGAAGAAGCACAGAAAACCTTGGCGCTGATGTCTGAGGTGGGGTTGGCGGATGCCGTAGCATGAAATACGTTGATGAATTTCGCGATGGTGAGGTCGCGCAAGGCTTGGCGCGCGCCATTGCTGCTGAAGTACGGGCAGATCGTCGCTATAACTTTATGGAGTTTTGCGGCGGTCATACGCACGCCATTTCCCGTTATGGTCTGCCGGATTTGTTACCGGACAGCGTCCGCATGATCCACGGCCCCGGTTGCCCTGTTTGCGTGTTGCCGATTGGTCGCATTGATTTGGCGATTCAATTAGCGCTGGAGAAAGGCGTCATTTTATGTACTTACGCGGATACCGTGCGGGTGCCAGCATCAAACGGGCTTTCGCTGATGCGCGCTAAAGCCCGTGGTGGCGATATTCGCATGGTTTACGCGGTGACGGATGCGTTGAAAATTGCGCGCGATCAGCCTGAAAAAGAGGTGGTATTTTTCGCAATTGGCTTTGAGACCACGACGCCGCCCACCGCCGTCGCCATAAAAATTGCCGCTGCGGAAGGGTTGAAAAATTTCAGCGTTTTGTGTTGCCATGTGCTGACGCCGGCCGCCATCATGAATATTCTCGAATCGCCAGAAGTGCGTGAGCTTGGCACGGTGCCATTAGATGGTTTTATTGGTCCGGCGCATGTTTCTACCGTGATAGGCAGCCGGCCGTATGTGTTTTTTGCTGAGGAATATCGTAAGCCGGTGGTGATTGCCGGCTTTGAGCCACTCGATGTCATGCAAGCCATTCTCATGTTGGTGCGTCAGGTCAACGAAGGCAGGGCTGTTGTGGAGAATGAATTTACCCGCGCAGTGACGCTGGATGGTAATGAAAAAGCGCAGAATCTGGTGTCGGAGGTGTTTGAATTACGGCGTAGTTTTGAATGGCGCGGCCTTGGGGAAGTCCCTTATTCTGCATTGCGGGTGCGTGCAGCTTACGCCGCGTTTGACGCCGAACAGCGTTATGCTTTGCACTACCAGGCGGTAGCTGATAATAAAGCGTGCGAATGCGGCGCGATTTTGCGTGGCGTAAAAAAACCGACCGATTGCAAGATTTTTGCGACCGTTTGTACGCCGGAAAACCCCATGGGAAGTTGTATGGTTTCCTCAGAGGGGGCTTGTGCGGCGCACTACACCTATGGCCGTTATCGGGATGTATAAAACACGCTGCCAGTATTCAGCAAAAACCTCATTGATGTTCCGGTAAAAAATAAAGTGCAATCCCCAGCCCGATGCCGATGGCATAAAGCCACTCGGTGGAAGAAATGGCATAGGGATAAAGCATCATGGTAAGGCCGATCCATTTTGCTTTGACGCGCTGGTTTTTCTTGCCAAAGCGATAAACCGCATAACCGCTAATGCCGAAGAAAAAGAGGCCAAATAAATAGGCCGGCGTAGGCAGTTGAAAACCAAGCGCGGCGAGGGATTGCAGATCGTTCAAGGTGTTTTCCGGTTAGTTAACAATGGTTCTTTAGCAATGGTTCTTTAGCAATGGTTTTTTAGCAATAGATCCTGGTGTTAAAAAACCAGCTTACGATAAGCCGCCAGCAAGCGCTGGTGCATGTCGCAGCCGGCAAAATCTCTGCCAGGGCTTTGCAGGCCGAAATAGCGTTGCTCACCGCGCAGCATCGCCTCCGCGGTGTTGACGGTTTCTGCGCCATAGAGATGCTGCAGGCTGGTTTGGTAAGCACTGGCCTCATCTAAATCGAGCAGGTTTTCAATGCAGCGATAAACTTGGCGACGTGCCGGGTTGAGTTGGTCGAAATTCCGCACCCACTGGCAGCCTTCGTAGATGGCATCGTTATCTTGGATGGCGAGTGCCAATAACAGTTTCAGTTCGCCGATGCGCAGATCTTGCCAGAGCGAGCCCGCATCGGCAGCTAAGCCAATGACAGCCGCTACCGGCCGTTGGTCATCTAAACCTTGTTCCCTCAGCAGAATGAGTAAATCTTCAATCGCCGTATCCTCCAATTCCGGTAGATACAAGATAAATTCATGTAAGTCATTGCCGGTGTTATTGTTGTTCCATTCCAGGTCATCAAGCGGGTAAATTTCTGACATGCCCGGCACCAAAATACGGCAGGCATAGATGCCGAGATGGGTGAAATCGGCGATATAAATCTCAAAATCTTCCGCATGAATGGTTGCGCATAATTCAGCGAATTCTTCATCGGTGCCGGTCGTGTTCTTCGCCCAATCGACAAATTCGTAATCGGCTGTTGCACGTAAAAACACCCAGCTAATCTTGCCGCTGGAATCGACAAAGTGAATTTCCAGATTTTGCGGATCGCCAATTTCATCCAGATTAAAGCCGGGTTCCGGGAAACCGTCTAGCGCATCCAGTGCGCGTCCTTGCAGCAACTCGGTCAGCGCACGTTCCAGCGCCACTTCAAAACGTGGGTGCGCACCAAAACTGGAGAAGCAGCCTTGATCGCGCGGGTTCAACAACGTCACATTCATGACGGGATAGCGCCCGCCCAGCGAGGCATCTTTCACCAGAATGCCAAAGCCGGCAGCGCGTAAATCGCGAATACCGGCTTCGATTTTAGGATAACGTGCAATCACTTCAGGCGGCACATCCGGCAGGCATATTCCTTCGGCAATAATACGGAATTTGACATAGCGTTCAAAAATTTCAGACAGCGCCTGCACGCGCGCCTCTGCTGGCGTGTTGCCGGCTGACATGCCGTTGCTGACATAAAGATTGCCAATTAGATTGATGGGAAATAAAAGGGTTTTGCCATCACGTTGACGCTGATAAGGTAAGGCACAAATACCGCGTGCGGCATTGGCTGAATTACGATCAACCAAGAAAAGGGCGGGTAGTGCGTTATCCGGGTTGTAGAAGGCATGCAAATTGGCATCCAGCAATTCAGGCGGCCATGTTTCATCATCGGGTAACGCAAACCAGCGTTCTTGCGGATAATGCACAAATTCGCGCTGTGCCAGTGTTGTGCCTAAGTAATAATGAGACCAGAAGTAGTTGCAACTTAAACGCTCAAAAAATTCGCCCAGCGCGCTCGCGCGCGCCGCTTTTTCAGAAGCGCCCTTACCATTAGTGAATAACAGGGGACAATCGCGCTCACGTAGATGCACCGACCAGGCGTTAGCCACTGGATTTAACCAAGAACGTTCTTCAATGTTAAAACCCAAGTCAGCCAGCTTGGCCTGCATGGATTGAATGGAGGATTCCAGTGAGGCATCTTTGCCGAGGATGAAACTTTCGATAGGCATATAAGCGTTCCGTTATTGAGGGTGAATTTTTCAGGAAGGCGAGAGTATCCGTTTTTTCGTCAGATACCAGCTTTAAACATGGGTCGCGCGTGCAGCTTTGTGATTTTCCCTTATACCGCTACAATTCCGACTAAATTGCTCAACCACTCAGCCGCCAACCGCTATGTCCACAGTCCACGCTCAATTTCCGCCGTTGCAAGCCGGTTTTCATGTTCTTGGCAACGATTTTTACAGTCTTATCCAGCCGACACCGCTGACTGACGTGCAGCTGGTGGCATGGAATTCTACGTTGGCGGCGCAACTTGGCTTGCCGGATGCGTTAGCGCAGCAAGCGGCCACCCGCGATTTGCTCGCCGGCAACGCTTCATTAAGCAGCCCCGCGGCGATCACCACCGTCTATTCCGGCCATCAATTTGGCGCTTGGGCGGGGCAATTGGGCGATGGCCGCGCTATTTTGCTGGGCGAATGGCAGGGGCAAGAAATTCAATTGAAAGGCGCGGGCCGCACGCCCTATTCACGCCGTGGCGATGGACGCGCTGTTTTACGCTCCAGCATTCGCGAATATTTGTGTTCTGAGGCCATGCATGGCCTAGGTATTCCCACTACGCGTGCGTTGGCCCTGGTTTCCTCAAGTGAAGAAGTGTGGCGAGAATCAGTTGAAACCGCTGCCGTGGTCACCCGCGTGGCCCCCAGTTTTCTGCGCTTTGGTCACTTCGAACACTTTTACCATGCGCAGCGCCATACTCAATTACAGCAATTGGCGGATTACGCCATCCAGCGTTATTTTCCAGACTGCAAAACAGCCGAAAATCCTTACCAGGCATTATTGGATATCGTGATTGCACGCACGGCAGAACTCATTGCTGCCTGGCAAGCGGTCGGCTTTTGTCATGGCGTGATGAACAGCGACAACATGTCGTTGCTGGGCTTGACCATCGACTACGGCCCTTATGGCTTTCTCGACGCTTTCAACGCCAATCACATCTGCAATCACTCCGATGACCACGGACGCTATACCTATGCCAATCAACCAGAAATAGGGTTATTCAATCTGCAATGTCTCGCGCAAGCACTGTTACCGCTGCTGGATTACGATGCCGCCATCGCTGCGCTCAACCGCTATCAAAGCCAATTTGAAGCAGCCTACCTCCATCTTTTTTGGCAAAAGCTGGGCTTGACAACCCACGAAGCCGACGACGAAACCCTACTAAATCGCCTGCTTGATTTACTGCAAGCCAACCACACTGACTGGACCCTGTTTTGGCGCAAGCTGGGCGATTTCGCTAGCCACGACCACGCGCTCAATGCGCCGGTGCGAGATCTTTTTATTGATCGCGCTGCCTTCGATGCCTGGGCGGCGGATTACCGTCGCCGTTTGCAGCGCGAAGGCAGCCAGGATCAGGTTCGGCAAGCGCGCATGCAGCGCATCAACCCGAAATATATTCTGCGCAACCACCTCGCTGAACAGGCCATCCGTTCCGCCCAGGCCGGCGATTTCAGCGAAATTGAACGCCTGCGTCAATTGCTGAGCCGCCCGTTTGACGAGCAGCCCGAGCAGGCTGCCTATGCTGCCTTGCCACCTGCTTGGGCGAATGAATTATCGGTAAGCTGCTCATCGTGAATCGGCCCAAACGGGACGCAAACCATTAGCTGTGCTAAATTGGCAGGCCTTCATCCTGTCTTTTTTCTCCACGCCAATTGACGTTCCCGCGCTTATTGATCCGCTTCGGCTTTAGTCTATGGCTCATGGTGAGCTGTTGCTTTGGCGCGGCGGCAGCGCAGGAAGTTCGTGTTGGCGTCTATCACAACGCTCCCAAGATTTATTTTGATGCCAGCGGAAAACCGGCCGGCATCATGGTTGATCTGCTGCAAGGCATCGCCAGTCAAGAAGATTGGTCGCTCAAATATGTGCGTTGCACTTGGCAAGCCTGCCTAAGCGCATTGAAAGCCGGTGAAATTGATTTAATGCCAGATATGGCTTATTCGGCCGCGCGTGACGTCGATTTCGATTTTCATCCAACGCCGGTTTTATTCAGTTGGTCGCAGGTTTATAGCCATAAAGGCATCGCGATCAGCTCACTGTTTGATCTGGCCGATAAGCGTGTTGCTGTGCTGGACGGCAGCATCCAGGAAGAAAATTTCATCCAAATGATAGACAGCTTCAACCTCAAAGTCAGTCTGCTGCCGGTGGAAAGTTATGAGCAAGCCTTTGCGCTGGTCGCCAACGGTAAAGCCGATGCGGCGGTCACCAATAATTTGTATGGTCAATATAACGTCAGTCGTTTTCAGGCCACTGAAACCCCAGTTATCTTCTTGCCGGCCCGCTTATATTTTGCCACCGCGCAAGGGCGCAACCCGCATTTGCTGGCAGCGATTGATCGACACCTCAATCGCTGGCAACAAGACCCGGATTCTGACTATTTTCAGATTCTGAAAAAATGGCACAGTAGCGCGCCGGCTGCGGCCATCCCGGCTTACCTTTGGCAAGTGCTGGCGCTGTTGACCGCCTTGCTGGTGGGGATGAGCCTTACCGCTATCGCGCTTCGCGGGCAGGTCAAGCTGAAAGTACGTCATTTGGATGCGGAAAAATCACGCGTGCAAGCGATCTTGAATGCGATTCCCGACCTGTTATTTGAAGTCGGTCAGGAGGGGCGTATTCATGATTTCCACTCCCAGCGCAATGATCTGCTGGCGGTAGCACCGGCAGATTTTCTCGGCAAGTCATTCAGCGAAGTCATTCCTGCCGAAGCGGCGGCGGTTTGCCAAGCGGCTATCCTTGAAGCAGAAAAAACCGGCGTGTCCACCGGCAAACAATACGCACTCAATATCTTGGGCCAATGGCATCATTTTGAGCTTTCGGTGGCGCGCAAAAACGTCGATCCAGAGCAAGAGGCGAGTTTTATTCTGCTGGCACGCGACATCACGCCACGCCAGTTGGCGGCGGATGAATTGGCGCGGCATCGCGATCATCTGGAAGAGCTGGTCAAGACGCGCACCCTCGAATTAAATAAGGCGAAAGAGGCGGCAGAAACCGCCAACATTGCCAAGAGCGCATTTCTGGCCAACATGTCGCACGAAATTCGCACACCGTTGAATGCCATCACCGGCATGGCGCACCTGATTCGCAAGGCGGGCCTGAGTGCAGAGCAGATTAATTGGTTTAATAAACTGGAAGATGCCGGCAGGCATTTGATTAGTGTCATCAATACCATTCTGGAACTGTCAAAAATTGAAGCGGGTAAATTCGAATTGGAAGAAGGTCGTATTCACTTACCTGGTCTGCTGGATAACGTCGTGTCGATGCTGCAGGATCGAGCGCAAGCCAAACAATTAACCCTGCTGACGGAAGCAGAAGCACTGCCGGAAAACTTGCTCGGCGACCGCATCCGGCTAGAACAAGCTTTGCTCAACTACCTGACCAACGCCATTAAATTCACCGCCGCCGGACAGATCGTTTTGCGTGTGGGGGTTGTGGAAAAAACTGACGCCACCGTACTGCTCCGCTTTGAAGTGACCGACAGCGGCATTGGCATTGAACCGGTCGCGCTGGCACGTTTATTCAACGCCTTCGAGCAAGCCGATAACAGCACCACGCGCAAATATGGCGGAACTGGTCTCGGTTTGGCCATTACCAAAAAAATTGCCGGCTTGATGGGCGGCAGCGCCGGCGCAGAAAGTCGGCCCGGCGTTGGCAGCACCTTCTGGTTTACCGCCCGCTTGAAAATTGATCCATCGGTTGATGCTGCCGCGACTGCCTTGGCAACCAGCGACGCGGAAACGCTGTTGAAACGTGATTACGCCGGTTGCCGCATCCTGTTGGCAGAAGATGAACCCATTAACCGCGAAATTACCTTGATCATGCTGGAAGATGTCGGCTTAAGTGTGGTAACCGCCGAAGATGGCGTGCAGGCGGTTGATCGGTTTCAATCGCAGCCGTTTGATCTGATTTTGATGGACATGCAAATGCCGAATCGGGACGGCCTGCAGGCCACCCTGATGATTCGTCAATGTGAAAACGGCAAGAAAATACCCATTCTAGCCATGACGGCCAATGCGTATGCGGAAGATAAAGCGCGCTGTTTTGCGGTGGGAATGGATGATTTCATCGCGAAACCCGTGCAACCGGAACAATTTTTTGCCAGCTTATTGAAGTGGCTATCGGTGCGGAGATAAATTTTTATATGAATGCAAACTTGCAAGAAGCGATTCACCAGCAACGTCAGCTGTTGAAAGGCTGGCTGAAGTCGTCTCTTTCCATCCTGGCGGATAGTTGTCAGGAAGTCTGGCCAGATCGCCCGCGCCTGGAAGCGCTGCTCATGCAGGCTATGGTTGATCTGCCTTACTGCAAGTACTTGTATGTATTGGATGCGCAAGCGCGCCAACTGACGGCTAACGCCACACAAACGGGCCTGCTGGAATCGCAATTTGGCCGCGACCGAAGTTACCGGCCTTATCTGGCGGATGCACTCACCGGCAGCCCTTTTTCGCTGTCTGAGTCTTACATAAGCCGCAATGCCAAGCGGCCCACTTTGACTGCCGTGCAACGTATCGAAGATGCCGACGGAAAATTACTCGGTTATTTGGGCGCTGACTTTGACTTGCGAGAATTACCCGCCACGCAAGCCCTGTTTAGGCAACCAGAAGAGTGGATGCAAATGCGTGGTGACCCAGCCATTCGAGCCGGCCTGTTTCATCAAGAACGCACGCATAGCCGCATGGATGAACATATTGATGAAGTTTTTGCGCTGCTGCATGAGTTGATTACCGTGCAAGGCGTGTTTCATGCCAAGCTGCATTTTTCCAGCTCGCGTGCCACGCTCTGGGTCGTGGATGATCCATTTCGCTATCGTTTGCATGGCATAGATGATTTGTGTGACCCTAATTTATGCATGGCTTATCCGCATCATCCCTATCCGCAAGACGCCAGCTTGCCGGCTGATAAAATTCGTGATGTATTTAATTGCTTTCGTGAATTGCGTTTTATGGATGAAACACTTTATTTGCGCTCTGGTTCACTTAATATTTTCAATGGCATGGTCAATCTCACCTTTTCCTGTGATGGTTCGCATTACATGCGCTGGGATGAGTTCCTTGAAAAAAATCTGAACTTTTGGGTCGGCGCATCGGCGCGATAAATTGATTGTGACTTATCGTGCGAAATATGAGCGAAATCATAGAAAGACCCGATTAATTTTGTAAAACTTCCCTCAAGTCCTTTTAACCGTAGGAGATTCATCTTTATGACCGCCTTTAAGCACCGTGCCCCGTCTCTACTTTTACCTGTTCTCGCCGCGATGATTTTGGGCGGTTGTGCCACAAAAGAATTCGTCCAACAGGAAATGAGCTTGGTCGGTACGCGCATCGACACGCTGGAAAATCTGCTCAACGCAGCTAATCAACGCATTGAAAAGAATAGTGGCCGCATTAACGATTCTGAAGGACGTTTGACTTTGGCCGAGCAGAGCGCCATTACCTTAGCCAAACGCAGCGACGAAACGGCTGCAGGTTTGGCCGGGGCCAACCAACGCATGAATTCGATTGCGGATGATTTGTCCAGCGCACAAAAGCAGATCGAAACCAGCAACGGAGAAATTGTTCGCGCGCACCAGCGGCTAGATCAAGTGGATGAGCGGGTGGATCAAACCAGCCGCCGTTTGCAAGGCACGGTTGCTAATCTGGTCATGACGCAAAGCCGTGTCGGCACTCTGGAAGAGGGGCTTAAATCGGTGAACCAGGCGGTTAATCAGGCATTGAGTGCGGCGAGTGCGGTGAGTGCGCCGGCCGTACTGGCTGAGGCGGCTGTAACGGCTGAGGCGGCTTCTCATGCTAATAAACCTGTCAATAGTTCCCCTGCTTCGCTAGATAACTTCTTCCTTGCCTCGCTAGTGGGCGCGGAGGCTAAGCCGGCCGTTGCTGCAACCAGTGGGCTGGCTGAAGTGAGTGCGGCGCGGGCGGAAAGTGCAGAGAGTACGGCAACGGCGGGCGCTGAATCTGCGCAAAATGACCCGCAAAGCCGACTGGAAAGAATTACTGCTTTGCTTGCCGTTGCCGGTCAGAAAATTGATGCCAACTCAGAAGCGCTTGCCCAAACCGCGGCACGCGTAGGCAGCTTGGAAAAAGGGCTGGCCGCCACCGACCAACGCGCGCAGGAAAATGAGAGTGGCCTCAAACTCACTCAGCAGAATCTAGGGGTGGTAGAGCAGCAGTTAAGCAGCGCAAAAAGCCAAATTCAAGGCAATAGCGATGCGCTGGCGAAGGCAGAGCAACGCATCGACAGCCTGACCAGCGGCCTGACGCAAGCGGATGATCGCCTAGGTAAACTGGAGACTGATTTAACGCAAACCAGCGATCGTTTGGCAACGGGCGAAAAAGAAATAACCGCCTCTAAAGCGCGCATTGTGCAAGCGGAAGAAACGATTTTGCAGCAAAGCGAGCGGATAACTTATTTGGCCGCCGAAGACAGCAAGATTTCTGCCTTGGCGCAAGAAGGTCTTGAGCGGGCGCAAGCGGCTAATAAACTGGCCGAAGGCAAGCTGATTTTTGAAACCACGTTGAGCGAAGATGTCGCCAGGTTTGGCTTTGAAAAAGCACAATTGACCGATGTGGCGCGGGCGGCGTTGATGAATATTGCCAATCAACTCAAAACTGAAAACAAGAATGTTTACATTGAAATTCAAGGCCACACCGATAGCAGTGGCGCGGCCAGTGTAAACCTGTTGCTCTCGCAACAACGTGCAGAACGGGTACGTGATTTCTTGCATCATGAAGCCGGCATTCCGCTGCACCGGCTGTCGGTTGCCGCTTACGGTGAGTCTAGCCCTGTCGCCGACAACAAGACCAAGAAGGGTCGCAAGATGAATCGGCGCGTGGTGTTAGTGGTTCTGAAGTAGGGATTTGTCAGGCGCAGGTTGCGCTATGTCATTGAATGGTCAGGCTTGGCTGTTAAGCCTGACCATGAATTCAGCTTCTGGCATGGGTTTGCCAAACAGGTAACCCTGAAAATCATAACAACCATGCTGCAGCAAAAAATCGCGTTGTTCTACCGTTTCCACACCTTCCGCAATGACTGGTAAATCTAAGCTGTTGCCTAGCGCAATAATCGTGCGAATAATGGCTGCGTCATGGCTGTTATTGATGACATCCTGCACAAAAGAGCGGTCAATTTTCAGTTGGTTAAGCGGCAACCGCTTCAAATAAGACAAGGAAGAAAATCCGGTACCGAAATCATCCAGCGAAAATCCGACGCCGTGTGATTTCAACGCCATCATCTTTTCCGCCGAAGCCTCAACGTTATCAACCAGAATACTTTCAGTCAGCTCCAATTTAAGTCGGCGCGAATCAACTCCGCTGTGCTCAATAATGGCCAAAACCTGTTCAACGAAATCGGGATGGCGAATTTGACGCGCACTCACATTCACCGCCAGCGTTAAATGCGCGCTGAGCGGGTTTTGTGCCCATAGCGAAAGTTGGCGGCAAGCCTCTTCCAACACCCAATGGCCGAGACTGACGATCAAACCGGTTTCCTCCGCCAAGGCAATGAATTCACCCGGGGCGACAATACCACGCTCAGGATGATTCCAGCGCAGCAATGCCTCGGCCCCCTTGAAGCGGCCGATAGCATCCACTTGCGGCTGGTAATATAGGACGAATTCACCTGCAACCATGCTACGGCGTAAGGCGGATTCTAGTGCGGCGCGTGCTTCAACGCGTGCCTGCATGGCCCGATCAAAAAATCGTAAGGTATTGCGGCCGGCTTCCTTCGACTGATACATGGCCAGATCGGCGCGTTTAAGATGTTCGTCGATATTTTCAGCAGGATCGCCAAACAAAGTAATGCCGATACTCGGGGTACTGTGTTTTACATGGCCGCGCAAAAAATAAGGACGATTCAGATTGGCAAGAATTTTTTCGCCGACAACTTCCGCTTGTGGTGCGGCTTCTTCCGCCTGCGCGCTCAAATCTTCCAGCATGACGACGAATTCATCACCCCCTAAGCGGGCAACGGTATCGCCTTCACGCACACATTCCACTAAACGTTGCGCAACCTGGATCAGCATGGCGTCGCCGACATCATGGCCTAAGGTGTCGTTTAGCGCCTTGAAATTGTCCAGATCAATAAACAGCAACGCACCATGCCGGTGATTGCGCCCGCAACTGCTGAGCGCATGTTGCAAACGGTCGCGCAGCAAGCGCCGATTAGGTAAGTGGGTTAATGCATCATAAAAAGCGAGTTGATGCACCTTTTCACTAATCCGTTTGCGCTCACTGACATCCTGTTTGACGGCAACAAAATGTAATGTTTCGCCGCGCGCATTACGAACCGGGGTAATAGCCAGTTCTTCATCAAATAAAGTGCCGTCTTTGCGCTTGTTGATTAATTCACCGCGCCAGACATGCCCAGCAAGGATCGTCTGCCAAAGTTCCTGATAGAGAGAATTAGGATTAAGGTGAGAGCTGGCTAATTCGTTTGGCTTGAATCCGATGGATTCTTGTAAGCTATAACCAGAAATTTCACTAAATGCCGGATTACACCATTGAATATTGGCATTGCTATCGGTAATGACGATGCCATTAGCAACCGCTTGCAGCGCAATATCCTGTAATTTCAAGCGTGCTTCCAGGCGGGAACGCGTGCGTGCGTGCCGAATAGCCCGTACCAATTGTTCGCCGTCAAATTCGCCTTTGACCAAGTAATCCTGGGCGCCGGCTTCTAATGTTTGCTCTTCAAATTCCGAATCCCGGTGGCCGGAAAGCACCACAACGGGGGTATCAGGCAACAGGGCATGTACGGCAATAACCGTATCTAATCCGACGGAATCGGGCAAGCCTAAGTCGAGCAAAATCAGGTCAGGGATGTCAGTGGTTAACCGCGTTCTGATTTCAGCCAGCGATTGGGCAATTTTTACCTGTAAGGATTGTCCTTTAAAAGCGGTGCGATGCAGCAAGCTGTTGATCAGGCCGGCATCGCCGGGGTCATCCTCAACCAGGAGTATATTGAGTGTTGTGCTAAGCAGTGTGGCTGAGTTTGTGTTTAAACTCATGCCTGTCTCGCCGGTAGGCGTACCAAAGAAAACCAGTACTCGCACAGCGTACGGATTGACGAGGTAAACTGATCCATATCAACGGGTTTAGTGACGTAACCGGCTGCAGAAATTTGGTAGGCCGCCAGCACATCGCGTTCCGCATCAGACGTGGTCAACACGACGACAGGCGTCATGGCGAGGCGGGGATCTTTTTTCAGGTGTGAGAGAAATTCAAAACCATCCATCCGCGGCATATTGAGGTCAAGCAGAATGAGATCCGGCCGCGGCGTAATCGCGCTTGAAGATGCCCATTTTCCTTGCTGACGTAAAAATTCCAGCGCATCCACCCCATCACTGGCCGCATGAATTTCAATGGGCAATTGGGTGGCACGAATGGCAATTTTCACTAACTGTGCATCGGCTGGCTCATCTTCCACCAGCAGAATGACGAAATTGTGTGGGGTGTTGTGGGTCAAGGTTTTGCCCCCGCGCTGGGGTTCACTGTTTTTAACTTGAAATTGACTCGGCAACCGCCGCCCGGTGGTTCATCCAGCCAGACGCGTTCACCTTCGCTTTCGACGATGCGACGCACAATGGCCAGCCCCACGCCCGTTCCTTCTCCTGCCGAAGACAAACGTTCAAAGACGCGAAATACCCGTTCATGATATTCCGGGTTTATGCCGCAACCATTATCCGATATCTGAAAAAAAGCCGTGTCGTCATGCACGGCGCAGGCAATTGAAATGAGCAAAGGCCGTCCAGCGACCGCATTTGCTGTCTCGGATGGAGGCGTGTCTATTGCAGAAACGGGCAGGGCGGCCTGGCTATGCTGCAAGATGTTTTCCAGTAGCAAGGTGAAAATTTCCGCCAACAAGGCCGGTTCGAGGGTGACGGCCGGTAAATCTTCTTGCTTGACTGTGCCGCCGATCTGCTTGATTCGACTCGAAAATCGACTTAACACTTCCTTCAGGATGGCATTGCTATCGGTGCGGCGCGGCTGGGTTTCGCGCGTGGCTAATTTATGAAATTGATTTAATTCTTGCCCAGCAGCCAGATAACGCTGCACATCACGCACGAGCGCTTGCTGACGTCGCGCCTGTTGATTAATGAAATCCAGTGATGCCTGCGTATCTTCATCTAGCGAGATACCGGATAATTGCGCCTTTAAAATTTGTGCGTAACTGGCCAGACGGCGTGCGGGTTCCTGTAAATGGTGGGCGGCGATTTCAGCAAAGCGTTGCAGCTCGGCGTTACTGGCTTCCAGATTTTTTTGCGCGCTTTGCGTTGCGTCCGCCATGCGATTGAAGGCGGCAATCAGGTTGCGCAGTTCCGGGCTACCTTCAACAGGTAAACGGGTATCTAAATTACCTTGCCCGAGTGCATCAGCACCCAGTTCGAGATTTTTCAGGGGGCTCAAGCCGGTACGTAATACCAACCAAATACCTAGAAAGTCTAGTGCAATAGCCAGCACCAAAATGCCGAGGTGATGCAACAAGCGCGCCCAAGCACGTCGGGCATGTTCTTGGGCGGTTAGCTCCAGTTCCAGTTCGCCATAAACTCGGCCGCCAACGTTGACCGGAACCTTGCCGGATATCGTGCTAAATTTGAAAATCTGCACAAACCATTCGGGGGTGTTGGATGGGGATTCAGGCGCTTTGCTCAGTAATCTTGCGCCCGCCTGATCTAGGTATTCTACCCGGTAAATATTGCTGCGGGTGACGAAGCGATCCAGCGATTGCTGTAAGGTCGCAAAGTCGCCGATAACCACCACTTCCGCCAAGGTTGCCGGCAAAATTTCCAGCTCGCTTGCTAATTCTGACGCGAGATCGACTTGCGAATCAACGGCTTCTTGCCGCGCCGATACCAGCAACATGACCGTACCGGCAATCAGCAAGGCACTACTGGCAGTGAGCAGTAAGCGGGCAAGGAAAGGGAAGCGATCCCAAAGCGGGACTAATTTATGTGCAGCAGCAATCATCTAGGTTTCTACTTGATATCCTTGACCAGCGTGTCGCGGTAAAAATCAGTATAACTTTGATAATCGGCAGACGATGAACCCCGGAAGCCATAGGGCGGTTTTTGGCTGAGAACCTGCGCACTGGTTTCTAATACCTTACGACCGATAGGGTCCTTATCCATGCCGTCAATGGCGTTGCGCACTGCATCTGCCACTTTTTTCGGCACGCGCGGATGCACCGCAATGGGCAAATTATGGAATTGCGCCGATTCCCACAGCACGCGATATTTCACATTTTCCCGCTGCGAAAACGCGCGCATCACCTGATTATTGACCCCCGCGGCGATCACTTTGCCGGCCTTGAGTTGGCCAATAATGCCTTCCTGATTGCCACCAAAAACCGGGGTAACCTTAATGTTTTCGCGGAGTAATTGGTCCATCGGCACGGCGTAGCCGACGAAGGCCGCGAGGGATGGAAAGCCAACTTCACGGCCGTGTAGATCCTTCAAGGTCTGAATTGGCGAGCCGGCTAGTGTGACAATTTGCCCGGTAATCGCCTCATCGCGTGGCCGCAAAATGACTTGATAGCCGGCGGCGGCCATCTTGGGCTGAAAAATAGTGTTGGAATACACGAAATCGAATTCGCCGCGTTCTGTTGCGTCATTCGATTCCGGCGCGGTGCGGGCGACCTTCAACAGCAAATTCACGCCGGCTTTGTTGCCGGCATAGTCAAGAATTGGGTTCCAGAATTGTGCCGTTAGTACCGGGCTGCGCTGTGAGAGCACGCCAAATGAATAGTTTTCGGCGGCCTGCGCCATGACGCTAACCATAACGCCAAACAGGGGCATGGCTAGGAAAGCTATAAATCGTTGCATTACATAGTCCTCTGCAAAGATGGGTGCCAAAGATGAGTGACAAAGATGAGGGGAGGGGGGTATTCGAGCAAACATTTTGTCGTGTTTGCAAACCGATGCAGGCGAAGTGTACCGCCACTAATGTTCAAATTCAAAGGCGTGTGATTGTAATCACTCAAACCGCTGTGTGCCTCAGGCCGTTGAGATTTTATTGATAAAAGTCATGAATAATGTGAACTAGAGGCGAGGTCAAAGAAGGGTAAATCGCGCAATTTGCTTGGAATGACGGCCGTCAGCGTGAGAAGATTAGTCTTTTATAATGTGCTGAAATTGTTGGTTCGGACCCTGCAGAATCCTTTGGATTGGGTCAAGAAGGGTCGAATCAATCACAGCAAGGACGCCCGCGTGACGCAAACTCTCACACCTTTTCCCGCTAGCCACACCGCTTTGCATGAAGAAGTTCGCACGACAACATGCTACATGTGCGCTTGTCGCTGCGGCATCAAAGTGCATCTAAAAAACGGCGAAGTCCGCTTTATTGAAGGCAACGTCGATCATCCGTTGAATCAAGGTGTGTTGTGCGCCAAGGGTTCCAGCGGCATTATGAAACAGTATTCGCCGGCGCGGCTTACGCAACCATTGCGGCGCAAAGCCGGCGCAGAGCGGGGGGCGGGTGAGTTCGAGCCGATTTCCTGGGAAGACGCGTTCAGCCTGCTCGAACAACGCTTGGGCACGATACGCGCCACGGACCCGAAGAAATTTGCCCTGTTTACCGGTCGCGACCAGATGCAGGCGCTGACCGGTTTGTTTGCGCGTCAATTTGGCACGCCAAACTATGCCGCACACGGTGGATTTTGCTCGGTCAACATGGCTGCCGGCTTGATTTACACCATTGGCGGTTCGTTTTGGGAGTTTGGCGGCCCCGATCTTGATCGCGCCAAGTTATTTGTCATGTTAGGCACGGCGGAAGATCACCATTCCAATCCGATGAAAATTGCACTGTCCAAATTCAAACGCGATGGTGGCCGTTTTATTTCCATCAATCCGGTGCGCACGGGATATTCGGCAATCGCCGATGAGTGGATTCCGATTAAGCCAGGCACCGATGGGGCGTTATTGCTGGCCCTGATTCACGAAATTATCAAGCAAGGTTTATACGACCGTGAATTTCTGGTGCAGTACTCCAATGCGGCTGAGTTGGTTAACGGCAATCCAAAGAGCCATGAAGAAGGCATGTTTGTCCGTTTTGAAGTGCCGCCGGAAGAGGGCTGTTTTGATCCGCAAAATAAATTGTGGTGGGACCGGGAAATGGATAAACCGGTCGGAACCCATACTCCCGGCGTTGAACCGCGTTTGCTCGGTGAATTCAAGCTGGCGGATGGCACCCCCGTTAAACCTGCCTTCCAATTGCTGACTGAGCGCGTGGAACAATACACGCCAGAATGGGCGGCTGGTATTACCGGTATTCCCGTTGCAACAATTAAGCGATTAGCGCATGAGATGGGCGTGACTGCGCGCGATCAAAAAATCGAACTGCCCATCGCGTGGACCGATGTTTGGGACAATGAGCATAAGAGTATTACCGGTAATCCCGTGGCGTTTCATGCCATGCGTGGTTTAGCGGCCCATTCCAATGGCTTCCACAGTATTCGTGCGCTGGGTATTTTAATGTCCTTGCTCGGCACTATCGACCGGCCTGGTGGTTTCCGTCACAAAGCGCCGTTTCCGCGTCCGATTCCACCTTGCGCAAAAACGCCGACTTCTGCCGAAGCCGTCCGGCCGAATATGCCGCTGGATGGCATGCCACTCGGCTGGCCGGCAGATCCGGATGATTTGTTTGTCGATGAGCACGGCGAACCGGTGCGTATCGACAAAGCGTTTTCTTGGGAATATCCACTCTCTGTACATGGACTCATGCACAACGTCATTACTAATGCATGGCGCGGTGATCCGTACAAAATCGATACGCTGTTGATTTTTATGGCCAACATGGCGTGGAACTCGACCATGAATGCGGTTGAAGTACGCAAAATGCTGAACGATAAAGAGGTGGACGGGCCGAATGTGGGCGAATACAAGATTCCGTTTATCGTCGTCGCTGACGCATTTCAATCGGAAATGACCGCCTTCGCTGACCTGATTTTGCCGGACACCACTTACTTAGAACGGCACGATGCTATGTCGATGCTGGATCGGCCCATTTCTGAATTTGACGGCCCGGTCGATTCGGTGCGCATTCCGGTGTTACCCCCCACTGGTGAATGTAAACCCTTCCAGGAAGTGCTGATCGAACTGGGCAGTCGTTTGAAATTACCGGCATTCACCACGAAAGATGGCGAGCGGAAATATCGTGATTACCCGGATTTCATTGTCAACTTTGAAACCGCGCCGGGTTCTGGCATCGGCTTCCTTGCTGGCTGGCGCGGCAAAGGCGGCGAAAAATCGATGAAGGGCGAGCCTAATCCGAATCAATGGCAGATGTATGAGCAGAATAACTGTGTATTCCATTACCACTTACCTAAGTCTTACCAGTATATGCGTAATTGGAATCAGGGGTATTTGCAATGGGCGCAAGCGCATGGCATGACGCGCCACGCCGAGCCGATCAATATCCATATTTATTCAGAAGTGTTGCAAAAATTCCGTCTGGCCGCACAAGGTAAAACCGATGGCCGACAACCGCCAGCGCATTTGAAAAAGCGCATCGAAACCTACTTTGACCCGCTGCCGTTCTACTATGAACCGTTGGAGGCGACGCTGTCCGACAAGCATAAATATCCCCTCAACGCGGTGACGCAACGGCCCATGGCGATGTATCACTCGTGGGATTCACAAAATGCTTGGCTGCGCCAAATCCATGCGCATAACTATTTACATATCAACCCGAAAACCGCGGCCGCACAAGGCATCGCCGATGATGATTGGATTTGGGTGGAATCCATGCATGGCAAAGTGCGTTGTCTAGCACGTTTGTCTGAAGCAGTTGAGCCTGGCACGGTGTGGACATGGAATGCCATCGGTAAAGCGGCGGGCGCATGGAATCTCGATAAAGACGCCAACGAAAGTAAACGCGGCTTCCTGCTTAATCACCTTATTTCAGAAGAGTTACCGCGTAACGAAGCCGGCGAGCATCTTTCCAACTCTGACCCAATCACCGGCCAAGCTGCATGGTATGACGTACGCGTCCGCATCTATAAAGCCGGCGCAGAAGAAGCGCAAGAAACCTGGCCGCAATTTAGCGCCGTCCCCGCCGCGCCCGGCACACCCGGACGAAGACCGTGGCAAAACTACGTCGCGGGCCTATTCGGCAAAGGAGAAAATAAATGACCCAACTTAGTGGAAGAGATAGCAGGAGTGGCAGGAGCAAGAGTGGCAGGAGTAGCAAGAGTAGCAGGAGTAGCAGGAGTAGCAGGAGTAGCCTGGATGCAGCGCAGCGGAATCCGGGGGATATCATGGAGAGCCACCTCGTGAGCCGCATGAGCCGCATGAGCCGGGATTTC